>JALYVK010000029.1 GCA_030853265.1 Actinomycetota bacterium
CCGGCGCCACCATGATCACCTGCGGACTGGCGGGCTGGGACGGCTGGGACGGGCTCGGCAGCCGGCCCCGGAACCACACGTCGAACAGCGCGTCGAAACGGGGCAGGTCATCGGGCTCGGAGCACAAGGTGAGCCGGGTCGCCCAGTAGACCTCGGCGCCGTTGTCGAGATCGACGTGTGCCAGCGCCTGCAGGCTGGTGGTGAGCCGGACTCGGTCGGCCGCCACCCCGGCCTCGCGCAGGGCATGCGCGAACCCGGTCAGCGCGAGGACCGGATCTCCTCGGGTAGCGGTGGTCATCTGCTCAGCAGGCTGGACAGTTCCGGCAACACCTCGCGCTGCACCCGCTGCTGGTCCTCGTGGTACTTCACCGCGGCACCGAGCGTCGCCAGCGCGGCCTCGTCGTTGAGCCGGGTGGCGCCGACCATCATCAGCGCCTGCGCCCAGTCGATGCTCTCGGCCACTCCGGGTGGCTTGAGCAGGTCCATCCCTCTTAGCCGGC
Source organism: Actinomycetota bacterium (assembly GCA_030853265.1). Taxonomy (GTDB): domain Bacteria; phylum Actinomycetota; class Actinomycetes; order Mycobacteriales; family Jatrophihabitantaceae; genus Jatrophihabitans_A. The sequence goes on from JALYVK010000029.1 coordinate 501, forward strand.
GGACGATGGTCGCCACGTCGCGGGCAAGCTGCTCGGCCACCTCGGGAAGGTGCTGCCGGACGATCTCGACCTCCCGGGCGAAGTCCGGGTGCGCGACCCAGTGGTAGAGGCAGCGCCGCTTCAGCGCGTCGTGCACCTCGCGGGTCCGATTGGAGGTCAGCACCACCAGTGGCGGGGTGTCCGCACGGATGGTGCCGAGTTCGGGGATGGTCACCGCATTGTCGGCCAGCACCTCGAGCAGGAATGCTTCGAACTCGTCGTCGGCCCGATCGATCTCGTCGATCAGCAGGACGGACGGGCTGGTCTCGAGCGCTTGCAGGATCGGCCGCGCGATCAGGAACCGGCGGTCGTACAGCGAGGCCTCGAGCTCGGCACTGTCGACCTGCTCGCCGGCCGCCCGCAGGTGCAGGATCTGCCGCGGAAAGTCCCAGTCGTAGAGCGCCTGGCTGGCGTCGATCCCCTCGTAACACTGCAACCGCACCAGCCGCGCGCCGGTGATCTGCGCCAGGGCCTGCGCCAGCGCGGTCTTGCCGACGCCCGGATCGCCTTCCAGGAACAGCGGGCGGCGCATCGCGATCGCCAGGTAAGCAGCCGTCGCCACTCCGGCGTCGGCCAGATAGCCGGCCTCGGCCAGGGCATCGGAGATCTGCTTCGGGTCGGACAGTGATCGCGGCTGCATCTATCGAGCATCGCCTACTTCTGCCGCACGCGCATAGTCTCGGCGAGTGACACCGACCCAGTTGCGAGCCTTCGCCGCGGTCGTCCGCCTCGGATCGGTAAAGAAGGCCGCCGCCGATCTCGGCGTGTCGGAGGCGGCGGTGTCCCTGCACGTCGGTCAGCTGCGCAAGGAGCTGGGCAACCGGCTGTTCCTTCGAACCGGCGGCCGGCTGGTCTTCACTCCGGGCGGTTTGCGACTGGCCAGCCGAGCGATCGAGCTGCTCGAACTGCAAGACCGCACGATTTTCGAGGTAAGCCAGGCCGGCGGTGGTCGGCGACTGCTGCGGATCGCCGCGACCAACCTGTTCGCCGAGCATGCCGCGCCAGGCCTGATCGAGCTGTTCGCCGGCCGGGCCGATGATCTGGACGTCGAGCTGAGCGTGCACGACCCCCGCGACTTCGCCAACCTGCTGCTGACCCGCGCGGTGGATGTCGGCATCGGCCCGCGATCGGCCAAGGTGGACGAGGCGATCCGCTGCGCACCGTTCCTGAACTACCGGGTAATCGCGGTCACCGGCCCAGAACATCCGCTGACCAAGCTCCAGCCGAGCCTGCGGCAGTTGCGCGAGCAGACCTGGTTGCTGGGCCCGTCCGCTGCCTCCGAGGTCGGGCTGGTGGCCGGCGTCCTGCAACGGATCACCGTGCCGGCTGAGAACCAGCGGATCTTTCAAAGCCAGGCCGCCGCGCTCGAAGAGGCCAAGCGGAACACCGGAATCACCCTCGCGGTCGCGTTCGCGGTATCGCAGGATCTGGCGCGGGGCGATCTCGTGCGGGTTACCGGACCGGCGCTGCAGGCCGACGGAACCTGGTGCACCCTGACCCTGGACGATCAGGTCCCGGACGATCGCGAATCGCCTTCGCCCGCAGCCGAACTGACCCGGTTTGTGACAACTCCGCAAGCCACTCAGGCGATGATCCACAGCGCCGGCATCGCCGTAGGGCGTTTTCGGCCCTCGATCCAGCTGACACTGTGGAACTGACGGAAGTCGTGGAGCTGACGGCACCCAACCTCCCGATAGTGGTCGCGACTGTATTGGGCGCCGGATCCGCATCGCTGTCAACGGCTACCTAAGGACTCGCTTAGGTAGCCGCTAGCAACGGATTCTCCTCCGCTCGCGGCGCCGAACCACCGGATCACCCCGCCCGGCAAACGACTCCGCCCACACAACACTAGAGTCGGAAAGATGACCGCTACCGATCTTCCTCGCGGCAGCATCCTAGGCACCAGGGTGGAACGCCTCGAGGATCCCGAATTCCTGACGACCGGCGCGATCTACACCGAGGACCTGGTGGACGAGCGACTCGACGGCGCCGTCCGGCTGACCTTCGTCCGGTCGCCGCTGGCGCACGCCAAGATCGTGTCGATCGATACCAGCGCGGCCGAGCAGGCCGAGGGCTGCGTCGCGGTGATCACCGCGGCCGACCTCACCGACGTTCCGTGGCAGCCACTGATGATGCCGATGTATCCCGACCAGATGTCCCAACCGCTGCTTGCCATCGACACCGTGCGCTACGTCGGCGAACCGGTCGCCATCGTGGTCACCGAGACCCGCTACACCGGTGAGGACGCCGCCGAGCTGGTCGAGGTCGACTACGAGCCGCTGCCGGTGCTGGTCGATCCGAGAAGTGCGCTGGACGGCGACACTCTGCTGTTCCCGGAGCTGGGCCACAACATCGCCCTCAGCCGGGACGTCGAGCCGCAGGCGGACCTGTTCGACGGCTGCGAGGTCGTCCTGACCCAGGAGATCGGAAACCAGCGGGTCGCGGTCGCCCCGCTGGAGGTACGCAGCGCGGCCGCGGTCTGGGGCGAGGACGACCGGCTGACCACCTGGATCCCGAACCAGGGCGCGCAGGGCACCCAGAGCCGGGTCGCCCAGCTGCTGGGCCTGCCGATCGAGCAGGTACGGGTGATCACGCCCGCCGTCGGAGGCGCCTTCGGGGCCAAGTTCGGTGCCGATCCGGAACAGGCTCTGGTCGGCTGGGTCGCCCGACGCCTCGGCCGGCCGGCGACCTGGGTGGAGACCCGGTCGGAAAACATGATCGCGATGACGCACGGTCGCGCGCAGATCCAGACCATCACCATCGGCGGCGACCGGGACGGCAACGTCACCGCCTACCGGCTGCACGTCCTGCAGGACAGCGGCGCGTATCCCCGTTTCGGCGCGATGCTGCCGACCCTGACCCTGCTGATGGCGCCGGCCGTCTATGACATCGATCGGATCGAGACCTCCTTCACCAGCGTCGTCACCAACACCACCCCGGTCGGTGCCTATCGCGGTGCCGGCCGACCGGAGGCGACCGCGGTGATCGAGCGGGCGATGGACCTGTTCGCCGCCGAGATCGGGATGGATCCGGCCGAGGTTCGTCGGCGCAACCTGCTGCCCGCGTTCACCGAACCGTTCACCAGCAAGGGCGGTGCCACCTACGACTCCGGTGACTACCCGATGGCGCTGGCCGGAGTGCTGGCCGCCGCCGACTATGACGGCCTGCGCCGTGAGCAGGCCGCCCGGCGCGAACGCGGCGACATCAAGCAGCTCGGCATCGGCCTGTGCGTCTACGTCGAGATCACCGGTGGCGGTGGCGAGGCCGGCGCGCCGAGAGAGAACGCCACCGTCGAAGTTCACCCCGACGGAAGCGCCACCATCCTGACCGGGACCTCGCCGCACGGGCAGGGGCACTCGACCGTCTGGGCCATGCTTGCCAGCGAAGAACTGGGCATTCCGATCGAGAGGATCACCGTCAAGTGGGGTGACACCGACCTGGTACCCCAGGGCGGTGGCACCGGCGGTTCGCGCAGCCTGCAGCAGGGCGGCGCCGCGGTGAAGCAGGCTGCGCTCGAGCTGATCGAGCTGGCCCGTACCCGCGCGTCCGAACAGCTCGAGGTCGCGCCGGAGGACTTGGTGGTCGACCACGGCCTGGCTGGCCTGGCCGTCCGGGGAGTGCCAGGTTCCGGGATCAGCTTTGCCGCGCTGGCCGAGCGGGAACCTTTGCGAATAAGGACGGTCTTCACCGCGCCAGGCGCCACCTACCCGTTCGGCGCGCATGTCGCGGTGGTCGAGGTCGACACCGAGACCGGAAAGGCCGTGCTGACCAGGCTGATCGCGCTCGATGATGCCGGCACGATCGTCAATCCGCTGATCGCGGAAGGGCAACGGCACGGCGGGCTGGCCCAGGGCGCGGCGCAGGCGCTGTTCGAAGAGGTTCTCTACGACCCGGACGGCAACCCGACCACCACCACCTTCGCCGACTACCCGATCGTGTCGGCGACCGAGCTACCCAGCTTCGAACTCGTCACCACTGAAACCCCGACCACGTACAACTCGCTGGGAGCAAAGGGGATCGGCGAGGCCGGCACGATCGGTTCGACGCCCGCGGTGCAGAACGCGGTGATCGACGCGGTGGCGCACCTCGGCGTCCGGCATATCGACATGCCGACGAGTTCCATGCGGGTGTGGACCGCCATCAACTCAGCTAGGAAGGGCGCCTGATGCAACTGTCGATCACGGTGAACGGCCAGAGCCGTACCGACGAGGTCGAGCCTCGACTGCTGCTGGCGCACTACCTGCGCGAGCAGTGCGGGTTGACCGCGACGAACATCGGTTGCGACACCACCTCGTGCGGTGCCTGCACGGTTCTCGTCGACGGCGAAACGGTAAAGTCCTGCACGGTGCTCGCTGTGCAGGCGCACGGCACGGCGGTGACTACCCTGGAGGGCCTCGGCGCCAGCTACCCCCAGGACGGGCTTCATCCGCTGCAGGCCGCCTTTCGCACCGAACACGGCCTGCAATGCGGATTCTGTACGCCCGGCATGGTGATGGCTGCCGCCGGCCTGCTTGCCGACAATGCCCACCCCACCGAGCAGCAGGTACGTGAGGGGTTGGAAGGCAATATCTGCCGCTGCACCGGCTATCACAACATCGTCCGGGCGGTCCTGACGGCGGCCGAGACGATGGCGGACACCCAGTGATACCCGCGGCATTTGACTACGTCCGAGCCGGTTCCGTCGACGAGGCAATAGCCCTGCTTGCCGAGCACGGCGAGGACGCGAAGCTGATCGCGGGTGGCCATTCGCTGCTACCCATGATGAAACTCCGGCTGGCGTTCCCGTCGGTGCTGATCGACATTCGCCAACTGCCCGGGACGTCCTACACCCGAGTTGAAGGCGACGAGATCGCGATCGGTGCCCTGACCCGGCACTGTGACCTGGTCAGCTCGGAGGTGCTGCGGGCAGAGGCGCCGCTGCTGGCCGCGGTCGCGGCGCAGGTCGGTGATCCGCAGATCAGGCACCGGGGAACCATCGGCGGTTCGATCTCGCATGCCGATCCGTCGGCCGACCTACCGTGCGCGGTCCTCGCCTCCGATGCCAAGCTGGTGTTGCAAGGCCCGGACGGCCGCCGCGAGGTGGCGGCCACCGAGTTCTTCCTGGGCTACTTCGATACCGCGATGAACGCTGATGAGCTTCTGGTCGAGCTGCGCATCCCGCGCACCGGTCCGGGCGGCTGGCACTACGAGAAGTTCACCAGGCGTGCCAATGACTGGGCGATCGTCGCCGTGGCCACGGTGGCCGGCCGGATCGGGCTGGCCAACATGGGCAACCGGCCGTTACGGGCGGTTGCGGCCGAAGCAGCGCTGGCCGCCGGAGGGACGGTGCAGGACGCCGCCGCGGTCGCTGCCGAGGGCACCGAGCCCATCGAGGACATGCACGCCAACAGCGAGTACCGCCAGCACCTGGTCCGAGTGCTGACCCAGCGGTCGCTGGTTGCGGCCGCCGAACGCTGACCGATCCACGCGCAAGACGTGCCCGCAGCTGCGCGGCACGAGCCTAGCTGCACCGCATGACAGAACTACGCAACGCGCCGGGCGCACCCTGCTTGCCGGCGGCACCGCTGCTGTCGCCGGGCGACACCTTTGCTCGCCCGCGGGACCGCTGCTCCCGCCGAGCGGCACTCTGGCTGCACCGGGTCGCACCCCTGCTCGCGCTGGTCTGGACCACGAAGCGAGGATGGCAACCATGCCGACGTTCGCGAGTAAGCCCACGCCTGGCGAGGCCAAGCTGCGCGGCGGCTACTACACCCCAGAGCCGATCGGGCGGTTCGTTGCCGGCTGGGTGGCCGAGGCCGGCCGGCGACTGCTCGAACCGTCGTGCGGGGATGGAGCGATCCTGCAACACCTGGTTGCCGCCGCTGGCCGCCGGAGCGTCACGGCCATCGAGCTGTTCCCCGCCGAGGCAGCCAAAGCGGGCACGAGCATCGGGGTCACGGTGGTGTGCGCGGATTTCTTCAGCTGGTTCACCGCTGACCGGCACGGCAGCTTCGACGGGGTCGCGGGCAACCCGCCCTACATCCGGTTCGGGTCCTGGGACGAGCCGTCCCGCACGCTGGCTCTGGACCTGCTGCGCGCCGAGGGGCTGCGGCCGACGAAGTTGACCAACGCCTGGCTGCCGTTCGTGGTCGCCTCGGTGTTGGCGGTACGTCCCGGTGGGCGGGTCGGGTTGGTGCTGCCTGCCGAGCTGCTACAGGTCGGCTACGCAGCCGCGTTGCGTTCCTACCTGGTAGATAGCTGCTCTCAGATCACGGTAGTTTCCTTTGCCCAGCTGGTCTTTCCCGGCATCCTGCAAGAGGTCGTGCTGCTGCTGGCCGAACGCGGCGAGGGCCCGGCAGGCATCCGTACCGTCGAAGTTCGCGACGCGGCAGCACTCGACCAGCTCGATCTGGCGGGTGCACCGGCTGTCCGGGCTCACCTGCACGAGAGTGAGAAGTGGACGAAGTACTACCTCGGGATCGAGGCCATCGAGGCGCTGCGCACGGTCCGCACCGACGGCCGATTGCTGCCGCTCAGCCACTACGCCGAGGTCGATGTGGGCGTGGTTACCGGGCGAAACTCGTTTTTCTGCATGTCTGCCGTCGAGGCCAAGCGGCGCGGCCTGAGCCGGCTGACCATGCCGCTGGTGGCGCGCAGTTACCAGGTGCCCGGTCTGGTCTTTACCGCCGAGGACCTGGCCGCCCTGGACGAGACGGACGCCGCGACCAGACTGCTGGTGCTGCCGGAGAGTCTCGAGTCGAGCCGGAACACCAAGCTGCTCAGCTACCTCGCCGAGGGTGCGGCTGACGGGGTGCCGGACGGTCACAAGTGCCGGATTCGCCGATCGTGGTGGCGGGTTCCCTCGATCTGGGTGCCGGACGGGTTCATGCTGCGGCAGATCTCGACGCATCCCCGGCTGACTGACAACCGCACCGGAGCGACCAGCACCGACACCGTGCATCGGGTCCGAGTTCAGCCCGGGGTGGCGATGGACCGGTTGGCCACCGGCGCATACAACTCAGCGACGTTCGCATTGGCAGAGGTACTGGGTCGCAGCTACGGCGGCGGGATCCTGGAGCTGGAACCGACCGAGTGTGAACACCTACCCGTTCCCGACCCCGCGCTGGTGCCGGCGGCGTTGGTTCAGAAGGTGGACGAGCTGGTACGCGCTGGCCGACCGACGGACGCTTTAGACCTGGTTGATCAGGCGATTCTCGTCGAGAAGCTCGGCTTTTCCACCATCGAGGTCCTCGCGCTGCGGACAGCATGGATGCAGCTGCGCGACCGTCGAACCCGACGCAGCAAACGGTCAACCACGTAGTTCCCGGCCAGCTGGTTCAGCCGTTGGTTCTTGGCCGGTCGTTTCCGGGGCCGGGCCTTGCCGTAGCCGGTATTTGGCCGCCACCTCCTGGCTGATCGTGTCCGTGACCGGTCACCCTGACCTGCCCGTTCCGTCGCCGGGACTTGCTGTGGCTGGTTGCCTTTGGTGCTCGGTCTGCCGCAGCAGTGTCTTGCTGTGGCTGGTTGCCCCCGGATCTTGCTTGTCATGGTCGGTGGTTGCGTTGTGGTGTTTGGGTGGGGTCTTGCCAGGGTGGTGGGGTGAACCAGGGCACGTTGTTTTTCATGGTGATTCGCCATTGGTGGGTATCTATTCGGTCGTGGTGGTGGTCGCAGAGCAGGCACATGTTGGTGAGGTTGGTGGTGCCGCCTGTTGTCCAGGGTTGGATGTGGTGGCGTTCTGTCCATTCGGGTGGGTCGGTGCAGCCGGGGAAGCTGCAGCCCTTGTCCCTAGCGATGAGTGCGAGTGTTTGGCCTTGGGTGGCGATGCGTCGGGTGCGGCCGTAGTTGAGGATCCCGCCGTTGCTGTTGTGCACGATCCAGGCGATGGATGCCTGGTCAGCGATGCGTAGTGCTTGGTCGATAGAAAGTTTCTGGCCGAAGCTGGTGCAGGAGAGTCCGGTGCGGGTTTCGTATTGTTCGGCGGTCATGGTGATCAACACCGTCGCCGGTACCCCACCCGAGGCGGGGAGTTGGCCTGATCGCAGCGCCAGCTTCAACACAGCACGAAAAGCGTCATGCAGGCGTTGGCTGGGGCTGCGCTCGTCTCGCTCCCCAGCCTCGGTGGTTTTCGGTGCCGACAGTGAATGCAGGACGGTCATGGCCAGGGCGGAGGTTTCAGCGTCCAGGTCCCCGGTGAGCCGATACATCCCGTCACCGTTCGGCACACAGTGCAGCGACCTGAGTCGTTGCTGTCGGCGTTCATCCACCAACTGACCATCCGGATCCAGAGTGTCCACCAACTGCCTAGCGATACCGGCCAACACCTGGGCGTCGAAAGTGTGGGCTTGTTCCACCAGGAACGCCTCCGCTTCACCCAACTCCTCGACCGGTAGCTCCGCTGCACGGAGCTTGGTGATCGCACCGATGATCACCTCAACCTGCTTCCCCGTGATCGCACCATCGGCCCGGGCTTCTGCGGTGAGCGGCAGTAGTGGTTCCAACCGGTCACCGGTCACGGTCACGCGTGGACCCAACTCGTGCGCCTGACGCACCCGACTACTCGCCTCAGCCGGTGACAGGTTCAACAACCCCGCCAAAAACTGCCGCGACCCCCGCACCACAAACCGGCCCGGCACATTCCGTGCCTCGAGTTCCGCGACCGCCGCGTGATCGAACGCTTCCACCTTGCGCCGAGCCTTCTCCATCAGCCGGATCACGTCCAACAACTCACCCTCGGACAACCCCGCCAACCAGCATTTCAACACGTCGGTGACCGCAGCCAACACCACCCCAACCTTCGCACCCACGTCACTGATCACTGCCGTCGTCATACCTGAAACCCTACGACCAGGGTCTGACAAAACCTCGGAGCCAGAAACCGATAACCAAACAAACACAGTGCAAACTCCACCGCGCCGTCCGCTCTCGTCCCCATACCCGAAACCCTACGACCAGGGTCCGACAGGAACCGCGAGAGTGCTCAGCGTGGGGCTACGACTTGAACTCAGCATTGCCAGACAGACAGCCGACAGCCGCGACAACTTCGTGCGGCCGCCGCCCGCGTCTTGGCACCTTCGGTGGTCGGTGGCTTCGTGTGGATCCCGGTGGCGCCGAATGCTGTGAACGGGATGTGCCAGCGATCCGCTGAGGTAACTTGTCCCCACAACTACTCAGCCTGTAAACGCTATTGCCGATAAATACCCTGTGACACTGAGTTTGCAGCACGCACGCCGCGCCACCGATCACGGCTCTGTTCGCCGTACCCTACGCAGGCGCCTAGGTCGTTTCGGCCGGGCCTGGGATCCGATCGCGGGCGGCCAGCTGATGTGGTTCGCCTCGGGCTTGGTGATCGTGTTGACCCTGCCGTTGCTGGATCGGCACGCCTGGCGCCCGCTCGCACTGATCACCGCGCTGACCACCCTCGGCCTCTGGTCGGCATCGTTCGCGGTTCCGTGGACCCGGTTGCCGCGCCGCTGCAGCCTGCTGTTCCCGCTCACCGGTTGGGCAGCCCTGACTCTGCTCGGCGCCGCGACGCACGGGATCGCGGCCTCCTACAGCGGGCTCTACGTCCTGTGGTTCGCCTATATCGGCCTGACCCAAGCGTCCGGCACCAGTCTGTGGCTGGCCCCGATCGCGATTGTCGCCTACGTGGTCGCCTGGGGCGGCTTGTCCGAGCCGCTGATCGCCCGGCTACTGATCGCGGTGTCGGTGTGGTTGTTGCTCGCGGAGTTGCTGGCAGCACTCGTGCACCGACAGCGTCTAATGACCGACGAGCTACGCAGGCTGGCGCACGTCGACACCCTGACCAGCCTTGCCAACCGGCGTGACCTCGACCTCCGGATGGCGGATACCCACTCGGGCGACACTCTGGTGATCTGCGATCTGGACCATTTCAAAAGAGTCAACGACACCTACGGGCATGCCACCGGCGACCGGGTACTCGCTGAATTCGGCCTGGTTCTGCGCTCCTGCCTGCGCCAACTCGACTATGCCGCACGCTACGGCGGCGAGGAATTCGCACTACTGCTGCCAGGCACCAGCGAAGCCCAGGCCGCGTCGATGTTGGCGCGGTTGCGCGAATGCTGGAAGTTGCTGCAGCCGGAGGTGACCTTCTCCTCCGGAGTGGCGGCCTGCCGCGCGGACCGGTCGGCCACCGACACCCTCGCGATCGCAGACAAGGCCCTGTACGCGGCCAAGGCTGCCGGCCGCAACCAGGACCACGGCAACCTCGGTCCGCTGGTGATCTCTGCCGAGTCGATGGCCGAAGCAGCACACTGAACCAGCCACCACGAAGCCAAGACCAAAGCCAAGAGACAATGCCAGTCCGGACGGGTTGTCGCAGGCTCGTGCCAGGCTGGACGCATGCAACTCGACACCGTCGCCGCAGCCTCTAACGAGCTGGCCGCCACCGCGGCCCGGGGCGCCAAGGTGGCCCAACTGGCCGCCTTGCTGACGGCGACCGAGAGCAAGCAAGAGACGGCCGTGGTGGTGTCCTGGCTGTCCGGCGAGCTGACCCAGCGACAGATCGGCGTTGGCTGGGCATCCGTTCGAGATGTGCCTGATCCGGCAGCGAAAGCCAGCCTGGCGGTCCTCGAGGTCGAGCGGGTGTTCACCGCTCTCGGCGACACAGCCGGGCCGGGCTCGCAAACCAGACGCCGACAACTGCTCGACGAGGTCTTCACAGCGGCGACCGAACGTGAACAGCAATTCCTTCGCCGGGTGCTGACCGGCGAGCTTCGGCAGGGGGCGCTGGCCGGGGTGATGACCGATGCGGTCGCCAAGGCCACCGGTATCGCGCTGGTCGATGTCCGGCGAGCGGCGATGCTCAGCGGCGATCTGGCCGAGGTGGCGGCCGCCGCGCTGCATGACGGCGCAGCGGCTATCGCCGGCTACACCTTGCAACCGGGCCGACCGATCAGTCCGATGCTGGCCCAGACCGCGGCCGGTACCGAAGAGGCGCTGAGCACGCTGACCGTGGCGGCCTTCGAATGGAAACTCGACGGGGTCCGGGTGCAGATCCACAAATCCGGTATTGAGATCGCGATCTTCACCCGGACGCTCGATGAGGTGACCGATCGGCTGCCCGAGGTGGTCGCGGCTGTTCGGGCGTTACCGGTGGCCGAATTGGTCGCCGATGGCGAGGTAATCGCGCTTGCGGCCGACGACCGGCCCCGGCCGTTCCAGGTCACTTCCGCGCGATTGGCCAGCCGCAAGAGCACGGAGCTGCAGCTCACCACCTACATCTTCGATGTGCTGCACCTGGACGGTGCGGACCTGCTCGACCAACCTGCCCAGCAACGGCGCGAGGCTCTCGACCGGACCATTCCAGCGACCGGCCCGCTGCGCGCCACGCCCCGACTGGTCACCGACGATCCAGCCGCGGCGGCCGCATTCCTGGCTGACGCGCTCAGCAGCGGACACGAGGGAGTCATTGCCAAATCCCTGACCGCGACCTACCAGGCCGGCCGGCGCGGAGCCGGTTGGCTCAAGATCAAGCCGGTCCATACCCTCGATCTGGTGGTGCTGGCCGTCGAATGGGGTTCGGGCCGGCGTAAGGGCAGGTTGTCCAACATCCACCTCGGCGCAAGAGACCCGGCGTCCGGAGAATTCGTGATGCTGGGCAAGACCTTCAAAGGCATGACGGACGCCATGCTGCTGTGGCAGACCGAGCGGTTCCTGTCACTGGCCGAGGGAGCCACCGACGGCTGGGTCGTACGCGTGCGACCGACCCAAGTCGTCGAGATCGCCTTCGACGGCGTCCAAACCTCATCGCGCTATCCGGGTGGGGTCGCATTACGGTTCGCGCGAGTATTGCGTTATCGAGACGACAAGACCGCGGACCAGACTGACACCATCAACACGGTGCGGGCTTTCCGGCCCGACTGACGGCGTGGCTGATCTTGTCGCAGTGGAGAGACTCCATCTCGCTCACCGAGCGATGGGCCCTCGTCCGTCAATGGCCGGCCGCGCCACGCGCTTCCGATCGAGGAAGATGGCCACGAGGTGCGGCGGCACATCAACACTCGGCGCGGCCAGTCCGCCTTCGGCGGTCAACCACCGATCAGTCGCGTCGCCGCCTGACAACAACGTGTCAGTTCACTACAACTAGTCGCGTACTCGGCTAGTAGACCAAGCCCGATGCGATACGACTGAGCCCACGCCCACAAGCAGCTGGGTGATGCTTTGGCTGATCTGACCGCTCGTGGTTAAATCGCGTTCCGCGCCAAGGGACAAGCAACCAGAGTTCAAGCCGTCTCGGCGTGGCGGTCGGGCTCATCATTTTCCCGATGTATTCTGACGAGTTGTCACTGACGAAGGAGAGGCGCGATGACTGAGCGCAATCAGGACCGCGAAATCTACACGCAGAACATCGACCTCTCCGAGGTCTACAAGAGGTCGATGGACTCCTTCTCCCCGCCAGCGCCGACACCGGTTGAGTCGCCCGTGAGTCCCACAATGGATGCTGGCCCGTCGACCTCCGATTCGGTCCAGGCTTCGCCTCCGTCTGACTACGAGGAATAGTCGCCGGTGGTACCGTCCACCGGCCTGACTATCATCTTCTTTCTGTTGCTGGTGGCTCCAGGTCTGCTATTCGACCTACTGTCTGAGCGCTGGAGAGCTGGCATCTCCGAGTCCGCGTTCCGTGAGGCAAGCCGCGTCGTACTGGCATCGTTCATACTCAGCTCGGTCGGGTTAGGCGTTGTTGGGATCATCCGAACTTTCGCGCCGAGTTTGATGCCGAGTCCACGAGAGTTGATCCTGCACGGCAACGCCTACATTGGCGTTCACTACGCGTTGATCATTCAAGCTCTCGCCGTTCAGTCGGCAGTGGCGTTTGGACTTGCTTTTCTGGCTCACTTGTACCTGTCGCAGAGTCATCAGGGTCCGCCCATGCGTGCGGTTTCAACCTGGCATCAAGTCCTAAGAGAGGAGTGCCCCGCGGGCTACGTACCGTACGTGCGGCTACGGATGTCGGACGGCCACGTGTTCTTTGGGCACGTCGGCTACTACACGGCAGATCTAGATCAGTCTGCGCGAGAGATCATCCTGTTGCCGCCCATGTTCTCCAAGTCGCCGAGCAACGTGCTGCAGGCGTTACCTGCCGCCTTTCAGAGGCTCGCTCTCTCCGGGAGCAACATCACCACGGTGTCAGTGGAATATCGACCGCGGCCTGCTCATTGGCCTCAGCCGCCCATCGGGAAGCAACCGCCGGCTTTACTCCGCGGGTTGATACGCAAGATGTAGATACATGACCGACGCGAGCCTGCAGTGGCAGACCGAGCGGTTCCTGCCGCTGGCCGAGGTGGCCACCGATGGCTGGGTCGTGCGCGTGCGGCCGGAGCAGGTTGTCGAGATTGCCTTTTGACGGGGTGGAATGATCCACCCGCTACCCAGGCAGCGTCGCATTGCGATTCGCTCGAGTATTGCGTTATCGAGACGACAAAACCGCCGACGAGGCCGACACTATCGACTCGGTGCACTCCTTCTACATCGAGTAGCGCTCCCGTGCGGCTAAACGTGACCGCCACTACCGCCAGGCCAGAAGCCGATGACATCATGAGCGCTGACTTCGTGCCCGATGTTGAGTGCGGCGGCTCCCGACGCGACCATCTCAGCGACCCGGATACCTGCTGGCGATGCCGACAGACGTTCGTTTCAAGACAGCACGGTGATAACACGTACGACGCGGCGACCCCTGATCCTCAACAGATCGCTGCGGGAAGTGGAGCGACTCGATCAGCCAGTTCCCGGCCTCGACCCCAGGGACAACCCTCCGTATCCCCTTCAGGTCACGAGCCGGTGGATGATCTCCCTGTTTTGGCTATCGAGTACTGCGCGAGCTGTCGGTAGTTCATGCGACTATCCGCGTTGACAGTGGACGCGAGGGAGTAGCGGTGACAGAGCCAGTGGACGAGCCCAAGTTGAACCTAATAGGCCGGACACCACCTCCGCGTGTCCTGTTCCTCTCTCGGGGCGACCAGGGCCATCAGTTAGCTATACGGTTCATCGACCAGATACCTACCGCGACCGCCGTTGACCCCCCTGGGTTCATGGAGGTCTGGCAGGCGGGTTTCGACCTTCTCGTGTTGCTAGACGTCAGCTTCCCACCAGTTGAGGATCGTATTCACGTCCTGCAAATCGGCGGTGACTTCTGCGGGAGCTTCACGGCGAAGGATGTGATCACTCAAGTGCGACGTGACGGGACGTCGCACGCTGATGCTTGGTTCATCCCCGACCTCCCTGACGACCTTGAACACCTAGTAAGGCAGGACCTGTTGCCGTTGGTTCCAATCGCAACGCGGGCAGGAACAGTGGCGGGGACCAGCAAGACCTCGACGCTGTCGATGGCCGCAAGCAAGATTGCTTACAGAACGGTCGCGAACGTGCCTGAGGACGCCGTGACATCTCTGGTTTTCGATCCGAGCGCCAAGTCATTCGCAGCAGAAGTACGCCGTAGGCCGGAGGGCGCCCTCCACTGGATCTTGCCGAGTGGCGCGAACCCCGATTTATGGCTGAGCTATGTCCTGCGTCGGTTACATCAGGAAGCCCCGGCGCAGTTCCCAATGCGCACCGGTTGGGCGAATGTGCCCGAGTATCAGACCCCGGACGAGCGGGCCGCGCGCGACCGACTTGCTGAGATCGCCAAACGGCGCGAGAGGCTGAGCGCCGACTTGAGGGCAGACGAAGCGAAGACTGCTGCGGAACTCCTGGCTGCCACTCAGGTGGCGGAGGATACCGAGCGCCAGCTCGTCACAACTCAGAAGCGCGGCCTTGTTGACGCCGTGGGTCACTGCCTCGAATCGCTCGGGTTCATCGTGAGCGACAGCGATGCCGGCGCAAACCCGTCACAACTGCTGGAGGACCTGCAGGTTAGCCTCCCTGGGCAGGATACGACCGCGCTCGTCGAGGTTCGCGGCTACAAGGGCGGCGCTGCAGTGAACGACCTAGCGCGCATCTACAGGTTTGCGACAAACTATGCGGCCGAGCATTCCCGTGTTGCTGATCGTCTCTGGTACATAGTCAATCAGTTCATCGGTCGTGTGCCGGCTGATCGACCGCGACCGATGACGTCGCACGCTGCCGACGTGGAACAGTTCGCTAAGTCGGGTGGGCTGGTCATCGACACTGCCGACCTTCTCGAACTTTGGCTGATGATTCAGCGGGACGATGTAAGCAAAGAGCAAGCGAGACAAATGCTTTGGAGGGCAACAGGAGTGTTCGCGCTCCCGAACGACGAGTTGCCTGAGCCGGGCCTGCGCGACCATGAGGCAGAGGTGTGACCGAAACTCGTCGGCTGAGCTACTCCCGTGATCCGAGCATGCGCCCACTGTCGCCACCGCGGACCAGGCTGACACGATTGAGGCCGTCAGGGCTTTCCGCGAAACCTGACCAGGCGCGTCACACGAATGTTAAGCCCGATTTGAACCTAAGAATATGAATTGCATCTTGTGCGTACTCTTCGGACGAATTATGGTTCTGTCATTCGGATCCCCGTTACCGCTCGGTGACCCCGGCACCCCCGTGCGACTCGTCCCCCGAGTCGAGCAGCCGGACTGTGATCCGCCGTTTTCTAGAGGAGAATGCTGCCGTGATCGTTGCTCGCTCACTGAAGCGCGTGCTCATCCCCGTCCTGGGTGCGTCGTTCGCCTGCGCCGCCCTCGCGATGCTGCCCGCCACCGCCAGCCACGCTGCCCCCGCATCGTCGGCCGTCAAGTTCGGTTCTATGCACATCGGCGGTGCCGCCCACGCGACCCCTGCCGCTGCCAAGCACGGCTTCAACATCAACGGCTACAACTGGTCCGGCGCCGCCGCCACCGGCAGTGGCTTCAGCTCGGTCAGCTCCAGCTGGACCGAGCCGAGCGTCACCTGCAACAGCACCAATGACCTGATGGCACCCTGGGTCGGCATCGACGGCTACGGCAGCTCGAGCGTCGAGCAGACCGGTGTCGCCACCGACTGCTCGTCGGGCAGCCCGGTCTTCCAGGGCTGGTACGAGATGTACCCGGCCGCCCCGGTCTACTACAGCAACGCCGTCTCGGCCGGTGACCACATCAACGCTTCGGTGACCCGCAGCGGCACCACCTACACCCTGGTGCTCAACGACAGCACCAAGGGCTGGACCAAGACCACGGTCAAGTCCAGCAGCGACGCCAACTCCAGCGCCGAGATCATCATCGAGTCGCCGACCGGCGCGTACCCGCGGTTCGGCACCGTCAGCTTCACCAACTCCAAGATCAACGGTGCGAACCTGTCCGGCTTCTCGCCGACCTTGATGGACGCCAGCAACGCCAACGGCCAGTACGAGGACCACACCTCGGCCGTCAGCGGCGCGAACTTCTCCATCAGCTACATTCGCGAGTAATCAGGTTTGTAACGCCTTCCCCCAAGCTTCGGGGTGCGCGGCGGCCAACTACGGCCGTCTCGCACCCCGAAGCTTTGTGCGTTACCCCGTGCGGGCAGCTCAGTCCGGTGCGGGCAGCCCAGTCCGGCGCGGGCAGCTCAGTCCGGCGCGATAGCTCAGTCCGGCGCGATAGCTCAGTCCGGCGTCTGCGACGATTCCCGCTGGGTCTGCTCGGGATGCTCGGTGCGCTCGTCGGAATCCTGCAGGATTATCTCGGCCTGCCGGCGCGGATCGTCGCTGCCTGCGGCCAGTTCCTCGGGAGTCAGCTCAGCGCGAGCCTGGATACGGTCCTCGTCCGGATGGGTACTCATTCCCCGAAACTACTCGACGCGGCTCGATGAACGTCAGATGAACGCTCGGCAAAAGCCAAACCCTCGATGAAATATGGGCAATCTCGCTCTCTATCATCGCTGGCGTGCATCCGCTGATCCGTCCGGGCCGCCGAACCGTGGCTGCCGCGATTGCCAGCTGCGCTGCGGTCTCGGCCCTGTCGGGCTGCGGAACACACGCCGTCGCCAAGCCAGCCGCCAGGACGTCAGCCGGCAAAGCCTCGACTGGCCCGCAGGTTGAGATCTCGATCAGCCACTGCGGCGCGGGTTGGCAACCCGGTTCGGCCGGCCTGCAGCAACTGGTGCTGCACAACACCGACACCCGGCCCGGCGAGGTGCTGCTCGCCGACGCCCGGTCCGGCGCCGTCTACTCCTACCTGGAACCGCTGGCAGCCGGCTCGACCGCGAACCTGACCGTGGAGCTGGCCGCCGGCAGCTATCGCCTGCGCTGCGCCATGGAAGACGAGGACGTGGTGAACGGCCCGGTGGTCACCATCACCGGCCGGAGCACGGCAAGCACGCCGGCGATCCTGCCGGTGACCCAGGCTGAGCTGATCGGGCCGACCAAGCAGTACCAGCGTTACGTGAGCGGGCAGTTGCCCACGCTGCGCGCGCTGGTGGATCGGCTTCGCAACGACCTCGCCGCCGGGCAACTGACCAACGCCCGGACGGACTGGCTGCCCGCCCACCTGGAATACGAACGACTGGGCGCTGCCTACGGCGCCTTCGGCGATGCCGACGCCAAGATCAACAGTTTGCCGGCCGGCGCAACAGCCGATCCGGCCTTCACCGGTTTCCACCGGATCGAGTACGGGCTATGGCATTACCAGTCCGCCGCGGCACTGCTACCGATCGCGAATGCCCTGCAGAAATCAGTAGCTTCGCTACAGCGGCTGTTTACCGATGCGCAGATCGATCCGGTCGAGGTGGCGATTCGTGCCCACGAGATCACCGAGAACGCGATCCAGTTCGAGCTGACCGGTCAGACCGATTTCGGCAGCGCCAGCAACCTGGCCACGGTGGCCGCGAACCTGCAGGGCACTGCCGAGGTGCTCGACATCCTCGAGCCGATCCTGCAGACCCGGTACCCGCAGCTCAGTGGGCTCGAGGCCAGCCTGCGACACGCCGAGCAGGCAGTCGCGACCGTTCGACGGTTGCCCCTTACCGCACTCAGCACTGCCCAACGCGAAATGGTCAATGCCAGCATGGGTGATCTGGTCGAGCTACTCGCCCCGGTGGCCGAGATCTGCGAACCGAGAAGGACGTCATGACTGCGATCGATCGCCGGAAGTTCCTGCGCGGCGCGGCCACCGCGGTGGGTGGCGTCGCGATCGGCAGCGCCTTGCCCGATCGATCAGCCCGCGCCGATACCCCCAGCGTGGGTAACCCGAAAACTCCTCACCTGATCGACTTTCACGGGGCACATCAGGCGGGCGTGCTCACCAAGGCTCAGCCGTACGGGGCGTTCGTGGCGTTCGATTTCACCGCCGGATCGCGTACCGAACTCGTCGAACTGCTGCACGCGCTGACCGATCGGGCGCGGGCGCTGGCCACCGCGGCGATGCCGGTACCGCTCGGGATCACCGGTCCGCCCAGTGATTCGGGTGTGCTCGGGCCAGCCCCGGTTGCCGACGGTCTGACCATCACCGCGGGCCTGGGCGCCTCGGCATTCGACGCCCGGTTCGGCATCGCGGCCGGCAAGCCCCGCAGGCTGCGGCGGATGGACAGGTTCCCGAACGATCAGCTGGATCGCGCCGAGTGCGATGGCGATCTGCTGCTGCAGCTCTGCGCGGACAACAGCGACACCGTGCTGCATGCGCTGCGCGACCTGACCCGGCACACCCGCGGCGGGATGCAGATCCGTTGGCGGATAGACGGATTCGTGCCACCGGCCCGGCCGAGTGGTGCCGCTCGCAACCTGCTCGGATTCAAGGACGGCACCGCCAACCCGGACGTCGCCGACGCCAGCGAGATGGCCAAGCTGGTCTGGGTACAGCCCGGGGCCGGCGAACCGGGCTGGGCTACCGGGGGCAGCTACCACGTGGTGCGCACCATCCGGATGCTGGTCGAATTCTGGGATCGGGTCGGAATCAGCGAGCAGGAAAGGATGTTCGGTCGCCGCAAGGACACCGGCGCACCGCTGAGCGGCGATGTCGAGACCGACCTGCCCGACTACTCCGATGATCCGACCGGAGCCCAGATCCCGCTGGACAGCCATATCCGAATGGCCAATCCTCGAACGGTGGCCACCGATTCCAGCCGCCTGTTACGGCGAGGCTACAGCTATGACCGGGGCGTAGACAGCAACGGCAACCTCGATATGGGCCTGATCTTCAATTGCTTTCAGCAAGATCTCGATCGGCAATTCGTCGCCGTACAGAAGCGGCTTGCCGACGAACCGCTGGTGGATTACATCAGCCCGACCGGCGGCGGGTACTTCTTCACCCTGCCCGGCGTCACCTCCACCTCGGACTGGTACGGCAGCGGACTGTTCGGCTGACCAGCCCGGTGAAGCTAGCCGCGCGGAGTTCACCCCATGTTCATCGGCCAGATCAGCCCTGGCCGATCTGCCGGACAACTCTCAGCTTGTCCGCCGTGCACCCACAGCTGCCACCTGACCAGCCCGCGTAACAGCGGGCATCAGCCCGCTTCTCACGACCGAGAGGAATTATCGTGCCGATCCGTGCACACCGCCGCGGCCTGTTCGTTGCAACCGCCGCGCTCGCCGCAACCGCCTGCCTGGTCGCGGTCAATACCGCCACCTCCGCGGCCCATCCGCTCGATCCGGCGGCCTCGGCCGACCATTCCGGCCAGACCAGCACGCCGATCAAGCATGTCGTGGTGATCTACGACGAGAACGTCTCCTTCGATCACTACTTCGCCACCTATCCCAAGGCGGCCAACACCGACGGCACCACGTTCGTGGCGGCCAAGCACACCCCGAAGGCGAATACCGTTGCCAGCGCCGGCCTGCTGAAGAAGAACCCGAACCTCTACAACCCGACCCGGCTGAGCCGGGCACAGGCCCTGACCTGCGACCAGAACCACAACTACGGACCCGAGCAGAAGGCCACCGACGGTGGCAAGAACGACCTGTTCGTGCAGAACACCAGCGTCGACACCTGCTCAGGCCTGTACCAAACACCCGGCCTGACGATGGGCTACTACGACGGCAACACGGTGACCGGGCTGTGGAACTACGCGCAGCAGTTCGCCCTGTCCGACAACTCCTTCAGCTCGGTGTACGGCCCGTCCACGCCTGGCGCACTGAACCTGGTCTCGGGCCAGACGCACGGTGCGCAAGCGGTGAACTCGGTTACCGGCGCTGCCACCACCGACTCCTACGCCGTCGTGTCGCCGGATGCCAACGGGGTGGGCACGGTCATCAACGACCCCGACCCCTACTACGACGACTGTGCCGACAAGGACCACACCTCGACCAACAACCTGGCCAAGCTTTCGGGCCAGAACATCGGGGACCTGCTCAACGCGCGCAACGTCACCTGGGGCTGGTTCCAGGGCGGGTTCAAGCCCACCACGCCGTACGCCGGCACCGGTACCTACGCCAAATGCGACGCCGCGCATACCAACATCGGCAACACCTCGGTGGTGGACTACAGCCCGCACCACTCGCCGTTCGAGTACTACGCCTCGACGTCCAACCCCCATCACCTGCCGCCCACCTCGGTGTGGGCGATCGGGCGCACCGACCAGGCCAACCACAACTACGACCTGACCGACTTCAACGCTGCTCTGACGGCCGGCGTGCTGCCGTCGGTCAGCTTCCTCAAGGCACCGGAGTACCAGGACGGGCACGCCGCCTACTCCGACCCGATCGATGAGCAGCACTTTCTGGTCTCGGAGATCAACGCGATCCAGCAGTCACAGTTCTGGAAGGACACCGCGATCGTCGTCGCCTACGACGACTCCGACGGTTGGTATGACCACCAGTCCTCGAAGGTTCTCAACGGTTCGACAAACACTGCCCAGGATTCCGCGGCATGCGTCTCGGGTGCTGCCAAGAAGGGCATCGCCGGCGGCTACCTCGATCGGTGCGGCCCGGGCACCCGGCAGCCGCTGCTGGTGATCTCGCCCTACTCGAAGACCAACTTCGTCGATCACACCGCGACCGAGCAGGCCTCGATCACCAAGTTCATCGAGGACAACTGGCAGACCGGACGGATCGGCGATGCCTCCTTCGACAAGCGGGCCGGCACGCTGGACAACCTCTTCGACTTCCGGCGACCGAACGACAAGCAGGTGCTGCTGAAGGCGGACGGGGCGGTGGCCTCGGTCAAGCACATCTGCACCCACTCCGGCTGGTTCTGGCACGGCTGCCGCTGAGGGGTGGCCTGACCGGCCATCAGGTCGGGCGAAGGTGAGGCGGCCCTGCGGACATCCCGTTGTCCGCAGGGCCGCCTCGCTGCGTCGTCCACAGGTCGACCTGGTTATCCACAACCGGGCATTTCGCCTCGACGTGACCCGGTAAAGGTGGTCTGATCAAGACATGACTTCCGAACCCGGCGCCGACTCGGCCGCGGCCTCCGAGCGGCCAGTGGTCGACTTCGAGGTCGAACTCGCTCGAACCCGGGCACTTGAACCGGATTTCCTCGGGCTCAGCCGCGCTGAAGCTGAGATAGTTGCCAAGGGCCTGGGCTTGGAATTGCGAGTGATCGAGGCAGCTGACACCGCCCTGTCGGCGGACCTGCACACCCGCCGAATCACCATCGATGTCCGCACCGGTGCGGTCACCTCGGCCATGGCTGGCTGATCCGATGTCGCCGCACAGCAAGATCGAGGAACCCGAAGGCCGGACGGCTCGTTCATTGACTATGCCGGTCATCCAGCGGAACAGGATCGCCGTTCTCACGGTGACCTTGTTCCTGCTCGTGGCCGGCCTGGTGACGCTGACCGTCACGCTCGACAACGGCGGCAACAACATCCGGTCCGTGGCGTCGATCGCGCATCTGCACCACGGGGTGACCGCGCCAAGTCAGATCCGGCTGCTGACCGCGACCGGTCACGAGATGCACCAGCTGGACGATGGCATCCTGGCCGCCATCCTGCTGATGGGCGCGTCCTTCGGCGTACTTGTTCGAACCTGCCTGCGCGATGCTCGACCACGCCGGGTGACCATCGGTCGGCCGCTCAACCGGGGACCACCCACTCACTTCTGAGGCTCGCTATCCCCGCCCTGTCAAGGGCATTCGAGGCCGCCGCGCTGTCAGCCGGCCGTGTCACTTTCGACGCGGGTCGACCCACCGGCGAACGTCGGCCGCCGTACACCCTCAGGAGAAACCGATGACGACCCGTTTCATACCGAACGCGCGGGGTTCCACCCAGCTAGCCGAACTAACGCAGCTCACCGAAGAGCACGCCATGGAGAACTTCCGGCGGGCGTTGCACGAGCAGCGCCAGTTCCGGATCGAGCAACTGCGCGAGCTCGCAGGCACGGCCGGCCCGACCACCGGACGGCCAACCGATGACACCACCGGACCACTGCGCGAGGTAGCTGCCGAACTTCGCAGCGGGGCCCTTACCGCGTTGGCCGAGGTGGACGCGGCGCTGGAAAGGCTGGCCCTGGGAACCTACGGTCGGTGCCAGCGCTGCAGCAAAGAGATCGCCCGCGAGCGGTTGGAGATCGTCCCGATGGCGGCCCTGTGCATGGACTGTCAGCGAGACGCAGAGACCCCCGATCCTGGCGTCCCAGCTGCTATCAGCTGAACCGACCGCAGGCATCGCCAACAGCTGAATCAAGCTGGCACAATAGTCCGGCATGAGCGTCATCTGCCAGATCGCGGCTACCCTCGCCGGTGTGCTGCACATCGGCATTTTCTACCTCGAGGCGGTCGCGTTCAGCCAGCCCAAGATCTACCGCCGGTTCCTGATCACCAGCGACCAGCAGGCCGAGACGATCCAGCCATGGGCGTTCAACCAGGGCTTCTACAACCTGTTCCTGGCCATCGGAACCCTGACCGGAGTCCTAGTGTGGGTGCTGGGCAAGCCCGACCAGGGACGTGCCCTGATCGGCTTCGGGTGCGGTTGCATGCTGGCGGCTGCCCTGGTCCTGGTCGGCAGCGATCGGCGGATGGCGCGGGCCTCGCTCACCCAGGGTCTGTTGCCGCTGATCGCGCTGGCCTTCATCTGGTGATCGTCTAGAGACTAGGAGGCGCTTCATGTTCGCCAGCTACCGCGAGTTCTTTCCGTACTACGTGGCCATGCATTCCAAGGCGGTCACTCGCCGGTTGCATTTTGCCGGCACCATGCTCGGCCTGCTGCTGAGCATCACCGGCCTGCTGACCGGACGCCGCAAGCTGCTGGCCGCGCTGCCGGCGCTGGGCTACGGCTTTGCCTGGCCGAGCCACTGGCTGATCGAAGGCAACAACCCGGCCAGCTTCGGGCATCCGCTGTGGTCGCTGCGCGGCGACTTCGAGATGATCGCGATGATGTTCGCCGGCCGCGACCATGAGCTGTCTACCGTCGCCCGGGACTGGCTCACCGCGCACCCGGAGCATCGGACAGCCGCCAACTGGAAGCCGCCGCTACGACTGGTCGCCTGATCGGCAGCGGAGCAGCAGAGTGGGGCTACGCCGCTACCAGCGGGACGGGCCGCTGATCTCGCGGACCGCCGGCCGGACGTCAGCCAGGTACACCGCGCAGATGATGATGCTGATATAGGACAGCAGGTTCGTCACGTTTTGTACCAGCAGGACCAAGGCGACAGCCAGCGCGTTCAGCAGGATCCAGGTTGCCTTGGTCAGCTTGCCCGCTGCCGGGAACGCCGGTGCCTTGCGGCTGATGCAATCCACCAACGCCCAGATCTGCAGGATGAGTACCCCGATGAACAGGACGAACAACATCCAGTTCTGGATCTGATTGATCGTTTGCACTGCCCCAGCCTAGCCAAGAAAAGCTCCGCCCCGGTCTGGATTGAGCCAGACCGGGGCGAAGAGTCGTGCGAGCGCTAGCTCAGAACAGCAGATCCTGCCTTCAGGCCTGGCTGCCGGTGCTCTTGGTAGCGGTGCTCTTACGAGCGGTCGCCTTGCGCGCGGTGGTCGTACGAGCAGTGGTCTTACCCGCGGCGCTCTTCGCGGCGGCCGCGCGCTTGGTGGGAGCGGACTTGGCGGGAGCGGACTTGGTCGCGGTGCTCTTGGCGGCAGCAACGCGCTTGGCCGGGGTGCTCTTGCGCGGTGCGGTCCTGGCAGTCGGTGCCTTGCGGACCGGCTTGGCATCGATCGGGTTCACCGACTGGACCGTGTCGAAGGCGGACTTGACGACTGGTGACACGGCGCCCTGCACGGTCCCGACGGTCTCGTTGACCTGGCCGAGCAGCTTGCCGACCCGCGGGTCCTTGCGCAGTTCGGATGCCTTGGCCTCGCCACGCGCGGTGAGCTTGCCGTAGAGGTCCTTGGCGGTGCTGAAGTAGGCCTCGGTGGTGTTCTTGGCAATCACCGGCAGTGCGCTGACGGCGCCGAGCCCGGCATCGAGGCGGTCACGCAGGTCGGTGAACCTGGCCAGCGCATCGTCCTGGGTACGGGTGATCAGCGTGCGGCTGGTCTGCTGCGCCTTGCTCACGTTGCCCACGGCTTCGGCCGGCAACGACTCGACCCGCTTGGTGACGGTGGCGGCAACCAGATCGGCGGCACCGAGCGCGGCGTAGGCCGGCTTCGGCGCGTCGGTGACCAGTCGCTTGTTGGCCGAGGCGACGGCGGTGCCGGCCTGGCTCAGCGCGACCTTGCCCTGGGCCAGGGCGGTGTCTGCATAGCTACGGACGTCAGTTGCGATCGACATGAGGTGCTCCTTTTCTTACCGCGGCTGCGGTGTTATTCGGCCGCGGACGCGGCGGTGTTGGACGGCGGGGCAGTCGAGGATCCGACGCCGGCCGCCTGGTTCTCTCGGCGGAATGATTCATAGATCTCGACGAGGACGTTCTTCTGGCGTTCGGTGAGCTGCGAGTCGGCAAGGATGGCGCCGATCAGCTCGGTGTCGCCGGGCCGGTCTTCCAGGATGCCGGCCCGGATGTAGAGCTGCTCGGCCGAGATCCGCAGGCCCTTGGCAATCTGCTGCAGGATGTCGGCACTGGGCTTGCGTAGTCCACGCTCGACCTGGGAGAGGTAGGGGTTCGACACTCCGGCAAGCTTGGACAGCTGACGCAACGAGACCTGAGCCTGGGTGCGCTGCTCACGGATGAAGTCGCCGATGGTGCCGACACCGATGACCGGCGCCTTCGCGGCTGTTTCCTTGATCCCGTCGATGTTCACTCGTCCACAGTGCCTCGCCGCTGCTAGCAATTGCAAGCGGAGTGCTAGCACTTGTGGCCGGGCTCATAGCCTGCGCTGGTCGACAGCCCGGCCGGGTTATCGAGCCGGGGTCGGCACCTGTTCGGGCAGGGTGCCGGTCTCGACCACTTCCACCGCGATATCGCGCAGCTTGCGGTGCAGATGCTGGCTGGACGTGCGCAGCATCGCGAACGCGGCGTCCTCGGTGACCTTGTGGTGGGCCATCAGGACGCCGATCGCCGCACCGATCCGGCGGCTGCTCGCCAGGGCTGACTCGAGGTTGTCCGCGGCCCCCTGTGCCTCATGCAACGCGACCAGCGTGGTCGCGTGTGCCGCGAAGATGGCCGCGGTGCTCATCGAGTCGTCGTCGAAGGCACCGGGCAGTTCGGCGAACAGGTTCAGCGCCGCGGAGTCCTGCACCACCAGATCGAAGGACAGCACGGAGCGCACCGGGGTCTGCTCGAGCAGTGCCTGGGCATATTTCGGCCAGCGGGTCTCGCCAGCCACGTCGAACATCAGGTAGTTGGCATCGTTTTCCGCGGCGGACAGGCACGGTCCCTCGTTCAGGGCGTACTGCAACTCGTCGGCCTTGGCCGCTACCGGGTCCGAGACCACCAGCGAGTGGCCGGTCCCGCTATTCACCACGGTGATGCTGGCCCAACTGCAGCCGTCGATATGTTTGACCGCGAGTTCGACCATCCGGTGCAACGCCGCCAGGTTGTCGCCGTCTCCGCATAGTTCACCGCCGAGAGCAGCAAACTCCTGCGACAACTCGAGCATTTCTTCGGTGTCCACAGGCCCCCCACCTCTTCTCGTTCACCGCAGTTTCGCACGCGGGCTGAAGAGTGTGGTAACCGTGTCCTCAAAGTAAGGTTTTTGGATAGTTTTGTCGGATGTCCCGGAAGACGAACTTCGGTGTGTACGGTGGGAAAAGAACGGCGGCCCGGTCCTGAGAAACCAGGGAACAATGTTCAACAGCGAGCATCCGGGGCGCCGTCTAGCACGATAGTTTCCCAGGCGCTGCTGTGGTCAGGAGCGGCTCAGAAGTCGTCGTCGAAGCCGACGGTCCCGCTGATCCCGACCTGGTAGGCCGACACTCGGCGTTCGAAGAAATTCGACAGCTCCTGGACGTCCTGCAGCTCCATGAACGCGAACGGGTTCTTCGAACCGTAGAGTTCTCCCATCCCGAGCTGGGCCAGCCTGCGGTCCGCGACATGTTGCAGGTACTCCCGCATATCCGCCGGCGACATGCCTGAGACGCCCTGCCCCAAGAGGTCCTCGGCGAACTGCACCTCACATTCGACGGCCTCGGCAAGCATCTGCCGTACCTGCCTGGTCAGCTCGTCGTCGAACAGCTCAGGCTCTTCCTGCCGGACGGTCTCGACCACCTCGAAGGCGAAGGCCATGTGCATGGACTCGTCCCGGAACACCCAGTTGGTGCCCGAGGCCAGCCCATTGAGCAGCCCACGGGAGCGCAGGAAGTAGACGTAGGCGAAAGCACCGTAGAAGAACAGCCCTTCGATACAGGCCGCGAAGCAGATCAAGTTGAGCAGGAACTCTCGCCGATCACTGGCCGTCCGCAATTCGCGCAGCTCGAAGAGGGTATCGATCCAGCGAAAGCAGAACTCGGCCTTGCCTTTGATGGACGGGATGTTCTCGACCGCGGCGAATGCCTCGGCGCGCTCGGTCTCGTCCGGGACGTAGGTGTCGAGCAGGGTGAGGTAGAACTGGACGTGCACCGCCTCTTCGAACAACTGCCGGGACAGGTACAGCCGGCCCTCGGGTGAGTTGACGTGCTGGTACAGGTTGAGCACCAGGTTGTTGGCAACGATCGTGTCGCCGGTGGCGAAGAACGCCACCAGCCGGCTGACCAGATGCTGCTCGGCCGGGGTCAGCCTGGCCAGGTCTTTGAGGTCGGAGTGCAGATCGACCTCCTCTACCGTCCAGGTGTTGGCGATGGCATTGCGGAACCGGTCGTAGAACTGCGGGTATCGCATCGGACGCAGGGTCAGATCCATCCCCGGATCGAGCAACCGGTGTGGCCGAATGGCGGTCACTGGCAGGCCTCGCAGCTCTCGGGGTTCTCCAGCGAGCACGCGAGCGCTTCGGAATCGATCGGCACGCTGGGCGCAATGGCGGCGGTGACGGTGGCCTGCTGGATCCGGGTGGCCGGCCGCGACCGCAGATAGTAGGTGGTCTTGAGTCCGGACTTCCAGGCATGCAGGTACATCGAGGACAGCTTGCCGATCGAGGGCGCGGCCAGGAACAGGTTCAGCGACTGGCTCTGATCGATGTAGGGCGAGCGGGCGGCGGCCAGATCGATCAGCGCGCGTTGCGGGAGCTCCCAGGCGGTCCTGAACAGTTGCCTTGTCTCAGCAGGCAGTTCGGTGATACCGGCAACCGATCCCTCGGCCCGCTTGATGGCATCGCGCACCTCGGCCGTCCAGAGTCCGTGTGCTTTCAGCTGCCGGACCAGGGCAGTGTTGATCTGCAGGAACTCGCCGCTGAGTGTCTCGCGCTTGAACAGGTTGGATACCTGCGGTTCGATGCACTCATAACATCCGGCGATCGAGGCGATGGTGGCCGTCGGCGCGATCGCGATTAGCAGCGAATTACGCAGTCCGGTAACGGCAATCCTGCTCCGCAACGCGGCCCACCGCTCGGTCTGGGTCGGCGTCACGTTCCACAGGTCGGGCTGCAGCCGGCCGGTTGCCGCTCGAGTCTGCTGATAGGCCGGATGCGGCCCGGACTGCTCGGCCAGCTCCGCGGAGGACTCCAATGCGGTCAGGTAGATCTCTTCGGCGATCCGACTGGACAGCTCCATCGCCTCGGCCGAGTCGAAGGGCAGGCCGAGCGCGAAGAACACGTCCTGCAAACCCATCACGCCCAGCCCGATCGGACGCCAGCGCGGGTTGGACGCCGCGGCCGGCTCGCTCGGGTAGTAGTTGATGTCGATCACCCGGTCGAGAAAGGGCACCGCCGTCCGGACGGTCTGGCGCAGCTTGGCCCAGTCCAGTCCGCTGTTGTCGGCCACCAGGTGCTGGCCGAGGTTGATCGAGCCGAGGTTGCAGACAGCCGTTTCGGTATCGGAGGAAACCTCGATGATCTCGGTGCACAGGTTGGACAGGTGCACCACCGGCCCGCCCTCATCGCTGGTCTGGTTGCAGGTACGGTTCGCCGCGTCCTTGAAGGTAAGCCAGCCGTTGCCGGTCTGGGCCAGCGTGCGCATCATCTTGCCGTACAGGTCACGTGCCTTCACCTGCCGGACGAACTGGCCGGCCGCTTCGTACTTTCGGTAGGCGGTGTCGAAGGATTCACCCCAGAGGTCGGGCAACTCCGGTGCCTGGTCCGGATCGATCAGCGACCACAGTTCGTCAGCCTCGACCCGGCGCATGAACTCGTCCGGGATCCAGTTCGCCAGGTTGAGGTTGTGCGTGCGCCGGGCGTCCTCACCGGTGTTATCCCGCAGTTCCAGGAACTCCTCGACGTCCGGGTGCCACGGTTCGAGGTAGACGCAGGCCGCGCCCTTGCGCCGGCCGCCCTGATTGACCGCCGACACCGAGGCATCCAGCGTCCGCAGGAACGGCACGATGCCGTTGGACTGCCCGTTGGTGCCGCGGATCAGCGCGCCACGCGAGCGGACCCGGCTGAAGGAAATCCCGATTCCGCCGGCAAACTTGGACAGTTGTGCCACCTGGTGATAGCGGGCATAGATCGAATCCAGCTCGTCCCTGGGCGAATCGACCAGGTAGCAGGAGGACATCTGGGTATGCCGGGTGCCGGAGTTGAACAGCGTCGGCGAACTCGGCAGATAGGCCAGCGAGGACATCAGCCGGTAGAAGCCGATCGCCTCGGCCGGGTTGCGCGACAACCCGCAGGCCACCCGCAGCAGGAAGTACTGCGGGGTTTCGAGCACCAGCCGGCCGGTCGGGTGCCGCAGCAGGTAGCGGTCATAGACCGTGCGCAGGCCGAAGTACTCAAAGCGCCGGTCGGCGGTCTCGTCCACCGCGAAGTCGAGTTTGCGAGCGTTGTCCTTGACGAAGCCGGCGGTTGCGTCCCCGATCACGCCCTCCGCGTGGCCGAGCGCGACCGACTGGCTGAACGAGGCGATGCCCTGGCCGCGTACCTCTTTGTCGATGTAGCCGGACAGCAACCGGGCGGCGAGTCGGGAGTACTGCGGTTCCTCGCCGATCATCTCGGCGGCGGTCTGGATGGACAGCCGATCCAGTTCGGCGGTGGTGGCCCCGTCGTACAGGCCGCTGATGGTCTTGGTGGCAACCCGCAGCGGATCGACGTCGTCCAGGTCGTCCGAGCAGCGCTCGACCGCCCGGACGATCTTGTTCACGTCGACCGGTTCGGCGTCGCCGTTGCGCTTGCGTACCTGCATGGTCGGGCGGTTCGGCCGACTGGTTGCGGTGATTTCGGTGATTTCTGTGGTGACCGTCAAGGCTCTCTCCTCGCGAGCTGGGTCTGAACCGCACGCAGGGAGCGTGCGGTGCGCTGGCAGGTCTTCGGACTCGCGAGCCTGAGGGTGGCGGCACCGTCGTGTCGCACGCCCTCACCTACTGGCCGTCGCTTCCCGGACTAGAGGCGTCCAGTGCTTGATGACGGCGGTCGTTCCCACTTACCGCTGCGGGGCAGTCCCGGATTCGCACCGGGTTCCCTGTTGCCACTCCCGCCCTGGATGAGCGGGAGAACCAGCTGCTCGATCACTATATGTAGTGGCTGTCCTCAAGATGGGACCCACATCATGTGCCGGCGTGTCGTCAATTAATCCGGCGCAGTGGCTCAGCGAACAGCGTCTCGCGTTGACTAGCTCAGCGCCGGTGTGGTCAGATGACTCGGTTTGGTTTGTCTCAGCCTTCAGGGGAAGCCGGTCAAAATCCGGCACTGACCCGCAGCCGTAAGGCCCGTCGAACAGCGTCGTGACGGGCAAGTCGGAACGCCTGGGCTGAAACGTGCTTCATCATCACGAACGCCGTCGAGGTCTGCGGCGTGGAGTCGACGTTCCCGGTGCCGCCGGGTGTGCCCACCTCCGCGTTTCGCGCATTCCCGCGGGATACCAGGGGGTTTGCAGTGAGCGTCAGGATCTCTCGTGCCTATCGGCGCAATGTCGTCTATCGGCGCGGTGTTTACCGGCGCGGTGTCGCGCTGGCCGGCGCGGTCGCGCTGGTGCTGGCAGGCGCCGGCGCGATCTCGTCCGGACCGGCCGCTGCCGATCCGAGCAGCCCGGCTGCTTCGGCTTCCGTGCCCGCTTCGACTTCGACTTCCACGACGTCGGCGGCCGCGCCGGCTTCGGCCAGCTCGACTTCGGCTTCTTCGGCTTCGGCGACGTCCGCACCGGGTTCCTCGACTGCAGGCTCGGCTGCGGGTTCGACTGCGCCGAGTTCGTCCCCGGTCGCAACTAAGCCGGCCAAGGCCAAGCAGTTGGCCGCGACCGGCAACGCTGCCCCAGCGGGCAGCACGCCGGATCTGACCAAGGCCACCGGGTATCTGGTGGCGCCGGCCAACCTGATCGCCGGCCACTACTACGAGTCCTTCCCGGGCTTCGCCGACTTCGGCCTGACCATTGACGGCGCGCTGGCGCTCGCCTCGGCCGGCAAGAACGATCCGGCCCTGGCCAAGATCGTCACCTTCCTCGATCAGCGGGGCACCGACAGCGGCGGCCAGAGCGTCGACGCCTGGACCAGCATCGGGACGGTCTATGCCAACGGTGGTTCGATCGGGAAGGAAGCCCTGCTCGCCGAGGCCACTGGCTATGACCCGAAGAACTTCGGCGGCCACGACCTGATCGCGGCACTCGACTCCACCGTCTGCGCGGCCGCGACCAGCAGCGTCGACGCCGTCTGCGCCGCGGCCGGCAACTATGCGAACTCGGGCTCGATCTTCTCCCAGTCGCTGGGGATAATGGCCCAACTGCGAGCCGGCGACAGCACCAACGCCGCGTCGCCGATCAGTTACCTCGAGAGCCTGCAGCGCGGCAGCGGCGCCTGGCCGAGCCAGATCCCGGACTCCGGCGACTCGGATGTGGACAGCACTGCGATGGCCATGATGGCGCTGTCCCTGGTGCCCGGCGCCTCGGCCGCAGTGGCCAAGGGCGCCGCCTGGCTCGCCGCTCAGCAGCAAGCCGATGGCGGATTCCCCGGCGCGGCAGGCGATTCCACCAACTCGGCGGCGCTCGCAATCCAGGGCCTGAGCCTGGACGCCGCGACCTACGCCACTCAGATCGCCAAGGCGCTGGCCTTCTTGGCCGGCCAGCAGAACAGCGACGGCGGCTTCAACGTCGCCGCTGGCGGCCAGCCGGGTTCAGACGTCCGGGCCTCCACCCAGATCACCAGCGGAGCAACGGGAATCTCGTTCGGCACCCTGTCACACGACGTGCACGCCTACGCCGCCGCGGCGACCGGGGCGGCCTATCTGGTCGCGCAACTGGTGGACGGCAGTCACCTGGCCGACGCCTACGGCGCGGACTACGGCCTGACCGCGGACCTGGCGATCGCGCTTGCCTCGGCCGGTAGCCAGGATCACACGCTGGCCAAGGTGGCCGGTTACCTGTCTACCCACGTAGCCGACTATGCCGACCCGGCAGGCACGTCCAGCTATCCCGGTCCGTACAGCGGCAGCGTGGCCAAACTCGCCCTGGTTGCCGAGATCACCGGGCAGCGGCCGACCGCGTTCGGTGGCTTCGACCTGCTCAAGACCCTCACCACGCACGTCTGCACGGCACCGGACACCGCTGGAAACTGCACCGCCACTGGCGACTTCTACCAGTCTTTCTCAACCGTTTCGCAATCGCTGGGGGTGCTGGCGCTGGCCCGGGCCGGGGTCAGCCCGCCGCCGGCAGCGGTGACCAGGCTGACCGGATTGCAATGCGCTGACGGCGGATTCCCATCGCTGCTGATAACCGCTGGTGCCCCGTGCACCTCCGACGTGGACACCACCAGCTATGCACTGCAGGCTCTGTTGCTGGTACCCGGCGCCGAAACCGCGGCCGGAAAGGCCGCCAACTATCTGCTCGCCGCTCAACAGGGCAACGGCGGATTCACCGGTGCCGCAGGGGAAAACTCGAACTCGACCGGGCTTGCTGTGCAGGGCCTGCAGGCGGCCGGTAGTGCTCAGCCCGCCGCGTCGCCGGCCAGAGCTGCCGCTGTTTCGGCGGTCAGAGCTGTTTCGGCCAAGGCCCTTGCCAGCACCGACCCGGCTGCGGCGATCCAGGGTGGCAAGAACTTCCTGTACCCGCTGCAGAACAGCAATGGCGGCTTCGGCATCAACGCAGCCAGCCCCGCCTCGGACGTCCGGTCGACCACCCAGGTCGTGCCGGCGTTGGCTGGCAGCACCCTGGCCGCGCTGAGCCGTCCGGTGACGTTGATCGTCGGCGGTCCGGGTGCCAGCGGCGGTCCGAGCTCGGGTGGCGGGTCAGCCAGCGGTGGCTCGACCGGCACTGGCTCGACCGGCGGTGGTTCGGCTCAAGGCGGCGGCAGCCTGGCGGTCACCGGATCCCAGACGATGACCTTGCTGTCGCTGGCGATCCTGCTGATGCTGGCCGGTGGCGGTGCGATCGTGGTCGGCCGCCGACGTCCCGCAATGGATCGGCGGCACTGATGTCCAGGCTGGCCAGAATCCTGTTCGCCGCGGTGCTGACGGCGATCTTCGCGCTCACCGGCCTCGGAGTGGCCGCCGGTCCGGCAGCCGCAACGGCGCTGCCGATCGGGCAGTGCACCACCACGTCCGGAGTCGTGCTCGCGGTCGACTTCGGCCATTGGGGCGGCCCGCTGCTGCGCTCCTGCGGAACGACGCCGACCACCGGTTTCACGTTGCTCAATCAGGGCGGCTGGGCCAGCAGCGGCACCGTTCACGACGGACCAGGATTCGTCTGCCGGATCGGCTACAGCGGCTACAACGGCGGTACCCAGTACCCGACCAGCGCCACCGAGGCCTGCAATCACACGCCCCCGGCCACCGCGTACTGGTCCTACTGGCATGCCAAACCTGGCGACAGCAGCTGGAGTTACAGCCAGCTCGGCGCGTCCCGCTACCAGCCGGTGCCGGGCAGCGTCGACCTGTGGGTATACGGCCAGACCAGCGTCGACGGGACGTCCGGCTCCGCGGTGCCGACCGTCTCGCCGGACTCGCTGCGGGCGCACAACACCTCGGCCAGCGGCGGCGGCGGGCCGCCGGTTGGCCACAGCAGCCCGCCGCCGGTGGCGAATCCGAGCACACCGGCCGGCCATGGCGGTGACCCGGTGGCCGGTGGTGGTACCGGCACCGGTAGCAGCGCTGGTGCCGGCTCGGACAGCGGGATGAGCCACGGACCGGCCGGTACCGCCAGCACCCACGGCTCGGCAACCGCATCGACGAGCAAGGCCAGCCCAAGCAGAAGCGCGGCGTCGGCCAGCAGCTCCGGCGCGGCGACAAGCCCGGGCGCCAGCTCGTCCGGTGCCGGGCAACAAGTTCTCGATGCCGAACCGGCGGCCGCGACCAAGCCCTCGTCCGGGTCGTTCGCGCCGGTGTTGATCGGCGGCCTGCTGGTGCTGGCAATCGGCGGCATCGCGGGCGTCACCGGCTGGCGCCGGCGGCAGGCCGGCTGAGCGACCGGGCACACTGAGCACGTGGCGGATTCCAGCAGAAGCACCGCGGCCGGTGGCCGCCGGTTGCCGCGCACGCTGCACCCGGTGGCCTGGTGGGTGTGGGCGATCGGGCTGGCCACCGCGGTCAGCCGGACGACGAATCCATTGCTGTTGCTGCTGGTTCTCGCCGTACTCGGTTACGTGGTCACCGCCCGCCGCACCGAGGCGCCGTGGGCCCGGGGCTTCAAGTACTACCTCTGGCTGGCGCTGACCGTGGTGTTGATCCGGGTAATCTTCCGGTGCATCTTCGCCAGCGGGATCACTCCCGCGGACCACATCCTCTTTTCATTGCCGCACATTCCGACCCCGAAATGGTACGCCGGAGTCCAGCTCGGCGGTCCGATATCGCTGGAGGCGACGCTGTCGGCAGCGACCGACGGGCTGCGGCTGGCCTGCCTGCTGTGTTGCATCGGAGCGGCCAACACCCTGGCCAATCCCAAGCGCGCGCTGCGGGTGCTGCCCGGTGCGCTGTACGAGCTGGGCGTCGCGGTCACCGTGTCGATCAGCGTCGCGCCGCAACTGGTCGAGAGCGTGCAGCGGGTTCGTCGCGCCCGGCGGCTACGGGCCGGCAAGTCGAGCGGTTTCCGGGCGCTGCGCAGCATCGCGATCCCGGTACTCGAGGACGCCCTGGAACGCTCGCTCCTGCTTGCGGCGGCGATGGATTCTCGCGGTTACGGCCGCGCCGGCACCGCTACCCGGGCCTCCCGCCGAATCACCGGTGGGCTGCTGTTGCTGGGAATGCTCGGGTTGTGCGCCGGGGTCTACGGCCTGCTGGACGGGACCGCGCCCACGGTGCTCGGGCTGCCCGCCCTGCTGCTCGGGTCGGCGCTGTGCTGCGGTGGCCTGGCGCTGGGCAGCCGGCGAGTGCGGCGTACCAGCTACCGGCCGGACCCCTGGCGGCTGGCCGAATACCTCGTCACCGGCTGCGGGTTGGGCTCGGCCATCCTGCTGTTCGTCAGCGCCGGCTACAACCCCGGCGCGTTGAACCCGTCGCTCTACCCGCTGGCCTGGCCGAGCCTGCCACTGCTGCCGGCGCTGGCCATCCTGCTCGCCGGAGTGGCCGGCTTTGCCGCTCCGATACCGGCCCGGCCGCCGCGCGCCGTGCCCCCGCCGAGCCGGCCGGCCCCGGTCGAGACCCGGACGAAGGTGGCGCTGTGATCCGCTTCGACCAGGTCAGCGTGACCTATCACGGCGCGACGAGGCCGGTCATCCGGGACGTCAACCTGCATATTCCAGAAGGCGAACTGTGCCTGGTGGTGGGTGCCACCGGGGCCGGCAAGTCCACCCTGCTCGGGGCCGTCAACGGTCTGGTCCCGCACTTCACCGGCGGTACGCTGGCCGGCCGGGTGATCGTCGACGGCCGCGACACCGCCCACCACCCGCCCCGCGAGCTGGCCGACGTGGTCGGCGTGGTGGGCCAGGATCCGCTGGCCGGCTTCGTCACCGACACGGTCGAGGAAGAATTGGCTTATGGGATGGAGCAATTGGCCGTCCCAGCCGAGGTGATGCGCAAGCGGGTCGAAGAGACGCTCGA
Source organism: Actinomycetota bacterium (assembly GCA_030853265.1). GTDB lineage: Bacteria > Actinomycetota > Actinomycetes > Mycobacteriales > Jatrophihabitantaceae > Jatrophihabitans_A. The sequence continues at coordinate 35,690 of JALYVK010000029.1, forward strand.
CCTACTCGGACTAGCTGAGCTGCGGCACCGCGCGCTGCACGAGCTGTCCGGCGGACAGCAGCAGCGAGTGGCGATCGGCTCAGTGCTGACGGCGCATCCTCGAATACTGGTACTGGACGAGCCCACCTCCGCACTCGATCCAACCGCGGCCGAAGAGGTGCTGGCCGCGATCACCCGGCTGGTGCACGACCTTGGAGTCACCGTGCTGCTGGCCGAGCACCGGCTGGAACGGGTCGTGCAGTACGCCGACCGAGTGCTGCACCTGCGCGGCGACGGGTCGGTGACCGACGGCCTGCCCGCCGAGGTGTTCCGGACCGCGAGCGTCGCGCCACCGGTGGTCGAGCTGGGCCGGCTGGCCGGCTGGCATCCGTTGCCGCTGTCGGTTCGTGATGCCCGTCGGGCTGCCGGCCCGTTGCGCGAAAGGCTCGCCCAGGCACCGCCGCCGAAAGCCAGTTCTGCCCTAGCTGCCCTGCCTGATCTCGTGCTGAGCGCCCGCAAGGTGGTGGTCCGGTACGGCGAGGTGGTGGCGGTCCGCGAGATCGACCTGGATCTGCGGGCCGGCCAGGTGACCGCGTTGATGGGGCGTAACGGCTCGGGCAAGTCCTCGCTGCTGTGGGCGATCCAAGGGTCCGGGCCACGGCAGGGCGGCAGTGTCCGGGTGATCACCGATCCCGTTTCCGGGAAGGGCGGTGAGGATCCCAAAGCGCTGGGTGCGGCGGCAGCCCGCCGGTTGGTCGGCCTGGTGCCACAGACCCCGACAGACCTGCTGTACCTGGACACGGTGGCGGCCGAACTTGCCCAGGCTGATCGGGAGTCCGGCACGACGTCGTTGACAGCACGCCAGATTCTCGATCGACTGGCCCCCGGCATCGATGACCACAGCAATCCCCGCGACCTGTCCGAGGGGCAGAAGCTGTCGCTGGTGCTGGCCGTCCAACTGGCCGCCGCTCCCCGGATCGTGCTGCTGGACGAGCCGACCCGGGGCTTGGACTACCAGGCCAAGCGCGCCCTGATCGGCATCGTCGAGTTGCTGGCCGGGCAGGGTCGCAGCGTGGTCATCTCGACCCATGACGTGGAGTTCGTGGCCTCGTCCGCAGACCGGGTGATCGTGCTGGCCGAGGGCGAGATCGTCGCCGACGGCCCGACCGCCGAGGTGATCGTCGCCTCGCCGGCGTTCGCACCGCAGACGGCGAAGATCCTGGCGCCATTGGAGTTCCTGACCGTCGAGCAGGTGGCCACCGCCCTGGCAGCGGTGACCCGGTGAACGCGCTGAGCCGCCGGGTCGCCGTCCGGATGCATGCCCGGGCGATGATCGCGGTAACGCTGGCGGCCTTCATCGGACTGGTCGCGTTTCTCTGGCCGTTCGTGGTGGCACCGGGCAAGTTCGGCAGCTCCTACGCGCCACCACTGATCTTCGGCGTCCTGCTGATCCTGGTACTGGCGGTGGTCTTCGCCGAGATCGCCGACGGTGGCATAGATTCCAAAGCCCTGGCCATGCTTGGCGTGCTGTCGGCGGTGAATGCCGCGCTGCGACCGCTCGGAGCCGGAACTGCCGGCGTTGAAACGGTATTCTTCGTCTTGGTACTCGCCGGACGAGTGTTCGGGCCTGGCTTCGGGTTCACCCTCGGCTGCACCTCGCTGTTCGCCTCGGCGCTGATCACCGGCGGTGTCGGACCGTGGATGCCGTACCAGATGTTCGGCTGCGCCTTCGTCGGATTGCTCGCGGGGCTGTTGCCGCGCGCGCATGGACGCGCCGAACTCGTGATGCTGGCCGTCTACGGAGCACTGTCGGGATACCTCTTCGGTTTTCTGCTCAATCTGTCATTCTGGCCGTTCTCGCTGGATCCGAACAGCTCGATCGCCTACCTGCCCGGGCTGCCGTTCACCGAGCAGTGGCACCGCTACCTGGTTTTCGACGCGACCACCTCGCTGGGTTGGGACACCGGCCGGGCCGTCACGAACTTCATCTGCATCCTGGTGGCCGGTCCGGCCGCGCTGATCGCGTTTCGGCGCGCGGCTCGGCGGGCCAACTTCGAGGCTCCGGTGCGGTTCGAGGCCGCCGATGGCTGACCGGCGCACCGTCCCGGTCATCGCGCTCGGCGGCGGTCTGGGCAGCCTGGCCCGCTACGGGCTCGGGCAAGCTTGGCCGGACGCCGGCCGGCTACTGCCGTGGACCACTCTGTCGATCAACCTGGTCGGTTCGCTGCTGCTCGGCGTCCTGGTGGTCGCGGTGACCGAGATCTGGCGGCCGCACCCGCTGACCCGGCCGCTGCTCGGCACCGGCGTGCTCGGCGGCTTCACGACCTTCTCGACATTCGCGGTGCAAACTCGATCACTGACTGCCGGGCCAGCGGCGGGCTACCTGGCGCTGAGCGTGGTCGGCGGCCTGGTCGCGGCGGCCATCGGGATGACTATCGCCCGGCAGCTCACGCCTCGCCCGGGTGGCCACGAGGTCATCGACCCGACCGATCCGGATCTGCCATGAACGTGCTGTGGGTCTTTCTCGGCGGCGGGCTCGGAGCGCCTGCTCGCTACCTGCTCGACCGGTGGGTGCAGGCACGGCACCGATGGCGTTTCCCGTCGGGAACGTTGCTGGTCAACCTGATCGGCTGCCTGCTGCTCGGCATCATCGCCGGTGGCCTGGCCCACCGGCACTGGTCACCGCAGGTGCAGGCGCTGCTGGGCACCGGGTTCTGCGGTGGGCTGACCACCTTTTCCACGTTCTCGGTCGAGGCGGTGGAGCTGCTGCAGGGCCGGTTCACCCTGCGCGCAGTGGGGTATCTGGCACTGAGCTGCGGGCTCGGGGTCGGGCTCGCCGCAGTCGGTTACGCGCTAACCTGACTGCCGTTGCCGAGAAGCGACGGTCGGCTGCACTCAGCTATCGTTTTGGCCTTGCATTATTGGGTGATTTGCTGGTGGTCGTCGGTTCGAGTGGTTATAATCGATAGTATGTTCGACGCTGCTAGTGACCCGGAGTTCGCTGAGTGGTTGGCGGATGTTCCGGAGCCGGATTGGGTTTCGCATCCGGTGTATTCGGTGATGTTGTCGGATGCGGAGCGGTTGCGGGAGCTTCTTGCGGTGGCGCCGGCGGTTCGGCGCACGGGTGAGCTTGCCCGACTGGATCCGCGTGGGTTGTCTGCGGGTCAGCAGGTGGATCTGCTGGCCGGGTTGGAAGAGCAGAAGAACTGGATCGAGTCTGTCCAGGCTCGAGTGCTGGCGGAGATCGAGAATGCCGATAGTACGAAGCAGGGTTTGGGGCAGGAGGTGGTGTCGTTGGTGTTGAAGGTTCCGTTGCGTGCCGCGCAGGCCCGGTTGAAGTCAGCTCGGTCGCTGGTGCGGGAGTTGCCTATCACGTTGGGGCTACTGGAACGAGGCGCGATTTCGGGTCGGCATGCTGAGGCGATCGCGGAGGCGTCCTGGCGGCTGGACCCGGAGGTGGTGGGTGCATTCGAGGCGAGGGTGTGTGCCCGTGCGGATTCCCAGACGGTGGCGCAGTTGAAGCAATCGATCCGGCGAGCAGAACTTGCGATCGATCCGGTGACCGGTGAGCAGCGCCACCAACGAGCGTTGGCTGACCGCAAGGTCGGGTTCCAGCCGTGCGATGACGGCATGGTCCAGCTGCCAGTAGTACTGGGTGCGGTGGAAGGTCAGTTGATCTACACCCGGCTCACCGCAGCAGCCACCCTCCTCCCAGCGCACGACCCTCGCAGCATGGATCAGAAACGCGCCGACCTACTCGTGGACGCGGTCCTGTCCGGCCTACCCGTCGATGCGTTGCCAGACATGCAGGGCCGCAAACCCAGTATCCAAGTCGTGGTGTCGGCAGACACGCTGCTCTGCCTGGATGACCAACCCGCACACGTCACCGGCTACGGACCGATCACCGCCGAAACAGCCCGACGGCTCGCCGCCGACCAATCAGGCACCTGGCGCCGGTTGCTGACTGACCCGGACACCGGGCAGTTACTGGATATCAGCCAAGACCACTACCGACCCTCCCAGCGCCTCCGGGACTTCGTGAGTGCACGCGATGACGTGTGCTGCTTCCCGTCCTGCCACCAACCCGGTTACCGCTGCCACTACGAACACATCACCCCCTACCTGCAAGGAGGAGCGACGTGTCGCTGCAACGGTGCACTTGCTTGCCGCAGACACAACAACTGCAAGATCGGCACCGGCTGGGACTACACCCGAAACCCCGACGGAACCTTCACCTGGACCGACGACACCGGCCATGGTTACACCAGCCACCCACCCGAACGCTGGACCACACCTAGTCACGAACCACAACCAGACCCACCACGCCAGATAACTCTGGAAGAGATCCACACCAACGAAGACACCGCCTACACCACACTAGAGAAACGCTGGCAACGAGAACTCCACCACGCCACCGAAACCGGCGACCAGTCCAGAATCACCAACGCCACCAATGCAATCACCGCAGCTCAGGCACAACGACGCCGCCAACTCGCACACCGAGCAGACCCCACCAAGTCACCCTTCTAACCCGTTGATCAGTGCGTAGTGGGG
>JALYVK010000084.1 GCA_030853265.1 Actinomycetota bacterium
GCCCGGGTGAGCGAGCTGGAAGCCTCGGTCGGCCAGGCTCGGCAGGCTGTTACCCAGGCCCAGCAAGCCGCCGCCCAGGCGCAGCAGGAGGCAGCGGCAGCCAAGGCCTCGTCCAGCTCAGCGGCCGCGCCAGCCGCGGCAGCCGTGGCAGGTGCCGCCGTTGGTGGCGCCGCCGCGCAGCTCGGCCAGGCCGAGCGAGTGCTGGCGCTGGCTCAGCAGGCCGCCGACGAGCAGACCGCGGCCGCCAAGGCGCACCACGAGAAGACGGTCGCCGACGCCAAGGCCCACCAGGAGCGGGTGCAGAACGAGGCCCGCGCGTTCCACGAGAAGACCGTGTCGGACGCGCAGAGCCGGGCCGAGCAGTTGGACCGCGATTCGCGAGCCAAGGCCGCCAACACCGTCTCGGAAGCCGAGCAGCGGGCCAACCAGATCACCACCCAGCTCGAGCAGCGCAAGGCGGCGTTGGAGAAGCGGCTGGAAGAGCTGCGGACCTTCGAGCACGAGTACCGTTCGCGGCTCAAGAGCTACCTGGAATCGCAGCTGCGTGACCTGGATGCCAGCACCAAGGCAGAGCCGGTCAGCCAGAACGCCCAGCAGGGCGGCGACCGGGCCGCCGAGCGGGGCTAGAACTCGTATCGAGTCTTTCTGAGGCGGCGACGTGCAGGTAGTAATTCTCCTTCTGCTCGTCGCCGCTTTGGCATTGTTGGTGCTGGGACTGATCAGCACCAACAGCGGGCTGGTGGTCGCCTCGATCGTGGTGAGCCTGGTCGCGGTCGTCGCCATCGTGCGGGCCCGGCAGCGCCGGATCGAACGGCGGGCCGCCGAGGACGCCGAGGCCGCTCGGCTGGCCCGCATCGAGGCCGACAAGGACGAGACCACCCGGGTGCTGGCGGCTGCCGCGGCGGCGGCCAGCAGAACGGCGGCGGCAGCGCAGCCAGAGATGGTTGACTCAGCGCCGGCTGACCCGGCGCCAGCTGCCCCGGCGCCGGTTGACCCAGCGCCGGTGGAGCTAGCCGCTGAGCCATCGGCCGAACCGGGCGTTGCCGACAGCGAGCCACCACTGACCGAGCACGGCGACAAGCCGGTCTGGGTGATCGACGGCCGGCCGCGCTACCACGCGTGGAGCTGTGACTTCATCCGCGGACAGGCATCAGAATCGGTTCCGCTGACCCAGGCCGTCGAGGACGGTTTTACCCCGTGCGCGCAATGCGATCCGGACCGTCAGCTCGCTGGCATCCGCTGACCGCTGCCCCGGCCCGCCGCCCCAACCCCGCGCGGGGCGAATCCAAGAGAGTGGAAGATTTCTGTTGCCAGGCAACAAAAATCTTCCACTCTCGTGAGCTAACTGAGCCCGCTTTGCGCTAGCTCGGGACCCGCGAGAGCCACAGGTGCAGGCCCAGTTCGGTATCGGTGGCCTGATAGCCCTCGTCCCCGTCCGGCGCGCCCTCGACCAACGAGCTGGCGAGCACCTCGCCGGCCAGTTCCTCGGCATGCTCCCGGATCGCCTCGGCGGGCTCGGGTGAACCGCCGACCCGCCAGTGCAGGCTGATCCGGTCGGTGACCTCGAATCCGGCGGACTTGCGTGCTTCCTGAACGATCCGCACGACATCGCGCAACAACCCGAGCCGACGCAGCTCCGGAGTCAACTCCAGATCGAGGGCTACCGTGTTGGACCCAGCCACCTCGACCGCCCAGCCGCTGACCGGTGCTTCGCTGATGATCACGTCATCGGGCGTGATCGTCAGAAAGCCATCGTCGAGGGGCAGCTCGAAATTGCCCTGGACTCGCAGCGAGTGCGCCAGTCCTCCCGGGTGCTTGAAACCGGTGATGGCCGCCGCGACGTCCTTGGTGCGGCCGCCGTGCTGCTTGCCCAGGTTGCGGAAGTTCGGCTTGACGGTGATGTCGAGCAGTTCGGTGGCGTCAGCCAGTTCGGCCAGGTCGACTACGTTGAGTTCCTCGGCGACTTCACGACGTAGGGACAGGGGGATCGCCTCCCAGCCCTCGGCGGAGATCAGCGCGCGGGCCAGTGGCTGCCGGGTCTTCACCCCGGACGTCGCCCGGGCCGCCCGGCCCAACTCGACCAGTCGGCGGACCAACGCCATCTGCCCGCTCAGCTCCGGATCAAGTTCCGGCGCCCGCCCGTCGATACCGGCATGCCGCTGCCCGGCCGCCTCGGCGAGGCCGGTATCGCCGCCGATCAGCTCACCCAGGTCCGAGGTCACCGGCCAGCGTGCCAGGTGTACTGACTGTGGCTCGTCCGCGCCGGCGAACAGCGCCTTCCACACCCGCTCGGTGACGAACGGCACGAACGGTGCCAGCAGCCGGGTCAGGATATGCAGGCACTCGTGCAGCGTCTGCAGGGCAGCCTTGTCACCGTCCCAGAATCGGCGGCGGGACCGCCGGACGTACCAGTTGGACAGGTTATCGACCAGGTCCAACAGCGCCTTGCCGGCCGCGGCCGGGTCGTAGCGCTCCAACGCGGCGTCCACCGCGACCGCCGTCCGGTAGGTCTCGTTCAGCGCCCACCGATCCACCAGGGTCAGCTCGGCGCTCATCGAACCGAATTCCGCTGTGCTGAACGGGGTGAACTCGTTCGCGCGGGCGTACAGGGACTGGAAGGACGCGATCGACCAGTAGGTGCGCAACACCTTGGACGCGATCTCTTCCAGGTTCTTGTGACCGACCCGGCGAGCCGACCACGGTGAGCCGCTGGCCAGCATGAACCAGCGAACCGCGTCGGCACCGTGCCGTTCCATCAACGGGATCGGCTCGAGGATGTTGCCCAGGTGCTTGCTCATCTTGCGGCCGTCCTCGGCCAGGATGTGCCCCAAACACACGACATTGCGGTAGCTGGACTCGTCGAAGACCAGGGTGCCGATCACCATCAGGGTGTAGAACCAGCCGCGGGTCTGGTCGATCGCCTCGGAGATGAAGTCGGCCGGGTAGTTCCGGCGAGCCAGCTCGGCGTTGCGATGCGGTGCGCCGAACTGCGCGAACGGCATCGAACCGGAATCGAACCAACCGTCGATCACCTGTGGAACACGACGAAAAGTGCCCTCGATGCCGGGCAGCGTGAAGCTCGGAGCGTCCACGTACGGGCGGTGTGGATCCAGCCCGGACAGGTCCTCTCCGACCAGCTCGGACAGCTCCGCGAGCGAGTCGACGCAGACCAGGTTGGCCGGGTCGACGTCGTTTCGCCAGATCGGCAAAGGGGTTCCCCAGTACCGGTCCCGCGACAGCGCCCAGTCGATGTTGTTGTTCAACCAATCCCCGTAGCGGCCGTGCTTGATGGTGTCCGGGTACCAGTTGGTCGCCTCGTTCTGGGCAAGCAGTTCGGCCTTGCGCTCGGTGGTGCGGATGTAGAAGGAGGGCAGCGCGTAATACATCAGCGGGGTGTGGCAACGCCAGCAGTGCGGGTAGGCGTGCTCGTAGGCCAGGTGCTTGAACAGCAGCCCGCGCCGCTTGAGGTCGGCCACCAACTGCTCATCGGCATCCTTGAAGAACACCCCGCCGACCTCGGCCACCTCGGGCAGGAAGTGACCGTCCTTGCCGATCGGGTTGACCACCGGCAGGCCGTACTTGCGGCAGGTCGCCAAGTCGTCGGCGCCGAAGGCCGGCGCCTGGTGCACCAGGCCGGAACCGTCGTCGGTGGTCACGTAGTCGGCCAACACCACGTAATTCGCTGGCGTTTCTGCCGTCCCGACCTCGACGTAGTCGAACGGGCGCTGGTAGCTCCAGCGTTCCAGTTCACGACCGGAGTAGCTGCCGATCACCTCGCTGTCCTCGGGTAGGTACGCACTGGCCGCACCGCCGAGATAGGTCACCAGCGTCTGGCCGTCCGGGGTTCGAACGACCGAGTAGGTGACCTCGGGATTGGCCGCGACCGCGGTGTTGGAGACCAGCGTCCAGGGCGTGGTGGTCCATACCAGCAGCGAGGCGGTACCGGCCAGCGGGCCCGAGGTGAGCGGGAAACTCACATATACCGACGGGTCGACCACGGTTTCGTAACCCTGGGCGACCTCGTGATCGGACAGGCCGGTGCCGCACCGCGGGCAGTACGGCGCGACTCGGTGATCCTCGACCAGCAAGCCCTGGTCGAAGATCTGCTTCAGCGCCCACCAGACCGACTCGATGTAGTCGGGATTCATCGTCCAATAGGCGTTTTGGTAGTCACACCAGTAGCCCATCCGCTCGCTCATCGCGGTGAACTGGTCGACGTTGCGCTGCACCGACTCGCGGCACCTGGCGTTGAACTCGGCGATCCCGTATCGCTCGATGTCCGGCTTGCCGGTGAAGCCGAGTTCCTTCTCCACGGCCAGTTCGACCGGCAGGCCATGGCAGTCCCAGCCACCCATTCGGGCAACGTGGAAACCCTTCATGGTTTTGAACCGGGGGAACAGGTCCTTGAAGACCCGGGCCTCGATGTGGTGGGTACCGGGGTTGCCGTTGGCGGTCGGCGGGCCCTCGTAGAAGGTGTAGACCGGGCCGTCCTGGGTCTGTGCCAGGCTGGTCTCGAAGACCCGGTGCTGGCGCCAGAAGTCGATGATCTCGTGGTCGGTCGCGGGCAGGTCGACGTGTGCTGGCAACGCCTCGTAGGCCATCGGTGGTTCTCCTTCGCCGGTTCTTCCCAGGCTGATCACCAGCCCGGACGGTGAAGGGACGACAGCTCGCGCCGCCGCGGTACCACCCTTCTTGGCGACCCGATACCGCTGGGCCGCCCGCTCACGTTGTACTGCCGCTCGGTTCTACTGCGACTGGCATTCCTGCCGGCCGGTTCTTCCGAAGCTCGGAGGTGATTTCGAAATCGGCACTCGATCCCCGGGCTCACACCGCCCCCGGGTCGCTCGCGATCAGTGACCTGTTCCTACTTGTCCTCGTCAACGCCTTCTTCATTCTAGGGTCAAGCCCGGACGGGGTTCGCTGGAATATCGTACGGAGCTGGATTGGTCCGGCTTTGTGCCATGTTCGGCGCGCCAACTGGCGTCCGTAGGCTGCCGCCCATATCCTGGGCGCCCTGCTGAGCCGTTGGATCCCGAGTCGTCGGGCGATGTTCCTGCGCGAGCGCTGCTGCCGCCAGGTAGGTGAGAAGGGGACATTATGGCCGGGGTGCGTGGGCGGATCGGCAGTGTGCTGCGGAGAGCGAGCGGCACGGTGACCAAGGCTGTGCCAGCCAAGGACGCGCCGGCCAAGAAGGCGGCGCCGGCCAAAAAGGCACCAGCCAAGAAGGCCGCACCGGCCGCCAAGGCTCCAGCCAAGAAGGCACCAGCTAAGAAGATCGCACCGGCCAAGGCACCGGCCGCCAAGGCGCCAGCCAAGAAGGCTGCGCCCGCCAAGAAGGTCGCTCCGCCCGCGAAGAAGGCTGCGCCAGCCAAGAAGGTCGCTCCGCCTGCGAAGAAGGTCGCGCCAGCTAAGAAAGTCGCGCCAGCTAAGAAAGTCGCGCCAGCTAAGAAAGTCGCTCCGCCCGCGAAGAAAGCCCCCGCGAAGAAAGCCGTGCCAGCCAAGAAGGCTGCGCCAGCCAAGAAAGCTGCGCCGGCCGCTACGCCGCGGGCCACCACCGACCTGTCGGCCAGCGAGCTGCGAGAGATCCGCGCGCAGCTGCGGACCGAATTCTCCGAGATGCAGGCCGAGTACGACCGCGCACTGGCTGAGCTGAACGCCCTGCAAATGGCCAACACCGACGGCGCGGGCGATGACCAGGCCGACGCTGGCAGCAAGACCTTCGATCGTGAGCAGGAGCAGTCGATCGCGGCCAACCGGCACGACCTGCTGATCCAGATCGAGCACGCGATCGAGCGGATCGATGCCGGTACCTACGGCATCTGCGAGGACTGTGGGCGGCCGATTCCGAAGGCGCGGCTGAAGGCGCTGCCGATGGCAACCCTGGACGCCGAGTGCAAGGCCCGCGCGGAGCGGCATTAGCCGGATGCCGCTCCGGGGCAGGTAGTAGGCGAGAATGGCAGGGTGAAGTCCCCGCAATCCTCCGAACCACCCGTCCCCGGCGAACCAGCCGTCCCCGGCCAGACCAGGCTGCGGGTATTCATCGCGGTCGGGTTGACTGCGGTGCTCGCCGACCTGGTCAGCAAGCTCCTGGTCGTCGCCAACATCAAGCCGGACGATCCTGGTGTCCGGTTGCTCGGCGGGGCCATCTACCTGGTGCAGGCCCGCAACAGCGGGGCGGCGTTCTCGGTCGGTACTTCGATGACGGTGATCCTGACCGCGATCTCGGTCATCGTGGCGGTCATCATCGTCCGGGCGGCCCGCCGGCTCACCTCGACCGCCTGGGCGGTGTCGCTCGGCCTGGTACTCGGCGGCGCGCTGGGCAACCTGATCGACCGGTTCTTCCGGGCACCGTCGCCGGGCAAGGGGCATGTGGTCGACTGGATCTCGCTGTTCGCCAACGACGGTCACATCTGGCCGATCTTCAACCTGGCAGATTCCTCGATCGTGATCGGCGGCGCGTTGGCGGTGCTGCTGTCGCTACTCGGCGTGGACTTCGGAGGCGGCCGCAGTCAGCGGGCCGGCAAGCCCACCACCGAGCCGGCCGCCGGACCAGACAGCCAGCCGGAACCTCAAGCCTCCGACAAGCCGGCACATGGCTGAGCCCCGCTTGATGCCAGTGCCGGACGGCCTGGAAGGGCTGCGGCTGGACGTGGCGATCTCCCGGATGTTCGGCCTGTCCCGCTCGGCGGCCGCCGACCTGATCGACGAGGGCGCGGTCACCCTGGACGGTGGCTCGGCGGCCCGGTCGGAGAAGGTGCACGGCGGCTCCTGGCTCGAGATCACCATTCCGCAGCCGGTGGATCTGGCCGCCGCCGCGCCGATGGTGGTGGACGGCCTGAACCTGCTCTACGAGGACGACGAGATCGTGGTGGTCGACAAGCCGGTCGGGGTGGCGGCCCACCCGAGCATCGGGTGGACAGGCCCGACGGTGGTCCAGGGGCTGGCCGGGATGGGCCTGCGGCTGTCCACCTCCGGCGCCGCCGAGCGGCAGGGCATCGTGCACCGGCTGGATGCCGGCACCACCGGGGCGATGGTGGTGGCCAAGAGCGAGCGGGCCTACACGGCCTTGAAGCGGGCGTTCAAGGAGCGGACCGTCCGCAAGCTGTATTCGGCTCTGGTGCAGGGGCATCCGGATCCGAGCAGCGGCACGATCGACGCCCCGATCGACCGGCACCCGTCCTCGGACTGGAAGTTCGCGGTGGTTGCCGGCGGGCGTCCCAGCGTCACCCACTACCGCACGGTGCAGGCCTACCGGGCCGCGTCCCTGCTCGACGTGCAGCTCGAAACCGGCCGTACCCACCAGATCCGGGTGCACCTGGCGGCGCTGCGCCACCCGTGCTGCGGCGACCAGCTGTACGGGGCCGATCCGGTGCTCAGCCGGCACCTGGGCCTGAACCGGCAGTGGTTGCATGCCCGGTCGCTGGGCTTCGAACATCCGGCAACCGGTGAGTTCCTGGTCGTCGAGTCGCCCTTCCCGGCCGACCTGCAGCACGCCCTGGACGTGCTGGACGCCGAGTCCTGAATCCGGTTGCCAGCGCGCGCTAGCGTCAGGCCGTGACCGATTTCGTGGTACGGCGTACCGCGCCCGACCCGGCCGCGGTGCGCCGGCTGCTCGAGGCGCTGCCCGACTGGTTCGGCGAGCCGTCCTCGTTGGAGGAGTACGTCACCGACGCCGCCCGGATGACGACCTACCTCGCCCGGGTGGCCGATGAGCCCATCGGAGTGCTGCTGGTTCGCCAGCACTTTCCCGAGGCAGCCGAGGTGCACCTGATTGCGGTCGATCCCGGCTGGCATCGCCTCGGCGTCGGCCGGGCACTGATCGCCGCGGTCGAGGCCGACTTGGCGGCAACCGGCACCCGGCTGCTGCAGGTGAAGACGATCGGGCCGTCCTCCTCCGATCCGTTCTACGCCCGGACCCGTCAGTTCTATCGCGGCCTCGGCTTCCTGCCGTTGGAGGAGCTGCTCGATGCGAGGTCGCCCACCTCGCCGTGGCCCTGTCTCGTCCTGGTCAAACCGATCCGCCGGCCGGCCCGTCAGCTGCCGGAACCGCCGGCGACCACGTAGGACCATAGCTCGCTGCTGACGCCCACCGGTCGTTTCGGCGGCTCACCATCGGGCGTCTGGCTATCCGAGGTCTGGGCCGGCCGCTCGGACTGGTGCCCCCGACCGAAAGCCGGCGAGCTGGCCCAAGCCTGAAAGGCAGCCTCGTCCCGCCAGCGAGTGACCACCAGCCAGGTCGTGCGCTCGTCGGTCGGCTGCAGCAGCTCAAAGCCCTCGAAACCGTCCTGGCCATCGACCGCGCCGGCTCGGTCGGCGAACCGCTTGGCCAGCTCGTCGCCGCTGTCGGCAGCCACCGTGATGGCATTGATCTTGATTATCGACATGACCTAGATGCTGTCACAGGGGATGTCTCGACCAGAGCTGGAGAGACGCGCTGGGCGGCTTGGCTGGTGTTGTCGGTGCCAGGGTGCAGAATCAATCTCGCTGGCTAGCCCGCACGAAGGGCGCCACCTGATCAAGAATTGAGGGCACCGCTGTGACCGCAGGTTCGACTGATTCCTTCGTCCACCTGCACAACCACACCGAGTATTCGATGCTCGACGGTGCCGCCCGGCTCAAGGACCTGTTCAGCAAGACCGCCGAGCTGGGCATGCCGGCGCTGGCGATGACCGACCACGGCAATGTCTTCGGCGCCTACGACTTCTACCGGCAGGCCAATGCCGCCGGCGTGAACCCGATCATCGGCATGGAGGCCTACCTCACCCCGAACACCCACCGCGGTGATCGGACCCGGGTGAAGTGGAACGCGGGTGGGGACGACGACGTCTCCGGTGGCGGCGCGTTCACCCACATGACCATGCTCGCCGAGACCACCGAGGGCATGCACAACCTGTTCCGGCTGTCGTCCCGGTCGAGCCTGGAAGGCTTCTTCTACAAGCCCCGTGCCGACCGGGAACTGCTCAACGACTACGCCAAGGGCATGATCGCCACCACCGGTTGCCCGTCCGGTGAGATCCAGACCTGGCTGCGGATCGGCAAGTACGAGAACGCGCTCGCCAGCGCCGCCGAATTCAGGGACATCTTCGGCAAGGGCAACTTCTTCCTCGAACTGATGGATCATGGCCTGTCGATCGAGACCAAGGTCCGCGACGGCCTGCTCAGGCTCGGCAAGGACCTGGACCTGCCGCCGGTGGCCACCAACGACCTGCACTACACGATGCCCGCCGATGCGGCCGCGCACGAGGTGCTGCTGTGCGTGCAGTCGGGCAAGACGATGGCCGATCCTGGCCGGTTCAAGTTCGACGGCGACTCCTACTACCTCAAGTCGCCGGCCGAGATGCGCTCGCTGTGGGCGGACAAGTACGACCTGCGGGTGGCCTGCGACAACACCCTGCTGATCGCCGAGCGCTGTCACGTCGAGTTCAACGAGGCCGCCAACTACATGCCGCGGTTCTCCGTCCCGGATGGCGAGGACGAGCAGTCCTGGTTCGTCAAAGAGGTCGAGCAGGGCCTGCTGCACCGGTACCCGGACGGCATCCCGGCCGAGGTGCGCAAGCAGGCCGACTACGAGGTCGGCGTCATCGCCCAGATGGGCTTTCCCGGTTACTTCCTGGTCGTTGCCGACTTCATCAACTGGGCAAAGGAGAACGGCATCCGGGTGGGCCCGGGGCGTGGCTCGGGCGCCGGGTCGATGGCCGCCTACGCGATGCGGATCACCGACCTCGACCCGCTGCGGCACGGGTTGATCTTCGAGCGGTTCCTCAACCCGGACCGGGTCTCGATGCCCGACTTCGACGTGGACTTCGACGAGCGCCGGCGGGGCGAGGTGATCCGCTACGTCACCGACAAGTACGGCGATGACCGGGTCGCTCAGATCGTCACCTACGGCACCATCAAGGCCAAGCAGGCGGTCAAGGACGCGGCCCGGGTGCTCGGTTACCCGTTCGCGATGGGCGACAAGATCACCAAGGTGATGCCACCGCCGGTGATGGGCAAGGACGTCCCGCTGTCCGGGATCTTCGACCCCCAGCACAAGCGCTACGGCGAGGCCGGCGAGTTCCGAGCACTGTACGAGGGCGACCACGAGGTACAGCGGGTGGTCGACACCGCCCGCGGCCTGGAGGGCCTGAAGCGCCAGTGGGGGGTGCACGCGGCCGGCGTGATCATGTCCTCCGAGCGGCTGGTCGACATCATCCCGATCATGCGTCGCGAGCAGGACGGCGCGATCATCACCCAGTTCGACTACCCGTCGTGTGAGAACCTCGGGCTGATCAAGATGGACTTCCTGGGGTTGCGAAACCTCACCATCCTCGACGACGCGGTCGACAACATCCGCGCCAACCGAGGCGAGGAGCTGGTCCTCGAGGACCTGCTGCTGGACGACAAGCCAACCTATGAGCTGCTGACCCGCGGCGACACGCTGGGCGTGTTCCAGCTGGACGGCGGCCCACTGCGGTCCCTGCTGCGCTCGATGCGGCCGGATAATTTCGAGGACATCTCGGCCGTGATCGCGCTGTACCGGCCGGGCCCGATGGGCGCCAACTCGCACAACGAGTACGCCGACCGCAAGACCGGCCGCAAGCCGGTCACCCCGATTCACCCCGAGCTGGCCGAGGCGTTGGAGGATCTGCTCGGCGACACCTACGGCCTGATCGTCTACCAGGAGCAGGTGATGGCCATCGCCCAGCACCTGGCCGGTTACACCCTCGGCGCCGCCGACCTGCTACGCCGGGCAATGGGCAAGAAGAAGAAGGCCGAACTCGACGCCCAGTATGAGAACTTCTCCGGTGGCATGGCCAGCAAGGGTTACTCCGCGGCTGCCATCAAGACGCTCTGGGACATCCTGCTGCCGTTCTCCGATTATGCGTTCAACAAAGCACATTCGGCCGCGTACGGGATGCTGTCCTACTGGACCGGCTACCTCAAGGCGAACTACCCGGCCGAGTACATGGCTGCCTTGCTCACCTCAGTCAAGGACGACAAGGACAAGATGGCGATCTACCTCGCCGAGTGCCGGCGGATGGGGATCAAGGTGCTGCCGCCGTGCGTCAACTCCTCCGACGCCAACTTCACCCCAACCGGCAACGACATCCGGTTCGGGTTGTCCGCGGTGCGCAACGTCGGCGGCAACGTGGTGGCCTCGATCACCTCGTCCCGCAAAGCTAAAACCCCGTTCCTCGACTTTGCCGACTACCTGCGCAAGGTCGATGCGGTGGCCTGTAACAAGCGCACCATCGAGGCACTGATCAAGGCTGGGGCCTACGATTCGCTCGGCCACACCCGCAAGGGCCTGATCCAGGTCTACGAGCAGTCGGTGGACGCGGTGGTCGGCACCAAGCGGGCCGAGGCGATCGGGCAGTTCGACCTGTTCGGCTTCGGCACCGAGGATTCCGCCGCCGAGACCGACGTGTTCGCTGTCCGGGTGCCGGAGGGGGAGTGGGACAAGTCCGTCCTGCTGGCCTTCGAGCGCGAGATGCTCGGTCTCTACGTCTCAGACCACCCGCTGCTCGGGGTCGAGCACATCCTGAAATCGGCGGCCGAGGTCACCATCGCCGAGCTGCAGACCGACTCGGTCAACGACGGCCAGATGATCACCGTGGCAGGCATCCTGTCCAGCGTTACCCGGCGGATGACCAAGGACGGCAAGCCGTGGGCACAGGTCACCCTGGAAGACCTCGCAGGCGCCGTGGAGGTGCTGTTCTTCCCTGCCTCCTACGCCCAGGTCGGCATGCAGATCGTCGAGGACGCCATCGTGGTGATCAAGGGCCGGGTGGACGCGCGGGAGGAGAACATCCGGATGATCGGCTCGGACCTCACCCTGCCCAACCTCAGCGAGGGACCGCGCGGTCCGATCAGGATCACCGTCGACCAGTCCCGGGCCACCCCGCCGGTGATCGAGCACCTGAAAGAGATCCTGGCCTCCCACCCCGGCACGACCGAGGTGCACCTGGAACTGGGTTTCGGCCACCGGCACGTGATGCGACTGCCCGATCAGCTGCGGGTACATGCCTCGCAGGCGCTGATGGGCGATCTCAAGGCCCTGCTCGGGCCTGCCTCGGTGCTGTGATGTCGTTCCTGTCCACGCCTGGCACCGGCGAGTCGATCAACTACGGCGGTCAGCGGATGGAGCTGATGACCGGCCCGGCCGGCGCCGCGGCGGCCGGCTTCGCGATGGCCCGGATGACGTTGCCGCCGCGCTACCGCGGCCCGGTCCCGCATGCGCACGACGAGTTCGACGAGGCGATCCTGGTGGTGGCCGGCCGGCTGATGGTGCTGGCCGACCGCACCGAAGAGGTTGCCGAGCCCGGTGCGCTCCTGATGGCCCCGCGCGGTCAGCGGCACGGCTTCGCCAACCCCTTCGACGAGCCGGTCGAGGTGCTGACCCTGTGGTCGCCGGGCGAGCTCGGGATCCGCTTCATGATCGAGCGCGGCGAGGTCATCACCGACGACTCGCCGCCGGATCCCGACGCGATGGCCGAGTTCTACGCCAGGCATGCCAGCCGGCTGTTGCCCTGAGCCCGTGTGGTCCTCCACGAACCACACCCAGCCGCAGTGAAACTCTTGGGCCGGCTGGATCGTTGACCGGGCATGAGTGAGCAGATCTTTCCGGCCGGTGGCCAGCAGCCTGGCATCGGGCAGCCGTTCGTGGTGACCGGCAACTTCGTCGGCCCCGGCGCGCACCCGACCGCGAACGCCTCGGAGCAAGCGCTGCGTCGCTACCTGCTGACCAGGGCCCTGGGCCGATCGATCATCAATACCGTGCTGTGGTCGGGTCTATCGATCCTGGCCATCTCGGTGCTCTGCTGGTTCGGTGGCCTGAAGGTGCTCGCGGTGCTGATCGGCATCGTCGCGATCCTGGTACTGCTGGTGCGGACGATGCTCGCCAGGCTCGGACGCCGACTGTCCGGCTCGGGCCGGTTAGGTCCGATCGAGCCGCGGGTGGACGCGCTGGTGTCCACCACCCGCCGGGGCCTGCGGCGCGAGCTGCGCCGGGTCGGCCTGCCGGGCACGCCGCTGCTGATAGCGCTCCGGTTGATCCGGCCGCTGCGCCGGGCACAGACCGTCCGCGCGCTGAGCCAGGTCGACCTGAAGAGCGTGGTACCCGCCGACCGGTTGGACGAGCTGCACCTGCTGTTGCAGTCCGGCGGCCACTGACCTTCCTGCCCGGCGGCAGCTTGCGGCCGCGGTTCGGCAGCCGCTGAACTTCGCCGCGCCCGCGGCCCGGGCTCGCCTACAGTAAGCCCGGTGGAGGCGGTCACCGGCGTACGGCTGTCGTTCTGGCGTGCGGCCGTGGTGTTCCGGATCGTGTCGGCGCTGTTCTGCGAATACCTGATCTTTCGGTGGCGTCACCTGTACGCCGAGTTGCCGGTCGCGGTCACCGTCGGGTTGGCGATCGCGGTGGTGACGGCGGCCGTCGCGGTGCTGGGACTGACCGGCCGAGCCCACCGCGGCTGGCTGGTTGCCGCGGATGCCGCGATCACGATCGTGCTTACCGGATCGAGTCATTGGGCTCAGACGCCGACCCAGCTGCACGGCGGGATGACCACCCTCACCACGGTCTGGGCGGCCGGCCCGGTGATCGAAGCCGGCCTGGTGTTCGGCTGGTTCGGTGGCCTGGTCGTCGCGCTGGTGCAGTTCGCGAGCACCGTGCTGGTCCGCGACGGCTATGACGGCAACACCATTAAGAACGGGGTGTTGCTGGTGATCGTGGGTCTGATCAGCGGCTACCTGATGGCCTGGACCGCGCTTGCCGAAACCGAACGAGCCCAACTGGCCACGCTGGCCGAGCGCGAGCGGCTGGCACGGACGATCCATGACGGGGTGCTGCAGGTGCTCGGCCTGGTGCATCGCAAGGCAGCCGCGGTCGGTGGCGATTGGGCCGAGCTGGGCCAGGCCGCCGCCGAGCAGGAGGCCGCGCTGCGCGCGCTGGTCACCTCACGCCCGAGCCTGGCCGGATTGGACGGGTTGACCGGGACGGCCAAGCTGGACGCGCCAGCTGGGCAGCGCGACCTGATCGCCGAACTGGTGGCCCTGCGCTCGACCCGGGTCACCGTCGCGGTGCCGGGGCATCCGTTGCCGCTGGCCGCCGGTCGGGTCGCCGAGCTTACCGCGGTGGTGCGGGCGGCCCTGCATAACGTGGATCGGCATGCCGGCCCGGACGCCCACAGCTGGGTGCTCGCCGAGGAACTGGATGGCGAGGTCTGGATCACCGTCCGCGATGACGGGGTCGGCTTTGACGCCGAGCGGCTGGCCGAGGCCGAGTCGAACGGCCGGCTCGGGGTGGCTGCCTCGATTCGTGGCCGGGTCGCCGACCTCGGCGGGACGGTGCGGATCAGCTCGAAACCCGGGGCCGGCACCGAGATCGAGGTCATGGTTCCGCTGGCCGGCGGCCGGCGGCGGGGCCGATGACCGCGCCGGGGGCGGCGCCGGATGGCGCACTAACCGCGCCGGATCGGGTACTGACCGCGCCGGATCGCGCACGGACCGCGCCGGATCGGGTGCTGATCGTCGATGACCACCCGATCTGGCGGGAGGCCGTCGAGCGGGACCTGGTCGAGGCCGGCTTTCTGGTGGTGGCCGCGGTCGCCGACGGTGAGAGCGCCGTCCGGCTGGCACCGGCGGTCCGGCCTGATGTGGTGCTGATGGACCTGCAACTGCCGGGCATCTCCGGCGTCGAGGCCACCGCGCAGCTGGTCGCGGCCGATCCGTCGGTGCGGGTATTGATGTTCTCCTCCTCCGGCGAGGATGCCGACGTGCTGGCCGCGGTCAAGGCCGGTGCCCGCGGTTATCTGGTGAAGTCCGCGGCCCGGCCACAACTGCTCGATGCGGTCAGCCGGACGGCAGCCGGCGAGGCGGTGTTCTCACCGGGGCTGGCGGCGCTGGTGCTGGGGGAGTACCGGCTGATGAGCAGCCAGCCCCGACGGCGCAACAACCCGGAGCTGACCGAGCGCGAGACCGAGGTGCTGCGGCTGGTGGCCACCGGACGCACTGCCCGCCAGGTCGCCGACGCGCTGGCGCTGTCGCATCGGACGGTGCAGAACCACGTGCAGAACACCCTGCGCAAGCTGCAGCTGCACAACAAGGTGGAGCTGACCCGGTGGGCGATCGAGCAGGGCGTGTCGGAATAGCCGGCTCGCCCGTCCGAATGTGCTCGGTTGACAGAATGGGCAAGTGACCGCGGACCGCCCCGACGCAGAC
>JALYVK010000147.1 GCA_030853265.1 Actinomycetota bacterium
GCCAGCGCCAGCGCGCACAGCTGGCTGCCCTCGTCCTGCACGCCGGCCTGGCCCTGCTGGATGGCGGCCAGCCCGGCCGGCTCACCCCCGGTGGTCAGCCGTACCGCGTACGGCGACCACGGCCCGGCTTCGCCGCCGGCCTGTTCGGCCAGTTCCGACTGGGTGATCCGGCCCGGCCACGCCACCAGGTGGGTCTCCGGCCGGGCATCGTCGGCGGCCAGCGCGGCCTCCAGCTCGGCTTCGTCGGCAGCCTCGCCGAGTGCGTCGGCGAACGCCGCGACGATCCACCCCGGATGGCTGTAACGCACCGCCAGCCGGCCGAGCGGCGAGGCCCCGTCGGCGATCTGGGCACACCAGCCCTCGAAGTCCCGGGCGCTGACCTTGCGCAGGATCGCGTTGACGAAACCGGCCGCCCGGGCATTGCCGGTGGACCGGGCCAGGTCGACCGTGGTGGCCACCGCGGCGTGCGTCGGGATTCGGGTCCGCAGCAGCTGGTACACCCCGAGCCGCAGCACGTTCAGCACCCCGAGCTCGATGTCGTCCAAGCCGCGGCTGGCGCACCGGCGCAGCACCTCGTCCAGGGTGCCCGACGCCCGCAGGGTGCCGTAGCCCAGCTCGGTGGCCAGCGCCGCGTCCCGGCCGGACAGGCCCGCGTCGGCCAGCAGCCGGGGCAGCACCAGGTTGGCGTAGGCGTCGTCGGCAGCCACCGCCTGCAACGTCCGGAAGGCGACCGTACGGGCTGGATCAGCGACCGTACGGGCCGGATCAGCGTTATTCGGCAAAGCGATCACCTGTCACGAGCCGTGCGCCACGGGCCCAGTCGACGGCCGGCATCGGGCGCTTGCCGGGCGGTTGGACGGTGCCGAGCCGGACCGCGGTGGTGGCGGTGCCGGCCAGCAGTTCGCCACCGCGCAGCCGCAGCTCACCGGGCAGCAGACCCGATTCGTCATCGGCGGTCACCGGGCCGAGTTTGAGCCGATCGCCGCGGAAGGTGGTCCAGCCACCGGGCTCGGGCGTGCAGGCCCGGATCCGCCGATCGACCGCGCTGGCGGGCTGCTCGAAGCGGATCTCGGCATCGCTGACCGCGAGTTTCGGGGCGTGCGAGACGCCCTCGGCCGGCTGCGGCTGCGGCTGCAGCGAGCCGTCGGCGATCCCGTCCAGGGTGGCCAACAGCAGCGGCGCACCAGCCTCGGCCAGCCGGTCGAGCAGCTGCCCGCTGGTGTCCCGGGGCCGGACCCGCTCGGTGAGTACCCCGAACACCGGGCCGTCGTCCAGCCCCGGCCCGATCTGGAAGGTGGATGCACCGGTGGTGTCATCGCCATGCAACACCGCGTGCTGCACCGGTGCCGCGCCGCGCCAGGCCGGCAGCAACGAGAAGTGCAAGTTCACCCAGCCGAGCCGAGGAATGCTCAGCGCGGGCTCGCGCAGCAGGGCGCCGTAGGCGACCACCGGGGCACAGTCGATGTCGAGTTCTGCCAACCGTCGCAGCAGCTCCGGCTCGGACAGCTTGGCCGGACGGAGCACCTCCAGGCCGACGTCCAGCGCAACCGAGGCCACCGGTGACGGGGTCAGCGTCCGACCGCGGCCGGCCCGCGCGTCCGGTCGGGTCAGCACCGCGACCACCTCATGGCCGGGGTGCGCCAGCAGCGCGCGCAGCGACGGCACGGCGACCTCGGGGGTGCCGGCGAACAGCAACCTCACTGGCGCGGGCCGAAGACGCTGGGGACGCTCTCGTGCGGGCTGAGCTTGACCACCGGCGGGGTCAGGCCGGCCCACTCGGCGTTGCGGATCTCGGCCAGCGCCGCCCGCCGGGTCTCCGGATCCAGCCGGTCGACGAACAGCACCCCGTCCAGGTGGTCGGTCTCGTGCTGGATGCAGCGCGACAGCCGGTCGGTACCGATCACCGTGATCGGGTCGCCGTAGCCGTTCTGCCCGTGTGCGACGACGTGTTGCAGCCGCCGGCAGTCCCAGCTCAGCCCCGGGATGGACAGGCAGCCCTCCGGGCCGTCCTGCGTCTCTTCGGACGGGAAGTGCAGCACCGGATTGATCAGGTGGCCCTGCTCCTCCTCCGACACCCGGTAGCTGAACACCCGCAGGCCCACCCCGATCTGCGGCGCGGCGAGCCCGGCGCCGGGCGCGTCCAGCATGGTCTCGGTGAGGTCGGCGATCAGCCGGCGCAGCTCCTTGTCGAATACGGTCACCGGCTCCGCGGGCGTGCGGAGCACGGGATCGCCGAAGAGGCGGATGGGCTGAACGGTCACCGAGACAGTCTATGGATCGGTGACGGGTTCGAAAACGCGCGGGAAGTCGAGCGGCGGGAGTCTTCACATGCGGTTGGGAATTGCAACGAGCGTGCCAGTTAGTTAGTCTGGCTAACGAATGAAAGGACGTGCTGTGTCACTCACTGCCGCACACGATCGTCGGATCGCGCTCTCGGTCACCACGGTCGGCATTCTGGCCGCCACTCTGAACTCCTCGATCCTGCTGATCTCGCTGCCCGCCATCTTTGCCGGACTCGGCCTCAACCCGCTGGCACCGGAGAACATCTCCTACCTGCTGTGGATGTTGATGGGTTATCTGCTGGTGACCGCCGTCCTGGTAGTCACCTTCGGACGCCTCGGCGATCAGTACGGTCGCGCCAAGCTGTTCAACCTCGGCTTCCTGATCTTCACCGTCGCCTCGGTCGCCTGCGCGCTCGTTCCCAACACCGGCTCGGCCGGCGTGCTGGAACTGATCGCGCTGCGGGTGGTCCAGGGCGTCGGCGGCGCGATGCTGACCGCCAACTCGACCGCGATCATCACCGACGCCTTCCCGTCCGACCGGCGTGGTTTCGCCTTGGGCGTCAACCAGGTGGCCGCGATCGGTGGCTCGTTCGTCGGTCTGGTGCTCGGTGGGCTGCTCTCGGAATGGCACTGGCGTGCGGTGTTCTGGGTGAGCGTCCCGATCGGTATCTGGGGCACCTGGATGGGTTACCGCACGCTGCATGACAAGCCCCGCGACAACAAGGTCCGGGTGGCCATCGACTGGTGGGGCAACCTCACCTTCGGGGTCGGCCTGATCTCGATCCTGATCGCCATCACCTACGGCCTGCAGCCCTACGGCGGCCACACCATGGGTTGGACCTCGCCCAAGGTGCTGACCGGCCTGATCGGTGGCGTGATCCTGTTGATCGTGTTCGGCTTCATCGAAACCCGGGTCAGCGACCCGATGATGGACCTGAAGCTGTTCCGGATCCGGGCGTTCGCGGCCGGCCAGACCGTCAACCTGCTGGCCTCGATGGCTCGCGGTGGCCTGCAGTTCATGCTGATCATCTGGTTGCAGGGCATCTGGCTGCCGCTGCACGGCTACGACTTCGCCAGCACCCCGCTGTGGGCGGGCATCTACATGCTGCCGCTGACCGTCGGCTTCCTGATCGCCGGCCCGGCCTCCGGTGCGCTATCGGACCGCTTCGGCGCCCGGACGTTCGCGACCGGTGGGCTGCTGCTCACCGCGGCCACCTTCGGCGGCCTGATCGCGCTACCGGCCGACTTCAACTACGTGCTGTTCGCGATGCTGCTTGCCCTGAACGGGATCGGGATGGGCTTGCTGGCCGCCCCGAACTCGGCCGCCATCATGAACTCGGTACCGGCCTCCGAGCGCGGTGCTGCCTCGGGTATCCGGGCCACCGGCATGAACGCCGGCATGGTGCTGTCGATGGGTGGCTTCTTCACCCTGATGGCGATCGGCCTGGCGAGCCGGCTGCCGGATTCGATGTACAGCGGGCTCACCAAGCTCGGCATCACCCCGGATGCCGCGCACACCATCTCCCAGACTCCCCCGGTCGGGACGCTGTTCGCGGCGTTCCTGGGCGACAACCCGATCAAGGCGCTGGTCAGCCAGGTCGACCCGCAGCAGCTGCAGCCGGGTTCCGGGGTGGACGTTGCCACCCTGACCGGTCGCTCGTTCTTCCCGCACCTGATTGCCGATCCGTTCCGGCACGGCCTGGCGATCGCCTTCGGTGCCTCGATCGTGATGCTGCTGATCGCCGCCGTGGCCTCGCAACTGCGGGGCGCCCGGTTCGTGCACGACGAGCAGCCGGTGGCGGCCCAGCCGCTGCCGACCGACCAGCCGCAGCACGAGAGCGTCGGGGTCGCGATCGCTCGCGAGGCCGCCGCGCTGGACGGCATCCCGGAGGCGGACGTCGCCTACGAGAACGCCCTTGCCGACCAGGGCTCGGGCGGCCCATCCAGGTAGCAGGCTCTTCCTCTGCCTCCCCAACAGTGGGCCCGGTTCGGCAC
>JALYVK010000085.1 GCA_030853265.1 Actinomycetota bacterium
TCCCGGTGGTCCCGGTGGTGGCCGTCCGGGTGGTGCTCCCGGTAGCAGCGGTGGTGGTTACCGCGGCGGTCCCGGTGGCGGCGGCGCTCCCGGTGGCGGCGGTGGTGGTTACCGCGGTGGTCCCGGCGGTGGCGGTGGCGCTCCCGGTGGTGGCGGTGGCTTCGGTCCCCGTCCCGGCGGCGGTGGCCCCGGTGGCCGTGGCCGTGGTGCCGGAACCGCTGGCGCCTTCGGCCGGCAGGGTGGTCGTCCCACCCGCGGTCGCAAGAGCAAGAAGCAGCGCCGTCAGGAATTCGACAACATGTCCGCCCCGTCGATCGGTGGCGTACAGGTTCCGCGCGGTAGCGGCGAGGTGCTGCGGCTGTCGCGCGGCGCGTCGCTGTCCGACTTCGCCGACAAGATCAACACCGAGGCTGCCTCGCTCGTCCAGATCATGTTCCACCTGGGCGAGATGGTGACCGCGACCCAGTCGGTGAACGAGGAAACCCTGCAATTGCTGGGTGCCGAGCTCAACTACAACGTGCAGGTCGTCAGTCCCGAGGACGAGGACCGCGAACTGCTCGAGACCTTCGACCTGACCTTCGGCGACGACGAGGGCGGCGAGGACGCCCTCGTTGCCCGGCCGCCGGTGGTGACCGTGATGGGTCACGTCGATCACGGTAAGACCCGGCTGCTCGACGCGATCCGCAAGTCCAACGTGATCGCCGACGAGGCAGGTGGCATCACCCAGCACATCGGTGCCTACCAGGTGCACGTCGACCACGAGGGCAACGATCGCGCGGTCACCTTCATCGACACCCCCGGTCACGAGGCGTTCACCGCCATGCGTGCTCGCGGCGCCTCGACCACCGACATCGTGGTGCTGGTGGTCGCGGCCGACGACGGCGTGATGCCGCAGACGATCGAGGCGCTCAACCACGCTCAGGCGGCGGGTGTGCCGGTCGTGGTCGCGGTGAACAAGATCGACAAGGAAGGCGCCAACCCGGGCAAGGTGCGCCAGCAGCTCACCGAATACGGGCTGGTGGCTGAGGAGTATGGCGGCGACACGCTGTTCGTGGACGTGTCCGCGCGCAACAACCTCAACATCGACGGGTTGCTGGAAGGCATCCTGCTGACCGCCGATGCCTCACTGGATCTGCGGGCCAACCCGAACCAGGACGCGCAGGGTATTGCCATCGAGGCACACCTGGACCGCGGTCGCGGTCCGGTGGCCACGGTGCTGGTGCAGCGCGGAACGTTGCGGGTCGGCGACTCGATCGTGGCCGGCGATGCCTTCGGCCGGGTTCGGGCAATGCTGGACGACGACGGCAAGAACGTCGACCACGCAGGCCCCGGTACGCCGGTGATGGTGCTCGGCCTGACCTCGGTGCCCGGTGCCGGTGACTCCTTCATCGTGGTGGAGGAGGACCGGATCGCTCGGCAGATCGCCGATCGCCGGTCGGCTCGGGAGCGCAACGCGCAACTGGCCTCCAACCGTCGTCGGATCTCGCTGGACGACCTGGACAAGGCACTGGCCGCCGGTGAGGTTCAGCAGCTGAACCTGATCATCAAGGGTGACGTGTCCGGTTCGGTGGAGGCACTCGAGGATTCGCTGCTCAAGATCGAGCTCAACGACGGCAACGACGAGGTGTCGCTGCGGGTCATCGGGCGCGGTGTCGGTGCGATCACCGAGAACGACATCAACCTGGCGATCGCCTCGGATGCGGTGGTGATCGGCTTCAACGTCCGGCCGGAGGGCAAGGCGCGCGAGGCGGCCGAGCGTGAAGGCGTGGACGTTCGGTACTACACGATCATCTACCAGGCCATCGACGAGATCGAGGCTGCGCTCAAGGGCATGCTCAAGCCCGAGTTCGAAGAGGCGCAGCTGGGTACCGCGGAGGTCCGCGAGGTCTTCCGGGTTCCCAAGATCGGCAACGTCGCCGGCTCGATCGTCCGGTCCGGCACCATCCGGCGGAACTCCAAGGCCCGGCTGGTTCGTGACGGCATCGTGGTCAACGAGCACCTGGCGGTGGATTCGCTGCGACGGTTCAAGGACGACGCCACCGAGGTCCGCGAGGGCTTCGAGTGCGGTATCGGTCTCGGGTCGTTCAACGACATCAAGACCGGCGACATCATCGAGACCTTCGAGATGCGCGAGAAGCCGCGCGGCTGATCGAAGGGTCACACCAGTTCGAAATGTCATGCTCAGCGCGGGTTACGGCCCGCGCTGGGCGTGGCATTTCTGTCCGTTCGAGCAAGGAGAACACCGTGGCTGATTCGCCGCGCGCCCGCCGGATGGCCGGCCGCATCAAGCAGATCGTGGCCTCCTACATCGAGAGCCAGATCAAGGATCCGCGCCTGGGCATGGTGACGGTCACCGACGTCAAGATCACCGGCGACCTGCACGATGCCTCGGTGTTCTACACGGTGTTCGGCGACGAGCTGGAGCGGGAGGAGTCCGCCGCCGCGCTGGAGGCGGCCCGCGGCCTGATCCGTACCGAGGTCGGCCGGCAGACCGGCGTCAAGTTCACCCCGACCATTGCCTTCTTCCTGGACGAGCTGCCCGAGTCGGCCAAGCACATCGACGACCTGCTCGCGGTCGCCCGGCAGGCCGACGCGCAGGTCGAGCAGGTCCGCGCCAACGCGGTGCCGGCCGGTGACCCCGACCCGTACCGCAAGCCTCGGGTCATCGAGGACGACGAGGACTAGTTCGGTGACGTCTCCCGGCTGGCAGTTCCGCCTCGCTACCGACGCCGACTGGCCGCTGATCTGGCCGATCTTCCACCAGATCGTCGCGGCCGGTGACACCTACACCTACGATCCGGGCACCGGGTTCGAGCAGGGCCGCGCGATCTGGCTGGAGACCGCCCCCGGCCAGACCTGGCTGGTCAGCGACGGCGACACCGTGCTGGGCAGCTACAAGTGCGGGCCGAACAAGGCTGGCCCGGGTGCGCATATCGCGACGGCGTCCTACCTGGTAGCCGAGGCGGCCCGCGGCCAGGGCATCGGGCGAGCGATGGTCCAGCACTGCCTCCAGCAGCTGAGCGAGGCCGGCTACCAGGGTGTCCAGTTCAACGCGGTGGCAGCCAGCAACGTCCATGCCGTCCGGCTGTACGAGCAGCTCGGCTTCACCACGATCGGCGCGGTGCCGGCCGGGTTTCGCCATCCCGAGCAGGGTCTGGTGGATTTGCTGATCATGTACCGCGAGCTGTGACCGAACCCGCCGTCCAGGTTTCCACCCGCCGGATCGTCTCGCTGGCCGGGTCGGCATTCGTGGTGCTGGCCGCCGAACCGCTGTTCGTGCTGGTCGACACCGCGGTGGTCGGTCACCTCGGCCGGGTGCAGCTAGCCGCGCTCGGGGCGGCCGGCACCGTGATGACCTTGCTGGCCATCGTGGGCAGCTCGCTGGAGTACGGCACCACCGGACGGGCCGCGCGGTTCTTCGGCGCCGGCCGCCGGGACGCGGCGGTGAACGAGGGCGTCCAGGCGTCCTGGCTGGCGATGCTGCTCGGCCTGGCCGCGGTGCTGATCGGCGAGCTGGTAGCTGGGCCGGTGGTCCGGCTGGTGGTTGGCGGCCCGGGCCAGGTCGCCAACGAGGCGGTGCTGTGGCTGCGGATCGCGATCCTCGGCATGCCCGGCATCCTGCTGGTGCTGGCCGGCAACGGCTGGCTGCGCGGGATCCAGGACACCCGGACGCCGGTCCGGATCGTGGTGCTGGCCAATGTCGGATCCGCCATTGCCTCGCCGCTGCTGGTGTATCCGGCCGGCCTGGGACTGGCCGGCTCGGCGATCGCCAACGTCGCCGCGCAGTGGATCGCGGCCGCCCTGTGCGTGCGGGCGATCCGGGCCGAGCGGGTGCCCAACCGCCCACAGTGGTCGGTGATCCGCTCGCAGCTGGTGGTCAGCCGGGACCTGGTGGTGCGGGCGGTGGCGTTCCAGGCCGCGTTCATGGTGGCCGCCGGGGTGGCCGGCCGGTTGGGCTCGGCGCAGCTGGCCGCCCACCAGATCGGCCTGCAGCTCTGGGAGTTCGTCGCGCTACTGCTGGATTCCTTTGCGATCGCTGCCCAATCCCTGATCGGCGCGGCGCTCGGCGGTGGCGACGTCAGCTCGGCCAAGCGCACCGCGTGGCGGGTCAGCGCGTACAGCCTGTGTGCCGGGGTGATCTTCGCCGTGCTGTTGCTGACCGGCTGGTTCGCCGTCCCGGCGCTGTTCAGCTCCGACGCCGGCGTCCAGCGGCAGGCCCACGTGTTGTGGCCGTGGCTGGTGGCCATGCAGCCGGCCGCCGGCATCGTGTTCGCCCTGGACGGGGTGCTGCTCGGCGCCGGTGACAACGGCTTCATCCGCAACGTGACGCTGGTCGCGGCGGTGTTCGGGTTCATCCCGCTGTGCCTGCTGGCCCAACCGCTGCACTGGGGCCTGAGCGGGGTGTGGGCCGGGCTGACCGCGTTCATCGTGCTGCGGTTGATCGGAATGGCCTGGCGAACCCGAAGCGGTCGCTGGCTGGTGGTGGGCGAGCAGCGCTGAGCGACTCGGCCGCTGTATTCGGGCGCGGACGCCCGTAACCTCGCCGGACGTGGCACGATCGCACAGGTGATCAGCAGACCTGCCACCAGCGCCGCGTCGGCGCAGAACCTGGACGACCTCGCGCGGCTACGCCGGGTCCGGGACCGGATCGATCGGGACTACGCGCAGCCGCTGGACGTCGAGGCGCTCGCCCGGGGCGCGCACATCTCGGCCGGCCACCTCAGTCGCGAGTTCCGCCGGGCCTACGGCGAGTCGCCGTACAGCTACCTGATGACCCGGCGCATCGAGCGTGCGATGGCGCTGTTACGTCGCGGCGACCTCAGCGTCACCGAGGTCTGCTTCGCGGTCGGCTGCTCGTCGCTGGGTACCTTCAGCACCCGCTTCACCGAGTTGGTCGGCGTGCCGCCCAGCACCTACCGGCGGGAAGCGGCGCGTGCCACGGCCGGGATGCCGTCGTGCGTGGCAAAGCAGGTGACCAGACCGGTCAGGAATCGAGAAGCGCCGGCCACGGAGCCACAACTAGCCTGACTGACATGGACATCACCATTCACGCGAGCTTCCTTCCGCACAACGACCCGGAGGCCACCCTGGCCTTCTACCGCGACACTCTCGGCTTCGAGGTGCGCAACGACGTCGGCTACAACGGGCTGCACTGGATCACCGTCGGCCCCGCCGACCAGCCCGGCACCTCCATCGTCCTGTACCCGCCGGGTGTCGACCCTGGTATCACCGACGACGAGCGCCGCACCATCGCCGAGATGATGGCCAAGGGAACCTACGGCATTCTCACCCTGGCCACCAAAGACCTCGACGGCACCTTCACGCGGCTGCAGGCCGGCGACGCCGAGGTCGTCCAAGAGCCGACCGAGCAGCCGTACGGCGTACGCGACTGCGCCTTCCGCGATCCCGCGGGCAACCTGATCCGAATCAACGAGCTGAGCTGACGATGAAGACGATGACCTGCAAGCAACTGGGTGGAGCCTGCGATCTGCAGCTGCGTGGAGCTACCGCTGACGAGGTGATCAAGGCGCAGGACCGCCACCTCAAAGAGGCGGTCGCGGCGGGTGACGCGACGCACGAGCAGGCCCTGAACGAGATGAAGGGTCGGTGGAAGCACCCGCTCAAGGGAATGGGCTGGTACAAGAACACCAAACGCGAGTTCGCGGCACTTCCCGAGGACTGAGCGGCTTCCCGAGGACTGGGCGGCGCTGGGCCAGCCGGCGGATCTGGGAGAACCCGCTGCTGTTCGACCACGCTCAGGTAGCCAACGATCGTATGGATGAAGGAGTCAGGACCGCCCATGGCCCCGAGGACCGAGAAGCAGTCGCCCGCGCAGCACCTTGCCGACAGCCACGATTGGATTCGCGTGCACGGCGCGCGGGTGAACAATCTCAAGGACGTGCATGTCGAGCTTCCGAAGCGGCGGCTGACGGTGTTCACCGGCGTCTCCGGCTCGGGCAAGAGCTCGCTGGTGTTCGGCACGATCGCCGCGGAGTCGCAGCGGATGATCAACGAGACCTACAGCGCCTTCGTGCAGGGTTTCATGCCGACCCAGGCGAGGCCGGACGTCGACGTCCTGGACGGGCTGACCACCGCGATCATCATCGATCAGGAGCGGATGGGGGCCAACACCCGCTCCACGGTCGGCACCGCCACCGATGCCAACGCGATGCTGCGCATCCTGTTCAGCCGACTGGGTAAGCCCTACATCGGCTCGCCGCAGGCGTTCTCGTTCAACGTCGCCTCGATCAGCGGCGCGGGTGCGGTCTCGATCCAGCGCAACGGGCAGGCTGTCAAGGAGCGTCGTAGCTTTTCCATCACCGGCGGCATGTGCCCGCGCTGCGAGGGCCGCGGCTCGGTCACCGACATCGACCTGACGGCGCTGTACGACGACAGCCTGTCCCTCGACGACGGCCCGTTCACCATTCCGGGCTACAGCATGGACGGCTGGTTCGGCCGGATCTTCAAGGGTTCCGGCTTCTTCGACCCGGCCAAGCCGATTGCCAAGTTCACCAAGCGGGAAATGCAGGATCTGCTCTACAAGGAGCCGACCAAGATCAAGGTCGAGGGCATCAACCTGACCTACGAAGGGCTCATCCCGAAGATCCAGAAGTCGATGCTGTCCAAGGACGTCGACACGCTGCAACCGCACATCCGCGCCTTTGTCGAACGGGCGGTGACCTTCACGAGTTGCCCCAAGTGTGACGGCACTCGGCTGTCCGAGGCAGCCCGGTCGTCGAAGATCAAGAAGATCAGCATCGCCGACGCCTGCGCGATGCAGATCAGCGACCTCGCCGAATGGCTGCGCGGTCTGGACGAGCCGTCCGTCGCGCCGCTGCTCGAGGCGCTGCGGCACAGCCTCGACTCGTTCGTCGAGATCGGGCTGGGCTACCTGTCGCTGGAGCGACCGTCCGGCACGCTGTCCGGCGGCGAGTCGCAGCGGATCAAGATGATCCGGCACCTCGGCTCGTCGCTCACCGACGTCACCTACGTCTTCGACGAGCCGACCATCGGGCTGCACCCGCACGACATCCAGCGGATGAACAACCTGCTGTTGCAGTTGCGCGACAAGGGCAACACGGTGCTGGTGGTGGAGCACAAGCCGGAAGCAATCGCGATCGCCGACCATGTGGTCGACCTCGGTCCCGGTGCCGGTGCCGCCGGTGGTGAGGTGGTCTTCGAGGGCACCCTGGAGGGGTTGCGGGCCAGCGACACGTTGACCGGGCGGCACCTGGACGACCGCGCCGCCTTGAAGCCGTCGGTGCGAACCCCGTCCGGAGCGTTGCAGGTGCGCGGGGCCAGCACCCACAACCTGAAGGGAGTCGATGTCGACATCCCGCTCGGCGTGCTGGTGGTGCTGACCGGGGTGGCCGGCTCGGGCAAGAGTTCCTTGGTCCAGGGCTCGGTGGCCGGTCGGGACGGCGTGGTGACCGTCGACCAGGGCGCCATCAAGGGCTCGCGGCGCAGCAACCCGGCGACGTACACCGGCCTTTTGGAGCCGATTCGCAAGGCGTTCGCGAAGGCCAACGACGTGAAGCCGGCGCTGTTCAGCCCCAACTCCGAAGGCGCCTGCCCCAACTGCAACGGTGCCGGGGTCATTTACACCGACCTGGCGATGATGGCCGGGGTGGCCACCGTCTGCGAGGTGTGCGACGGCAAGCGATTCCTGGCCGAGGTGCTCGAATACACCTTCGGTGGCAAGGACATCAGCGAGGTGCTCACCATGTCGGTCGCCGAGGCCGAGGAGTTCTTCGGTGCCGGTCCGGCCAAAACGCCGGCCGCGCATGCCATTCTGCAGCGGCTGGTCGACGTCGGACTCGGCTACCTCAGAATCGGCCAACCGCTCACCACCCTGTCCGGCGGCGAGCGGCAGCGGATCAAGCTGGCCACCCGGATGTCGGAGAAGGGCGGCGTGTACGTCCTGGACGAGCCGACCACCGGCCTGCACCTCGCCGATGTTGAGAACCTGCTCGGTCTGCTCGACCGGCTGGTCGAGGGCGGTAAATCGGTCATCGTCATCGAGCACCATCAGGCGGTCATGGCGCACGCCGACTGGATCATCGATCTCGGCCCAGGCGCCGGCCATGACGGCGGTCGGATCGTCTTCGAGGGCACCCCCGCCGACCTGGTCGCCGGCCGCTCCACCCTGACCGGCGAGCACCTCGCGGCCTATATGAGCAGCTGACTTCAGGTCCGCGCGCGACGGCCTCTTGCTGCCAGTTGCCGGTGGCCGTTTGGGGTAGGTTATCGCTAACAGGCAATTTGGCGAGATATGTGCCTGCCCCCACTATTTCTGAGGACGGCACCCCATGCGGTCATTCCGTACAGCTCGTTTCCCCTTTGCCACCAAGCTGATCGCCGGTTGCTCCGCGCTGGCCGCCAGCGCGCTGGCGATGGTTGCCGCGCCGAGCGTGGCGCATGCCGATGATCCCGACCCGATCGCCGGCTACACCTGCAGCGCGAGCCAGAACGGGCTGATCGCCTGGGCCGCGCCGACGTACACGGTGACCCCGACCCTCACCCAGTTCAGCGCGCTCGAGATCACGCCGGGCACCACCGGTTCGCACAGCGTGTCCCTGTCGACGGTCAACACCGTGACCCGGACCGTGACCGATTCCACCGGCGTCAGCGTCACCGCGTCGTCGGCCGCCGGGTTGATCTTCGTCAAAGTGGGCCTGTCGGTGACGGCCAGCTACAGCCTCAGCGTGGTCAGCACCGGCACCACCACCACGACGGACACCGAAACCCTCACCGAGAACTTCAACGCCCCCGGCCGCTACGGCCTGTACCGGGGTACGTACACGATCACCGGCGATGACCAGACGCTGCAGTGCAACCGAGTCAGCGACCTGCCACCGCGGCCCGGCGACCTGTACATGTGGGGATCGGTGCATGGGCGCATGATTCCGGGTCGGGGCTATACCGACGGATCGCTGCACTACCACTTCACGATGTTCACCTCCCTCGACGAGGGAACCGTGAGCTGCGGCAACACCCCGATCGGTGCGGTTGCCAAGCTCGCGTTGACCGTCCTTGGCTGCTGAGCCGAATCGCGCTGTTCGCTAGGCTCGGCCGGCAGGGTAGGCCGACGGCGCGAAGGGCGATATGGCGAAGAAGGGTCCGAACGGACCGGGCGGGCTGATTGTCGTGGACAAGCCGGCCGGGATGACCTCGCACGACGTGGTCGGCAAGGTTCGCCGGATCGCTGGCACCCGGCGGGTCGGGCATGCCGGCACGTTGGATCCGATGGCGACCGGGGTGCTGGTGCTCGGGGTCGAGCGAGCCACCAAGCTGCTGAACCATTTGGTGCTGACCGACAAGACCTATTCGGCGACGATCCGGCTGGGGGTCGCCAGTAGCACCGACGACGCCGAGGGGGAGTTGCGCGACGGGGCGGACGCCTCGGCGCTGACCGCCGCCGACCTCGCACCGCTGCTGGCTAGTCTCACCGGTGAGATCATGCAGCGCCCCTCGTCGGTGTCGGCGATCAAGGTGGACGGCCAGCGCGCCTATGCCCGGGTGCGCGCCGGTGAATCGGTGGAGTTGGCCGCGCGGCCGGTGACGGTGAGCAGGTTCGAACTGCTGGCCGAGCCTCGACCGGTTGGCAGCTATCTGGACTGCGAGGTGCTGGTGGACTGCTCGTCCGGTACCTACATCCGGGCACTGGCCCGCGACCTCGGCGACGTGCTCGGGGTTGGCGGCCACCTGACCGCACTGCGCCGCAGCCGGGTCGGGCCGTTCGAGCTGAGCCAGGCCATCACCTTGCAGGCATTGGCCGAACTCGACGATCCGATCGTATTGCCGCTGCCCCGGGCGATCGCCGCCGCGATGCCGATACGCACCCTGCTGCCGGCCGAAGCCAGCGAACTGAGCTTCGGCCGCACCATCGCGCCGGCCGGCATCGAGGGCACCTACGGCGGGATCGCCGAGTCCGGTGAAGCGGTGGCGATCCTGCGCGAATCCGGCGGCCGGGCCCGTCCGGTGCTGGGCTTCACGCCGGCCACCTGACCCCTCTGCCGGTGTGCGGGGGCCGGCCGGCGAGCCGGTAAACTACTGCTTTGGTGCGCGCTGCGCGGCACTGCTCGACCCCCGAACCCTGAGGAGACCCACCCAGCTATGGCCACCACGAACGACCTCAAGAACGGCCTCGTGCTCAACCTCGACGGCCAGCT
The DNA here is from genome assembly GCA_030853265.1 of Actinomycetota bacterium. Lineage (GTDB taxonomy): Bacteria > Actinomycetota > Actinomycetes > Mycobacteriales > Jatrophihabitantaceae > Jatrophihabitans_A. The sequence continues at coordinate 10,173 of JALYVK010000085.1, forward strand.
CTGGACGGTGGTGGAATTCCAGCACGTCAAGCCCGGCAAGGGTGGCGCGTTCGTGCGCACCACGCTGAAGAACGTGCTGTCGGGCAAGGTGGTCGACCGGACGTTCAACGCCGGCACCAAGGTCGAGACCGCGACCGTAGACAAGCGCTCGATGACCTTTCTTTACAAGGAGGGTGAGGATTTCGTCTTCATGGACGGCGACACCTACGAGCAGATGCACATCCCGGCCGCGGTGGTCGGCGATGGGGCCAACTACCTGCTGGACAACGCCGAAGCCGCCGTCGCGGTGCACGAGGGATCGCCGCTCTACATCGAGTTGCCCACCTCGGTCGAGCTGCTGATCACCTACACCGAGCCCGGCCTGCAGGGCGATCGGGCGACCGGCGGCACCAAGCCCGCCACCGTCGAAACCGGTGCCGAGGTGCAGGTTCCGCTCTTCGTCACCACCGGCGAGAAGATCAAGATTGACACCCGCGACGGCCGGTATCTCGGCCGGATCAACAGCTAGATGGCAGCGCGCAGTAAGGCCCGCAAGCGCGCGGTAGACCTGATCTACGAGGCCGACCTACGCGGTGCCGATCCGGTGTCGACCCTCGCCGAGCGGATCGCACTGGCCGACCCGCCGATCAGCGACTACACCATCGAGCTGGTCGAGGGAGTCACGGAGCACCGCGAAGCCATCGACCAGCTGCTCAGTGACTATTCCGAGGGCTGGACGCTGGATCGGATGCCCGGCGTCGATCGAGCGGTGCTGCGGATCGGGCTGTACGAGCTGTTGTGGTCTCCGGGCATTCCGGACGCGGTCGCCATCGACGAGGCCGTCGAGCTTGCCAAGGCGCTCTCGACCGACGAATCGCCCAAGTTCGTCAACGGCATTCTCGGTCGGGTGTTGCGCGACCAGCTACCGGCATCCGGCAGCTGAGCTGGCGCCCACTTGAGCCGGCGCGCTTGCTCAGTCTGCTGTGTGGCTATTGGCCGATCCGGCCAACGCCTACCTGAGTTCGCGCTTGCTCAGTCTGCTGGGTGGCTATTGGCCGATCCGGCCAACGCCTACCTGAGTTCGCGCTTGCTCAGTCTGCTGTGTGTCCTACAGACCCGGGGGCTAGCACGCCCCAACCGATCAGCTTCTCGGTGAGTTGGTCCAGCGACGTGTCGAACATCAGCGCTAGGGCACGCAGGTCCTCGCCCCGGATCGACAGGACCTTGTTGCCGTAGTCACCGCGCTGGCGCTGGATGGACTGGGCGTAGCGGACCAGCGGTGCGGCGTCCTCGGCCGGCACGTGCTGCAGCTTCTGCAGGTCGAGCACCACCTTGCCGCTGGCGTCGACCCGGGCGCTGGGCGCGCCCTCTTCGCTGGGCAGCAGTTCGGAGATCGGCACGCCGTAGAACTCGGCCAGTTCAGCGAGCCGGGCCACCGAGACCGCGCGGTCACCGCGCTCGTAGGAACCGACCACGACCGCTTTCCACTTGCCACCAGACTTGCGCTCGACACCATGCAGCGACAGCCGCTGCTGAGACCGGACGGCTCGAAGTCGGCTGCCCAGGGCGCGGGCATACTCCCGGTCATCCGGTGCGAGTCCGGCAGCGTCGGCCACCGCATCGCGGGCGACTGTCGTACCGGCTCCCTCGGCATCGTCTCCGATGGCTGGAGTGTTGTGCTCTGTCACGTCCCCGTCCTCAAACTATGGCCACGCCGAGTAATCAGTGGAGTCTCGCTTGTACGAATCTGTCTTGTAACGCTGACCTCACAGGGTAACAGTTCTTGAACGCACGGTAACCGATGACACCGACACGTTCTGTCGGGCCCTAGGCATGCGACTTCTACTGATACCGTCGTCAGCAATCCGACATCCTTTAACGACTCGTCCGGTGAGGCGAGGAAGGGGGTCTGCTAAGCATGCCCAGCAGTATGCCTGCGCAGCCACTGTCAGTACCGGTTTCGCGGGCCACCGCAGCCGGTGAGAAAACCGTACTCCAAGCGGATGATCTTTCCAGGGTGCTGGATCGAATTGCCCATCAAATACTGGAAAAGACCCATGGCGGGCGCGATGTCGTCTTGCTGGGGATACCAACCCGCGGTGAGCCGCTGGCCCGCCGGCTAGCCGACCGGATCGCGAGCTTCGCAGGCGTCACGGTCGGCCTCGGCTCGCTGGATATCACCCTCTATCGCGACGACCTGCGCAGTCATGCGACCCGCCCACTCGGTCAGACCGTGGAGCCTGCTGGCGGGATCGACACCAAGTTGGTGATCTTGGTCGACGACGTGCTGTTCTCCGGACGGACCGTCCGGGCTGCCTTGGACGCGCTCACCGACCTCGGCCGGCCGCGCGCGGTGCAGCTGGCAGTTCTGGTCGACCGCGGTCACCGTGAGTTGCCGATCCGGGCGGACTACGTCGGCAAGAACCTGCCCACCTCGGCCACCGAGCAGGTGAAGGTCAGCCTGCTCGAGACCGACGGGGTCGATCAGGTCAGCATTGTCGGCGACGATCAGTCCGACGAGCCCACCGAGCCCACCGAGCCCACCGAGCCCACCGGGAGCCGGCGATGAACAAGCACCTGCTCTCGGCAGCCGACCTGAGTGCCGCAGATGCGCTGCAGATCCTCGATTCGGCCGAGCAGATGGACGCGATCCAGAACCGGCTGGTCAAGAAGCTCCCGGCGCTGCGCGGGCGCACCGTAGTGAACCTGTTCTTCGAGGACTCCACCCGTACCCGATCGTCCTTCGAGATCGCCGGCAAGTGGCTCTCGGCCGACGTGATCAACGTCAGCGCGAAAGGATCCAGCGTCAGCAAGGGCGAGAGCCTGCGCGACACCGCGCTGACGGTGGCCGCCCTCGGGGTGGACGCCCTGGTCGTCCGGCATGCCACCTCAGGGGCTGTCCAGCGGATCGCCGGCTGGGTGGGCTGCCACGTGATCAACGCCGGCGACGGCACCCACGAGCATCCCACTCAGGCGCTGCTGGATGCCTTCTCGCTGCGCCGGCGGCTGGGCGGGCTGGCCGGCCGGCACGTGGTGATCGTCGGCGACCTGACGCATAGCCGGGTGGCCCGGTCCAACGTCCTGCTGCTGCGCACCCTCGGCGCGCAGGTCACCCTGGTCGCGCCGCCGACCATGATGCCGGCAGGCGTGTCGAGCTGGCAGTGCGCGACCAGCTGGGACCTGGACGCGACCCTGGCCGGCAAGGTGGCCGGCGACGTGGACGCGGTGATGATGTTGCGCCTGCAGCGAGAGCGGATGGGCGGTGGCTCGGCCGGCGCGGTGGGGTACTTCCCGACCGAGCGGGAGTACGCGATCGGCTACGGGTTGAGCCCGAGGCGGCTGGCCCTGCTGCCCGAGCACGCCCCGGTGCTGCACCCCGGACCGATGAACCGCGGCCTGGAAATCTCCTCGGCGGCCGCCGACGGGGACCGGTCGCTGGTGCTCGACCAGGTCCGGGCCGGGGTCGCGGTTCGGATGGCGGTGCTCTATCACGTACTGGCCGGGCCGGACGAGCGGTCGGCCATCGCGGCTGGCCTGGAACCCGCCGCCGGCTCAGAGATTGTGACCGGTTCGGAGACTGCGACTGGATTGGCGACTGTCGCCGGAGTCAAGACTGCGACTGGATCGGCGACGGGGGAGGTACGGGCATGAGCCGGGCGACGGACCGGGTGGTGTTGCTGCACGGGGTGGCGCCGCTGGGTGGCCAGCTGCTCGACGTGTTGCTGGCCGACGGGGTGATCGCCGAGATCGGGCCGAAGATCGAAGCCCCGACTGGCAGCCAGGTGGTGCTGGCCGACGGGGCGATCCTGCTGCCCGGCCTGGTGGACCTGCACACCCACCTGCGCGAGCCCGGCCGCGAGGACGCCGAGACGGTGGCTACCGGGTCGGCGGCTGCCGCACTGGGCGGCTTCACCGCGGTGCACGCGATGGCCAACACCAACCCGGTCGCCGACACCGCCGAGATCGTCGAGCAGGTCGCAGCACTCGGCCGGGCGGCCGGCCTGGTGGATGTGCGTCCGGTCGGCGCGGTGTCCAAGGGACTGGCCGGCCAGCAGCTGGCCGAGATCGGCAACATGGCCCGCTCGGCCGCCGCGGTCCGGGTGTTCAGCGACGACGGGCACTGCGTGTCCGATCCGCTGCTGATGCGCCGGGCGTTGGAATACCTCAAGCCGTTCGACGGCGTGCTCGCCCAGCACGCCCAGGATCCGCGGCTGGCCGATGCCAGCTGCTGCGCGCACGAGGGGGAGCTGTCCGGCCGGCTCGGCCTGCCCGGTTGGCCGTCGGTCGCCGAAGAGAGCATCATCGCCCGCGACGTGATGCTGGCCCAGCACACCGGATCCCGGCTGCACGTCTGCCACGTCTCGACCGCCGGCAGCGTCGAGGTGATTCGCTGGGCCAAGTCCCGGGGGATCGAGGTGACCGCCGAGGTGACCCCGCATCACCTGCTGCTCACCTGTGACCTGCTGACCAGCTATGACCCGATTTTCAAGGTCAATCCGCCGCTGCGGCCGGCCGAGGACGTGCAGGCGCTGCGGGCCGGTCTTGCCGACGGGACGATCGACGCGGTGGCCACCGACCATGCCCCGCATGCCGCGCACGACAAGGATCATGCTTTCGGAGACGCGGCATTCGGCATGCTCGGGTTGCAGACCGCGCTCGGCGTGGTGATCCAGACCATGCTCGAACCCGGCCTGCTGGACTGGGCGGGCCTCGCCGACCGGATGAGCGTCCGGCCCGCGGTGATCGGCCGGTTGGGCGGGCACGGCCGCCCGATCGCGGTGGGCGAGCCGGCCAACCTGACCCTGGTGCAGGCCGCGACGGACTGGCTGGTGGAGCCCACCGCGCTGGCCTCGCTGGCCCGCAACACCCCGTTCGCCGGGCGGCGGTTACCGGGCCGGGTGCTGGCCACCTACCTGCGCGGCCGGGCCACGGTCGCCGCCGGCGCGCTGGCCCTCGGGCCGCTGCC
>JALYVK010000030.1 GCA_030853265.1 Actinomycetota bacterium
CCTGTCGGCCGGCTACGCGCTGGCGGTCGTGCTGGCGGCGCTGGCCTGGGCGAGCTGGATCCGGCAGCCGATCTGGAAGCCGGCCGCCCGGTCGGTGCTCGGTGGCGCCCTGCTGCTGGACGTACTGGTGCTCAGCCTCAGCTCCGTCGGCGGGGTCGGGCGGGCGCTGGACGCCCACGGCTGGCTGTGGCAACGGCCGGTCCAGCATCTGCTGACCGGCGGGCACCCGGTATGGCCGATGCTCACGCTGCTCGCGGTCACCAGCGTGGCCGGGCTGGCCCGTCGAGCGCTGCTGGCAACCAGGACAGACCCGGCCCGCTGGATCGTCGCGACGACCGCGCTAGTCGCGGTCGCCCTGTCGATGAATGCCCGGCCGGACGTGCTGCTGGCCACCGCCGGCTGGCTCGCGGTGGCGATCGGCACCGCGTTGTTGGCCGGCCGGCTCACCGACTCGACGCTGCTCGCGGTGCCGGCGGTCGCCCTGGTGCTGGCCGAACTCACCGCGGTGGCCTCGGACCTCAGCTCGATCGCCGCGTTCGGTAGCGGCGCGCTGCTGAGCGTCCTGATCGGTTGGCGGTTCGCCGAGCGCGCCGTTGACCGGACGGTGCTCGAACTGGCCGCGATCGGGCAGCTGTTCGTGGCGGTGGCGGCCGGCATCCACCACGGCTGGCCGGCTGATGGCACCCCGGCGGTCGGCGGGCTGCTGGTCTGCGCCGCGGTGTTCGCGGTGGCGGCGGTGCTGTCGCCGCAGCGCCGGTGGTGGCAGTGGCTGGCCTTCTCGGCGGTGACCGTCGCGATCTGGATCGAGGCCGTGCTGCACGACGTGCACGCCGCGGAGCTGTACTCGGTGCCGGCCGGCGTGATCGTGCTGGCCTTCGGGATCCGGGCCGCGCAGCGCGACCGGCAGCTGGCGTCCTGGCTGGCCTACGGTCCCGGACTGCTGCTGCTCACTGGGCCGTCGCTGGTGCTGGGGATGCAGCAGCCGCTGAGCTGGCGGACCACCGCGGTGGGTGTGCTGGCGCTGGTGATGGTGCTGGCCGGCTCCCGGCTGCGGTTGCAGGCTCCGCTGCTGATCGGCGCCGCCGAGCTGACCGTGGTGGTGCTGTGGGAGCTCGGCCCGTACGCACTGGCGATACCGCGCTGGGCGGTCATCGCGGCGATCGGCGTGCTGCTGCTGGCCATCGGCATCACCTGGGAGAACCGGCTGGGTAACCTGCGCCGGGCCCACCAGCAACTGGCCGGCATGCGCTGAAGCAGTGTCGAGCGCCCGCCCAGCCGAGCCAGCACCGGCCACCACAGCAGTCCGATCGCCAGGGATAGCAGGTGGCCGGTGCTGGTCATGTCGGCTGACAACGCGAACCCGATCCCGAGGTAACCGGCCAGGACGGCAACCGCGGCGTACCGCAGTCGGCCCGGCAGGAAGAACAGCACCGCGGCGGCCACCCCGTACATGCCGTAGGAGATGCCGACGTCCTGCTGGTATTCGGCCGACCGCGGGATATGGCCGTCGCGGATCCCGAGCCAGATCCAGCCCTCGGTGAGCATCGTGGCGAGCACGTGCGCCGAACCGAACACCACAACGCTCAGCCGGCTACCGATCCGTCGTTCGAGCGGGACGAGCACCGCGGCCAGCATGGTGGCATCGAGCAGCCAGTGGCCGTCGGTCAGGAACAGCGCGCTCAGCACGAAGGACCGGATCGGGGCTGAGGACAGGTTGTGCACGTTGGTGCTGACCCAGTCGAAGGTGGCGTCGGATTCCGCGGCGTGCGACCGGGTCCAGACGGTGGTGGCGAGCAGCAGGCAGACCAGGGCGAGCGCGAACGGTGCCGAGCCGAAGGTGCGCGCGAGGGCAACCGGACGCCGCACAGGCAACTCCGGGCTCGCGGTCATGTACTCAGCAGACCAGCGCACTCGGGGCGGACCCTGTCAGTTAACTAGACGACAGCTGTGAAGCTACTTGAGCTCGGCCGATGACTTGCCGAGCAGCCGGCGAGCCACGATCAGCTGCTGGATCTGCTGGGTGCCCTCGAAGATGTCCAGGATCTTGGAGTCCCGGGCCCACTTCTCCAGCAGGCCCCGCTCGGTGTAGCCGACCGCGCCGGCGAGCTGGACGCAGCGCAATGTGATCGCGGTGCCGGACCGGCCAGCCTTGGCCTTGGCCATCGAGGCCTGCAACGAGTTCGGCTTGTTGTTGTCGGCCAGCCAGGCCGCTTCCAGGGTCATCAGGTAGCCGGCCTCCCAGTCGGCCTCGAGCTGCAGGAAGGTGGCGGCGGCGGCCGACTGGGTCAGCGGGGGCCGGTCGTAGTCGATCTCCACGCCGGCTTCGGTGAGGATCTGCCGGGTCTCGTCCAGCGCCGCCTTGGCCACTCCGAGTGCCATCGCGGCGACCAGCGGGCGGGTGTTGTCGAAGGTCTGCATGGCGCCGGCAAAGCCCTGGTCGGCATTGATCTCCGGGCTGCCGAGCAGGTTGCGGGCCGGCACTCGGCAGTCGGTGAACCGGATGGTCGCGGTGTCAGATGCCCGGATGCCGAGCTTGCGTTCCAGCCGCTCGACCACCATGCCCGGGGTGCCCTTCTCGACCACGAAGGACTTGATCGCGGCCCGTCCCTGCGCCTTGTCCAGGCTGGCCCAGACCACCACGGCATCGGCTCGCTGGCCCGCGGTGACGTAGATCTTCTCGCCATTGATGAGGTAATCCTCACCGTCGCGGACCGCCGTGGTCCGAATCGCGGCGGAGTCCGAGCCGCAGCCCGGTTCGGTGATCGCCATCGCCGCCCAGACGCCGGCGAACCGCTCGTGCTGCTCATCGTTGGCCACCGACGCGATCGCGGCATTGCCCAAACCCTGCCGGGGCATCGACAGCACCAGGGCAACATCGCCCCAAGACGCTTCGAGGATCGACAGCACGGTGGACAGGTTGGTCCCGTTGCGGGTGCCGCCGTCGTCGTTCGACTCGGTACGCCGGACGCCGGTGGCGCCGGTGCCGGTCGAGCCGGAGGCGTTCAGGCCGTCCACCAGCGCAGCGAGCATGTCCAGCTCGGTGGGGTACTCGTGCTCGGCCAGGTCGTACTTGCGGGAATTCGCCCGCAGCACCTCGACCGCGACCTGGTGCGACTGATTGATCAGCGTCCGGAACTTCGCCGGAACCTCAAGATTGATCACGCTGTTGGCTCCCGAGTCATTAGATGAGCACCGCGCCTTCCATCAGGCCGGCCGCGCGCAGGTCGCGATACCAGCGCTCGACCGGGTGCTCCTTGACGAAGCCGTGGCCGCCGAGCAACTGCACGCCGTTGCTGCCGATCTGCATGCCGTACTCGCCGGTCAAGGTGCGGGCGAGCATCGTTTCGCGGGCGAAGCTGCGGCCCTGCTCAGCCCGGCTCGCGGCGCGGTAGGTGGCCAGCCGCATGCCTTCGAGTTCGATGCCGAGATCGGCGACCATGAACGCCACCGATTGCCGGTTGCTGATCGGCTCGCCGAAGGCCGCACGCTCGTTGACGTAGGGAATTACGTAGTCCAGGACGGCCTGCGCGGTGCCGACCGCGAGCGCCGCCCAGCCCAGCCGGCTCAACCGGATGCAGTCGGCGTAGGCCGTCGCTCGGCCAGGCGCGGTGTCGCCGGCCAGCAGGTTCGACGCCGGGACGGTGACGCCGTCCAGCACCAGGCGTCCCATGCTCGCCGCGCGCAGCCCCATCGCGGGTTCGGCCTCGACGATCAGGCCGGCCGAGTCGGCCTCGACCAGGAACAGGGCTGGCCCCTCGCCGGGCAGTTCGGCGGCGATCACGAACAACTCGGCACGAGCGGCGCCCGGCACCAGCGACTTGACGCCGTCCAGCAGGTAGCCGCCGGCCGACGGCCGGGCCGTGGTCTTCAGCACGAACGGGTCGAACAGCGGTCGCGGTTCCAGCACCGCGAGCGCGGCAGCGGGCGCATCGTCGGCCACGAAGGACGGTAGGTAACGAGCCTGCTGCTGCTCGTCGCCCCAGAGCACCAGGGCGGTACTGACCGCGGCCGGCGCGAGCAGGGCCACCGCCAGCCCCAGGTCGCCGTGCGCGAGCGCCTCGGCGATCAGCACGCCGGTGATCGCCGACCGCTCGGTGCCGGCGCCGCCCAGACTTTCCGGGACGCCCACGAAGCTGATGCCGAGTTCGCCGGTCGCCCGTTCGAGCAGGGCGGCCGGTGCCTGGCAGCTGCTGTCGGCCTCGGAGGCGGCCGGGCGCAACTGCTCGGCTCCGAATTCCCGGGCGGCCTGCTGGATCAGCCGCTGCTCGTCGGTGGGGGTGAGGTCAAACAATGCGCGCCGGGGCTGAGTTGCCAGCCGCTCCGGACGAGCCTGCGGCTTGACCGCGCCGAAGGTACGAGTAGCCGCGCCCAGCGTCCGGAAGCCGGTCTTGGTCGCCTGGAAGACGGTCCGCTGCACTGGAGCCCGCAGCCCGAACCGATCCAGCGCCTTGACCCCGGCGAGCCGGTTCAGCAGCGCCAGCCCGACTCCCATCGCATCTCGACCGCCAGCCTTAACGGTCCTCGGTGCACTCATGGCTGTAGACGATACTCACAGTATCGGGTACTTAGCTAGCGGGAGTCGCATGCTGTAAAGAAAATGTTTGGTACTGTGCCATTTTCCATCGGCTCCACAGCCGCCACCTGGCCAGACCTGCCCTTCCCGGCATGGGATCCGGCAAGATCGAGGAATCATGACGACTCCACCGCCGAACGGCCCGTCCGGAGATTCTTCGAACCAAGCCTGGGAGCGTCAACCGAGCTCGGTTGACTGGTCCGATTTCCAGAACGACCAGGTCGAGCCCGATCCGGGACCGGCCGGCTCCGGATCGACCCAGCCGTACCCGGCGAGTGGCCAGCCAGGTGGATTCCAGCCGTACGCGCCACCCGGGCAGCCCCAGCCGTACGGGCAGCCTCAACCGTTCGGGCAGCCTGGCCAGTACCCGCCGCCCCAGCCGTACGGACAGCCTTCGCAGTACCAGCCACCCCAGCCTTACCAGCCGCCTGGGCAGTACCCACCGCCGCCCGGTTTCAGCGGACCGCCGCCGCCCGGTGGTTTCGGCGGGCCGGGCGGCTATCCGTACCCGGTCCCGACCCGCCGCCAGACCGACGGGTTCTCGATCGCGTCGTTCGTCCTTGGCCTGATCGCGATCTTCCCGCTCGGCTTCGTCTTCGGCATCGTCGGCATCGTTCGGACCAAGGCTCACCAGCGCCGCGGCCGGTGGATGGCCGTCCTCGGCATGATCCTGTCGGTGGCCTGGGTCATCGGCTTGGTCGCGCTGGTGGCCGTGGTCAGCGGGAGCCGGGCCACCCGATCCGCCGACGGCACGGTCACCAAGGCGGGCAAGATCTCGCCGTGGAACGTAAAGATTGGCGACTGTGTCAAGCTCCCGTCCACGCTGGGCACTCTGCTGACGATCACGGTGACCCCGTGCACCGAACCGCACAACGCTCAGGCCTTCGCCGAGGCCCCGTTGACCGGTTCGTCCTACCCAGGGACGACCGAGATTCGCGCCCAGGCCCGTACCGGCTGTAGCCGACTGGCGGTGGCGTTTGTCGGCAGCGACATCAACCCCAACCTGCACCTGATCTATCTGGTTCCCACGTCCCAGCGTTGGAATCGCGACAACGATCGCACCGCGCACTGTCTGTTGCTGGACCCCGACAAGGACATCACCGGCGACATCCGGGCCGATAAGTAGCGACGACGGCGACCGCCGGTGTGACGAACTCGGTGGCCGCCTGCTTGGTTACCGATCGGTAACCATGAGTATTCTTGCGCCAGTCATCGCCGGAGTTGGCCGACGCTGGAGGTAGTAGTGGCACTGCGCATCGTTCTGACCCTGCTCATGACGGTGCTCACGGTCGCCGTCGCGGGCCGTCGGGTGCTGTGGCTGGTCACCTTGATCCGTTCGGGCACCGCGGCGCCGGGTCGAGGCAAGGGCGCCGGTAGCCGGGTCGCCAACGATGCCGAAGAGGTACTCGGGCAACGCAAGCTGCTGATGTGGTCGATTCCCGGGCTGGCGCACTTCTTCACCTTCTGGGGCTTCCTGGTCCTGAACCTGACGATCCTGGAGGCCTACGGCGCGCTGCTGATCAACCGTGACTTCCACATCCCGCTGGTTGGCAAGTGGCAGGTCCTCGGCTTCTTGGAGGACTTCTTCGGAGTCGCGGTACTGCTCGGTCTGGCCACCTTCGCGATCCTGCGGGTCCGCAACGCGCCTGAGCGCAAGAAGCGCGACTCCCGGTTCTACGGATCACACACCGGGCCGGCCTGGGTGATCCTGGCGATGATCAGCCTGGTCATCGTGACCCTGTTCCTGCTGCGCGGCGCGCAAATGAATGCCGACCAGTTCCCCTACGGCCACTCCAAGTGGACGTTCGCGTCCTACCTGGTTGCCAAGGCGCTGGGCAGCGGCGCGTACAACACCGGCCTGGCCACCACCTTCTTGCTCGCGCAGGTGGCGGTGGTGCTCAGCTTCCTGGTGATCGTGGTGTATTCCAAGCACCTGCACATCGCCACCGCGCCGATCAACGTGTACTTCAAGCGGCTGCCCAAGGCGCTCGGCCCGCTGCTGCCGGTCACCGATCAGACCGGCGCGACGATCGATTTCATGGACGCGGAGAACCTGTCCGAGGACACCGTCTTCGGCAAGGGCAAGATCGAGGACTTCACCTGGAAGGGCTACCTGGACTTCGCGACCTGCACCGAGTGCGGTCGTTGCCAGTCCCAGTGCCCGGCCTGGAACACCGGCAAGCCGCTCTCGCCCAAGTTGCTGATCATGGACCTGCGCGATCACCTGTTTGCCAAAGCCCCTTATCTCATCGGTGGAAAAGCCGTGCCGGACGAGGGCGCGGTCGAGGTCGGCGGGTCCAGCGAGGCGGGCGGGCACGGACACGGCGTCCCCGAGTCCGGTTTCGGCCGGGTCGAGGGCACCAACGCCGCGCAGTACAACCGGCCGCTGGTGGGCGACGCGGCCTCGTACGGGGTCATCGACCCGGACGTCCTGTGGTCCTGCACGACCTGCGGTGCCTGCGTCGAGCAATGCCCTGTCGATATCGAGCACATCGACCACATCGTGGACATGCGCCGCTACCAGGTTCTGATCGAGTCCTCGTTCCCGTCCGAGGCCGGCACGATGCTGCGCAACCTGGAAAGCAAAGGCAATCCGTGGGGCTTGCCGGCCAAGAACCGGGAGGAGTGGACCGAGGGGCTCGGCTTCGACGTGCGCCGGGTATCCCTTGGACAGCCGCTGCCCGAGGACGTCGAATACCTGTTCTGGGTCGGTTGCGCCGGTGCGCTGGAGGACCGTTCCAAAAAGGTCACCAAGGCCTTTGCCGAGTTGCTGAACGTGGCCGGCGTCGAGTTTGCCATTCTGGGCGCGAACGAAACCTGCACCGGCGATTCGGCACGCCGGCTGGGTAACGAGTTCGTCTTCCAGATGCTGGGCGCGGAGAACGTCGAGAAACTCAACTCGATCAAGCCCGAGGGACGGCCGCTGAAGATCGTGGCCACCTGCCCGCACTGCTTCAACACGATCTCGAACGAGTACCCGCAGCTGGGCGGTGAGTACGAGGTGGTGCACCACACCCAACTGCTCTCGCGCCTGGTCGCCGACGGGCGGTTGACCCCGGTCGAGCCGGTGGACAAGAAGGTCACCTACCACGATCCGTGTTACCTGGGGCGGCACAACAAGATCTACACCCCGCCGCGCGAGGTGCTCGGGGCGATCCCAGCGTTGAAGTCGCAGGAGATGCACCGCTGCAAGGACCGTGGCTTCTGCTGCGGCGCCGGCGGTGCCCGGTTCTGGATGGAGGAGAAGATCGGCAAGCGGATCAACGTGGAGCGCACCGACGAGGCACTCGGCTTGGACCCAGACCTGATCTCGACCGCCTGCCCGTTCTGCATGGTAATGCTGTCGGATGCGGTCACCGCCAAGAAAGCCGACGGCTCGGCCAAGGAGCACGTCCAGGTACTGGATGTTGCCCAGATCCTGCAGCAGTCCCTCACCCAGTAACCCCTCCGCATTTCGCGGCCGGAGTTTTCAGTTCGACCGGCGTGTCGTGAAAACTCGGGCCGCGAAATGCGTTCTGGAGGCTCACCGGGGACTTACTCGAAAAGGCTTACGGTCACTTCCTACCCCTGGAGTAGCCATGTTCAGACCTGCCTCGCGCCGACGACTGCTCGGCTCCGCAACCGCCCTGATCCTGACCGCCGGCGTCGCCCTGGTCGGTTCGGATTCGGTATCGGCGACGCCCCGGCTGGGTGCGCATGCCCGGCCGATCCAAGGCAATGTGGTGGCGAACCTGTTCGAGTGGAACTGGAAATCGGTCGCCAACGAGTGCACCAGCGTGCTCGGTCCGAAGGGCTACGCCGCAGTGCAGGTCGCACCGCCACAGGACTCGCTGTCGCGGACGGCCACCGACACCACCACCGTGCTGCATCCCTGGTGGGAGGTGTACCAGCCGGTCGACTACAACCTGACCAGCCGGATGGGTAACGAGGCCCAGTTCAAGTCGATGGTCCAGACCTGCCGCGGCGCCGGGGTGAAGGTCATCGTGGACGCGGTGATCAACCATATGACCGGCCAGGGCAGTGTGTCCTACGGCGGCGTGCACTACACCAAGTACGACTACCCCGGCCTGTACTCGAACGCCGACTTCCACCATGCACCGGCCGATTGCCCCAGTGCGGACGGCAATATCGACGATTTCAACAACTACACCCAGGTCTTCAAGTGTGAGCTGGTGTCCTTGAGTGACCTGCGTACCGAGAGCAGCTACGTCCGCTCGACACTGGCCGGCTACCTGAACAAGCTGCTGGGCTATGGGGTTTCCGGCTTCCGGGTGGACGCGGCCAAGCACATCGGGCAGACCGATCTGGCTGCGATCGAGGCGAAGCTGCATCGCACTGTCGACGGCGAACGTCCCTACCTCGCGCTGGAGGTAGGTACCGGTAGCCCGGGCCGGATCTCACCGCAGGCGTTCGAAGGCGTCGGCAGCCCGCTCGGTTTCGACTTCGCCAGCCAGCTGGAATCTGCTTTCAAGAGTTACACAAACCCGGCCGGCGGCAACCTGGGCGATCTGAAGATCTTCGGTGAGGACTCCGGCCTGCTGCCGAGCGACAAGTCACTGGCCTTCGTCGAGAACCATGACACCGAGCGCAACGGTTCCACCTTGAACTACAAGGACGGCGCGCTCAACACGCTGGCCACCGAGTTCATGCTCGCCTACGGCTACGGGACGCCGGAGGTGTACTCGGGCTTCGACTTCGTCACCAGCGACGACTCGCCGCCGGCCGACGCCAACGGCTTCGTCACCGACACCAGCTGCGGCAACGGTTGGGAATGCACCGATCGGATAACGGGAGTCGCGAATCTGGTGGCCTGGCACAACATCGCCGGCAACGCACCGGTTAGCAACTGGTACGACGACGGCACCAACCTGATCGCGTTCAGCCGTGGCCACCGCGCCTGGATCAGCATCAACAACGAGATCACCGCGCAGATCCACACCTTCGCCACCGGCTTGCCGGCCGGCCGGTATTGCGACGTGATCCACGGCAATTCCTCGCACGGCAGCTGCACCGGTCCGACCATCACGGTGGACCGGCACGGGCTGGCGCAGGTGCAGGTCCCGGCCAAGGATTCGGTAGCGATTGACGTACGCTGAGCGGCGTGCCGTTCACCCTCACCTGGACAGCCCGGACGCCGGCCATCGCCCGGCTCGAATGGATCCTGGATGGTCTGAACGCGGGCCCGGGCTGGGGCACCGACCTCGATCAGGTCTTCGACCCGGACTTTCTCGCCGCGATCGCACCGCTGGACTACCGGCAGGTCGTCGAGGAACGCGCGCTGAAGTACGCACCTGTCGAGCTCGTCGGGCTGGAGGTAGCCGAGCACACCGCCAAGGCGACGCTGCGCAACCAGGCTGGCGAGGTCGGCGTCCTGAGCTGTACCGTCGAACCGGTTTCGCCTTATCGGATAGTGCAGACCTATCTTCAGCCGGTAGTGCCGCCGGGGCTGACCGCACGGCTGCCGATGGACTGTTCTGGCTGGCCGGCGACTGCCGCACCCGGCAACCGGCTGATCGTATTCGGCGGCGTCCCGGGTAGTGGCAAGAGCACCCTGGCCGATGCGGTCGGGCGGCAGCTCGGCATCCCGGTGTTCGCAATTGATTGGCTGCTCGGTGCGCTGACCCCGTTCGGTGGCCGCCACCTCGACCGACTACTCGAGCTCGGCTACGAGCAGCTGACCACCCTGGCCGTCCGGCAACTCGCGCTCGGACAATCGGCGATCCTGGACGCGCCGGTCGAGGACGTCGCACTCCGGCAGCGCTGGTCGAGCCTGGCCCGGGCGACCGGTGCCTCGTTCACCGCGGTGCTGAGCAGCTGCCCCGACACCGCGCTGCACCGGGCTCGGTTGGCCAGTCGCGACCGGGGTATTCCCGGCTGGCATCAGGGTGCGGACTGGATCGATGTCAGTCGCCGGCTCGAGGCTTTCCCGCCCTGGCCGGATGCGCTGCTGATCGACTCGACCCAACCGTTGGAAACGAACCTGGCCGCCGTGCTCGCGCAGCTGGACAACCCTGGCTGAGCGGTATCGCTAGGAAAAGAAAAGGAATTTGACCAGGGCAGCCAGCCCGACCAGCACGATCACCGCGCGCAGCACGGTCGAGGGCAGCCGGCGCCCGACGACCGCCCCGAGCTGGCCGCCGATCGCCGAGGACACCGCGATGATCGCCACGAATACCCAGTTCGGGTGCGCGAACACGATGAAGAGCAGGCCGGCGACGAGATTGACCAGCAATGCCAGCACATTCTTCAGCCCGTTGACCCGCTGCAGGTTGCTGTCCAGCAGCGCGCCCATCGCGGCAAGCAGCAGCACCCCCTGCGCGGCGCCGAAGTAGCCGCCGTACACCCCGGTGAACAGGACCAGCACCCAGAGCACTCTCGGATGCTGGCCGGCGGACGGCTGGCCGGCCACGATGAACCGCTGGGACAGCCGGGGCTGGGCGATGACCAGCACCAGGGCCAGCACGATCAGGACCGGCACCACTGCCTTGAACACCCCTGGCGGCAGCACCAGCAGCAGCGAGGCTCCGATCAGGCCGCCGATGAACGAGGCGGCCCCGAGCCGCCGCAACCGATCCTGCTGGCCGGCCAGTTCCCGGCGGTAGCCCCAGGCCCCGCTGACGCCACCGGGAACCAGGCCGATGGTGTTGCTGACGTTGGCGGTCACCGGCGGCACCCCGAGCGACAGCAGCACCGGAAAGGTGATCAGGGTTCCCGATCCGACCACGGTGTTGATCGTGCCGGCCGCCAGCCCGGCCACCGCCACCGCGGCCAAGCCCGAGATACCCGTCACCGGCTCACCGTAGACCCCAGAGAGTGGAAGGATTTTGTGGCCAGAGCACAGAAATCTTCCACTCTCTTCAGGAGTTCAGCAGCGGGACGTCCAGCATCGGGGCCGGGATCCCGAACCCCTCGACCAGAGCGGCCGCGTGCGGGCGCAGCAGACCGCACAGCTGGTTGACCTCGGCGGCCAACTGCTTGGTGCGCTGGCCGGACAACCGGCCATGCTCGATGAACCAGGCTCGTTCGGCCTCGACGGTGCTGAGCACGTAGAGATCGCACAGCCGTTCCAGCAGCTCGGTTACCGCCGGATCGGTGCAGCCGTCGATGGCGGCCACGAATGCTTCCAGCAGGATCCGGTCGACGTGCGCCTGCGCGGTCGCCAGCAGATGGTCCTGGCAGGAGTTGAAGACCTCGAACGGATCGTCGGCGGTGGCCGCCTTACGCAGCCGCCGAGCCAGGCCATCCAGCAGGTGCCGCTCGCGGAAGTCCAGCAGCGAGATCTGCCAGCCCCGATCGGACCATTCGGCATCCTCATCGCGACCGGCCGCGGCCAGCAACCGGGCAATCAGCGGCCGGGCAGCGGTCCGTTCGAGCACCGTGCCGACGGCCTGACCGGCGACGAACCGGACGGTACCCAGCACGTCCAGCTCACCGAAATGGTCGCGATAGCTGGTCAACAGCTCCTTGGCCAGCAGCTGCAGCAGGACGGTGTTGTCGCCCTCGAAGGTGGTGAACACATCGGTGTCAGCCTTCAGCCCCGGCAGCCGATTCTCGCTCAGGTAGCCGGCACCGCCGCAGGCCTCCCGGCAGGTCTGGATGGTCCGGCTGGCGTGCCAGGTCGCGGTCGCCTTGACCCCGGCGGCCCGGGCCTCGAGTTCCCGGCGGCGATGATCGTCTGCTGAATCGCTGTCGGTGAAGACCTCGTGCAGGGTCTGCACCAGCTCGGCCTGAGCGAAGTGCAGCGCATAGCTCTTGGCCAGTGCCGGCAGCAGTTTGCGTTGGTGGGCAAGGTAATCGAGCAATACCACCTCGCCGTCCCGGCCCGGCGCCTCGAACTGGGTGCGCCGCTCGGCGTAGCCCAGCGCGATGGCGAGCGCGACCTTGGTGGCGCTGCCCGCGCCGCCGGCCACGCTGATCCGGCCCTGGATCAGGGTGCCGAGCATGGTGAAGAACCGCTTCGTCGAGTTTTCGATCGGGGTCGTGTAGCTGCCGTCCGGAGCCACCGCGCCGTACCGGTCGAGCAGTTCGGTCCGCGGGATCCGCACGCCGGAGAACCACAGCTGGCCGTTGTCCACCCCGTTCAGACCGGCCTTGGGCCCGCAGTCGGCGATCCGGACGCCGGGCATCGGGTTGCCCTGCTCGTCCCGGATCGGCACCAGGAACGCGTGCACGCCGTGACTCTCGCCGCCGGTCACCAGCTGGGCGAACACCGCGGCCAACCGGCCGTCCTGCGCGGCGTTGCCGATGTAGTCCTTGCGCGCCGAATCATCCGGGGTTTCCAGCACGAACTCATCCGTCGCCGGGTCATAGGTAGCGGTGGTGCGCAGCGCGGCCACGTCCGAGCCGTGGCCGTGTTCGGTCATCGCGAAACAGCCCAGCAGCCGGCCAGCGCAGATGTCGGCAAGGTACCGCCGGTGGTGATCGCTGTTGCCCAGGTGCAGCACCGCCCCGCCGAACAGGCCGACCTGGACGCCCACCTTGACCATCAGCGACAGGTCGCCCATCGCCAGCATCTCGAACGCCACGATCGAGGCACCGAGATCGCCGCCACCGCCGTACTCGGTCGGAAAGCCCAGCCCGGTCATCCCCTCCGAGCAGAGCGTGTTCAGCTGCTCGAGCGCCCGCGCGCGCTGCTCGGGCAGGCTGGTACCGAACACCGGCCGGAACAGCGGTCGTTCGCTCAACGTCCGGGCTACCGCACGCTGCTCAGCCCACCGACCGTCCAACTGCCG
Source organism: Actinomycetota bacterium (assembly GCA_030853265.1). Classification (GTDB taxonomy): domain Bacteria; phylum Actinomycetota; class Actinomycetes; order Mycobacteriales; family Jatrophihabitantaceae; genus Jatrophihabitans_A. The sequence goes on from JALYVK010000030.1 coordinate 13,306, forward strand.
GCGCAGCTCCAAGCGGGCCTCAGCGGCCAGCGGCTCGATCGGCTTCATCGCGGGTCTCCCTCGTGAACGTGGTTGTCTGACGGGGTCAAGGTCTCGCGCAGGCCATCCGGGCCACCCCACAGCAGCGTGGTCAGGCTTTCGGCGAGCTGGCTTCGGGTCATCGCGTCGGGATGATCCAGCCACCAGTCACCGGCCGCCTTGACCAGGCCGACGATCGCGGTGCCCCACGGCCGGCGCAGCACCGGATCGCTCAGCGGTCCGGGCAACCGGGCGATCAGCTCGTCCAATCGGGCCGCGATCAAGCCGGTGTAGTCGGCGACCGGGTCGCCACCGGCACGTTCCAGGATCGGGTTGCTCACCACGAACCGGTACAGCGCCGGGTTCTTGTCGAGCACCGCGAGGTAGGCCTCGATGCCGGCGGTGACCATGCCGCGTGGATCGCTCTGCTCGGCGATCTTGCTGCTGAGCTGGTCGCCGAGGCCGGCCGCGAGTTGCTGGCCGACCGCCCGGTACAGATCTGCCTTGTCGGCAAAGTGCCGGTAGAACACCGCCTTGGAGGTACCCGCGAAGGCCGCGATCTGATCCATGCCCACCGAGGAACCATGCTGTTCGACGCAGGCAACCGTCAGCGCGACCAGCTCGGCGCGGCGCGCCAGGCGATGAGCGTCCCACCGTGCTGAGCGGCCGTCGGTCTTGCGCGCGGGTTTCACCACCCTAGAGTATCCGATACCGCAAGTACCGAGTATTTGGCCATCGAAGATCTTTCGTGTCGGTGGCGGCTGGTTAGATCGGAGGATGCGGCATGCCACTTCGTCCCGGTCCGTCCAGCTCCTTGGCGTCCTCGCGCTGGTGGCCGTCGCGCTCACTGCCTGCGGGCATTCGAAGAAGCTCCCGCCGGAGCAGGTCGCGGCGCAGGCCTACCTGACCGCGCTCGGCAGCGCGGACGCCTCGGGCGCCTCGGCCGCGACCACGGCTGCCGGCCCGGCTGCCACCGCGATCGCCAAGAGCCTCACCGGCCTGGGCAGCGGGATCAGGGGCAGCCTCACGGTGACCGGTCTGACCAACCGCCAGTCCAGCTCGGCGACCGTGAACTACGACGCGTCCTGGACGCTGCCCGGCGTGGCCACTCCGTGGAAGTACAGCGGTTCGCTGCCGCTGGTCAAACAGGGCAAGAACTGGCTGGTCAGCTGGAGTACGGCCGATATCCAGCCGCAACTACCCAGTGGTTCGCACCTGAGCGTGCAGCGCAGTCAGCCGACCCGGGCCGCGGTCACCGACGACAAGGGCGTCGCACTGTTCGCGCCCACCGAGGTGGTCACGGTAGGCATCGACACCGGCACGGTCGCTGACCTGCCGTCGCTGGCCAAAGCGCTGGCGGTCGTCCCGCAATTGCAGACCACCGCCGCCGAGATCAGCACGGCGGTCAAGGCTGCCGGCAAGAACCAGTTCGTGCCGGTGATCACGCTGCGCCGGAGTGCCTACGAGCAGATCAAGCCGCTGATCTACAACCTCAAGGGCACCAAGTTCAACACCGACACCATGCTGCTGCCGCCGACGTCGGGTTTCGCCCGGCAACTGCTCGGCACCGTCGGCCCGGCAACCAAGGAGCTCATCGACGGCTCGAAGGGACGGATTGCCGACGGCGACCAGGTCGGGTTGTCCGGCCTGCAACGGGCGCTGGACCCGCAGCTCGGCGGCACGGCTGGCGTCGCGGTCTATGCCGCGAGTGACAGCGCCGACACTCCCGGGGTCAAGCTCGGTGCCTTCAGCGCGCCGGTGGCCGGTAAGCCGGTGCAACTGACCCTGGACAGCAGGACCCAGGAAGCGGCCGATGCCGCGCTGGCATCGATCACGCTGCCCGCCGCCGTGGTGGTGACTCAGCCGTCCACCGGCAAGATCCTGGCGGTCGCGAACAGTTCGGCGGCCAACGACGACATCGCCCTGGTCGGCCAGTACCCAGCCGGTTCCACCTTCAAGATCGTCACCTACACCGCGGAGTTCGAGGCCCACCCGACCCACGACCCCACCACCACGGCGGCCTGCCCGGCAACCGTCACCGTCGACGGCCGGGTCTTTCACAACGAGAACTTCTCGCACGGCACCATCCCGTACAGCGCGGCGTTCGGTTACTCGTGCAACACCACCGCGATCAACGTCGCCGACGGCCTGCCGGACGGGACGATGTACAAGGCCGCACAGCAACTCGGCCTCGGCGCGAAGTGGAACCTGCCGGTGGACTCCTTCGCGGGCTCGATGCCGGCCACCGCCACCGGTACCGAGAAGGCCGCCGAGGCGATCGGCCAGGGCAAGGTGTTGGTCAGCCCGCTGCTGATGGCCGAGATCGCCGGGGCGTCCGCAACCGGAAAGCCGGTCGCGCCGTCGCTGGTCGTCGGGCAGCAGGCCACCGCGAGTCCCACGCTGGATTCGACGGTCACCACGAAGATGAACGTGCTGCTGCGCGCGACCGTGGCGATGCCCGGGGCGACGGCATACCTGTCGCTGAACGGGTTGCCAGGCGAGATTCGCGGCAAGACCGGCACCGCCGAGTTCGGCACCGACGTGCCCCCGAAGAGCCATTCCTGGTTCGCCGGCACTCGTGGGGACCTGGCGGTCTCGGTGTTCATCTATGGCGGCGAGCAACCACCACCGGCGCGGTGGTGGTTGCGAAGAACTTCTTCACCGCGCTGCCGTAATTCGGCGGACGCCTGAGCTGTTGATCTTCAGACGTTTCGATCGTCATGGCAAGCGAAACGTCTGAAGATCGCCGAGATCGGGAAGCAGCGCGGGCCGCCGGCCACTACGGTGAAGCCATGACTGAAGTCCATGACAGCCCCGAAGACTGGGTAGCCAAGCACATCGACCGCTATGTCGAAACCGATGGCGAGGACGGCCAGAATTGGCATGGCGTGACGACGCTGCTGCTCACCACCACCGGCCGCAAGTCCGGCAAGCTGCGCCGGACCGCGCTCATCTACGGCGAGCATGCCGGGTCCTACCTGCTGGTGGCCTCGCAGGGCGGCGCCGACAAGCACCCGCTCTGGTACCTGAACCTGGTCGACAACCCGACGGTGGAGTTGCAGGTCGGCGCCGAGAAGTTCACCGCGACCGCGCGGACGGCCACCGATGCCGAGAAGCCCGAGCTGTGGCGCCAGATGGTTGAGCTGTTCCCCAACTATGCGGACTACCAGGCAAAGACCGACCGCCAGATACCGGTAGTGATCCTCGACCGAACCTGAGCCGGCACCGGGCACCGGGCACCGGGCACCGGGCACCGGGCACCGGGCACCGGGCACCGGGCACCGGGCACCGGGCACCGGGCACCGGGCACCGGGCACCGGGCACCGGGCTAAGAACTACCTGGTTGTGGAGTTGTCGGTTGCCTGCCGCAGGTGTGGCTGGAGCAGCTCGGGATGGTGCACGTAATTGCGCAACGGCACCTGGTCCGGGTCTCGCCACATCGGCGGCTTCCAGTACGGGACGCCGTCGATCATCACCGCTTGCCAGCCCTGCCGCGGCGCCTCGTTGCTGTGGTAGCCACAGGCGACGGCGAGGGTATTCAGGTCGGTCAGGCCGCCCCGTACCCACTCGGTGAGGTGGTGGATCTCCGATCGGGCGGCAGGTTTCGTGCAGTCCGGAAAGGTGCAGCCGCGATCGCGAGCGAAGAGCGCCCTGTGCTGGCCGGAGCTGGCCAGTCGACGGGTGCGACCGAAGGCACGGATACCGCCGGCATCATCGAGGACCGCCGGGATCAGGTTGCCATCGCTGGCGATCCGCAGCACCTCATCGACAGTCAGGTCGCCACCATGGTGGGTGGTTGCTGCGCCGACCCGCCCTTCGAGCTCGGACAGCCCGATGGTGACGACGAGAGTGGTGGAGGCGCCGGCCTGCTCCGGTAGCTTCTCCGACGCCAGCAGCAGTCGGCCCGCCCGCTCGAACGCGTCATGCATCCGCTGCGCCTGGCTTCGAGGGTCCTCGCCGAGCTCATCCATCGGGGGCTTAGCGGCCAGTGGGGCGAGAATGGTTTCCCAGACCGCCTGGCAGGCCGGAGTGAGGGTGCCAAATAGCTCACCGCCGGAATCGGCCCGCCTGGTCAGGTTGAACCGCCGCCGAGACCGCTGCCGATGGCGGGCCTCGTGCGTCGCCGGCCCGTCCGGATGCAGCTGCCCGGCGATCCGCTGGGCAAGCACTCGCACCGAGACCGGATCCCGGCTGCGGGCCAGTTCGACCAGTGCGGACTCAACCTCGGCACCGCGCTCGGCTTGCAGCGCGGTAGGTAGTTCTTCAACGGCGTCGGCGATGACCTCGGCATGGAGTGGGCTGATCTCACCCACCGCCAATGCGGTCGCCGTCACTGGAAAGTGCGGGTCGAGCGGTTCACCGGCCGGCGACCAGCGCGCACCGAATCGGCGCACCGCCGACGCCTTGCTCTTCGCGGCGCCATAGGAGCACCGCAGGTCGGTCTGAATCAGTTGGGCCAGGTTTTGTAACCCCAGCTCGCCGGCCACGTTGCGCTCGTCCAATTCGGCAAGTCCGACGAGCTGGGCGTACTGCAGGCGCGAGAGCTGCACCTCGAGGTCGCGCGCCGAATCGCGCAGCTCAGCGCTGGACTGATCCACCGGATCGAGTGCTAGAAGCTCATCGAGGCACCTGGCGAGCCGGGACAGCACCGCGGGCCGAGACAGTACGGTGAGCCGAGACGGTTTGGTGAGCCGGGACGACCTGGCTTGCTTAGGTCTGGCTTGGTTAGGTCTGGCTTGATGAGGCGACCTGGCCTGCGGGTCGTCCGGCGCGCACTGCATCAATTCGCTCACATGTTCGATTGTTCCACAACTCGGCGGATTTGGACGACCGAGGTTTAGATTTGTGGATAACCCCGATCGACTGACCCTGGCCAGGGTTACCCGAACCAGTACAGCGCCTGTCCATGCCCGTCGGCATACGCGACCGGCTCACCGTCGTGGGCGATCACGAACAGCGCCTTGAGTGGATCCGGCGAATCGGGCAGGCTACCGGCGGCCACCGTGATCACCCCGGGGCCTTCGTTGGAGATCCAGTGGGCGGCGGCGTCCCGCATCCTGGCCGCAAAACAGTCTCGTGCCTGCCGATCGAGGTAGGTGAGAACCGCGCTGTGAAAGACCACCAGCGTGGCGTCGGCCGGCGCTCGACCGATCAGCTGATCCACCATCTCGGTGAGGTCGCCGCTGACCAGCAATGGTGGGTCGGTGCGGGCGATCGCGATGGCGGCGGCGAGCTGTTCACGTCGACGCGACTGCTCCGGCCAGATCAGCGTCTCCAACCAACGGACATCGTCCGGATCGGTCACATCGAGGGGATTGAGGTCTATACCTGCTCGCCACACGACCTCGGGCAACGCTGTCGGCACCGGAACCGGTCCGTCAATGGCGCACCTCAGCAGCGGTCCAGGCCCATCCGCAGGGTCAAGACGCGGCCGGTCTCCGAACTGGTAGCTGAACCGGTCCGGATACAAGCACAGGCCCGCCGAAGCACCGACTTCGAGCAACGCCAACGGCTGCGGCAGGGCCGCCAGCACCGGCAGCAGCACCGCACACCGCCCGGGCTCGTTGGTTTGCGTGCGCTTGGACAGAACGACCGCACGAACCTGTGCCCATCCCGAGATCAGCTCCTCGCGGAACCGTTCGAACGGACCGGCCGCGATGCCAACGAATCGGGCGGCCCCGAACACCAGGTTCGGTTGTCGTTTGACCTCGGGTAGCTCGTCGACAAGCTCAATGAGCTGCTGGTCGTTTGCCACTCCGTCAGCCCACGCCTGGTAGCAGGCCGATTGCCCCCGAGCTTCAGCCGAAGCGAACCGTCGATACCAGGCGCTCGTCTCCATAGACGATCATGATCTCACCCGATTTCACCAGCAGCTGCAGGGATCAAACGCTCGCAGCGCAAACTGATGGCGGAGAGCAGCGCGTCGAACTTCGTACCTGATCCTGACACTTTTCAGACGTCCCCGAGCTAACGACCTCAGTACAGTTCGGCTGTGCCGACCGATGCGCCCGCCCGTGGCCTGATCATGGTGATCGAGGACGAGACCGCGATCGCCGAGGTGATCCGGCTGAATCTGGTCAAAGCCGGCTTCGGCGTCCACCTGGAACGGGACGGGGACGCCGGACTGGCCGCGATCCGAGCCCGCAAACCGGCCGCCGTGATCCTCGACATCGGGCTGCCCGGCATCGACGGCATCGAGGTCTGTCGGCGGCTGCGGGCCGAGCAGAACTGGACGCCGGTGCTGTTCGTGACCGCCCGCGACGACGAGGTGGACCGGATAGTCGGCCTGGAACTGGGCGCGGACGACTACGTCACCAAACCGTTCTCACCGCGCGAGCTGGTGGCCAGGGTGTCCTCGGTGCTGCGCCGCTCGCAGGGGGTCGGCGACGCGGTCGCTCCGCTGCAGGTCGGCGAGGTCCGGCTCGAACCCGCCCAGCGCCGGGTGTATGCCGGCGATGCCGAGATCGCGCTCACCGCAACCGAATTCGACCTGCTGGCCTGCCTGATGCGCCGGCCGGGACGGGTATTCAGCCGCGAACAACTGCTCAGCGAGGTGTGGGGCTACTCCTCGATCGCCGGCGCCCGGACGGTGGACGTGCACGTCGCCCAGGTCCGCGGCAAGCTCGGTGCGGCCAGCCCGATTCGGACCGTGCGCGGGGTCGGCTACGCCGCCGAAACCAGCGCCGGCCGATGACCCGGCTGTCGGCCAGCCTCGCGCAGCGGATCTCGTTGCTGGCCGTCGCGGTCGCGGTCATCACCGCACTGCTGGCCGGCGTGCTGGCGGTCAACCTGGTGCAGAAGTCCAACGTCAGGAATGCTCGGGCCACCCTCGGGCAGCTGGCCAGCGCGGCCCAGAACACCTCCGACCAGGTCAGCCAGGCCCGGGCCCGCCGGCTGCTCGCGGCGCTGCGCATCCAGTCCGCGACGATCTCGACCGACGGCAAGGTGACCACCGGCAGCGCGCTGATGCGCAGCTCGCTGAGCGCCGCGGACGTGGCCGCCGTCCTCGGTGGCAAGTCGGTGTCGGCCGAGCGCCGGATCGACAGCCAGCGAGTCCTCATCGAGGCCCGGCCGACCGACACCGGCGGGATCGCGCTGGTACAGAAGCAGGCCGACGCCACCCAGGTCGGCGACCAGGCTATCCAGCGGATCATCTGGGCGCTGCTGATCGCGGTACTGATCGCGGTGGTGCTCGGTCTGCTGGTGGCGGTCCGGATCTCCCGGCCGCTGCGCCGAACGGCCCAGGCGGCACACGCGCTGGCGGCCGGTCATCGGGACGTGGCCGTCCGGCCGGAGGGTCCGTCTGAGGTGGTCGAGGTCGGCGCGGCGGTGAACACGCTGGCCGCCGCGCTGTCGCATTCCGAAGCCAGGCAGCGGGAGTTTCTGCTGTCGGTATCGCATGATCTGCGTACCCCACTGACCTCGATCACCGGCTACGCCGAGTCGTTGGCCGACGGTGTGGTGCCGCCGGAGCAGGCCGCCGGGGTGGGCGCGATCATGCTCACCGAAGCGCAGCGGCTGAACCGGCTGGTTGCCGATCTGCTCGATCTCGCCCGGCTCGGCGCGCAGGAGTTCCGGATCGATCTCGGGCCGGTCGAGCTGACCGAGCTGGTCCGGGCGGCCGGCCAGGTCTGGTCGGCACGCTGCGCGGCGGCTGGCGTGCGCTGCTCTGTCGAGGCACCCGACTGGTCGGTGCCGGTGCACACCGACGCAGCCCGGGTCCGGCAGGTACTGGACGGCCTGGCCGAGAACGCGCTGCGGGTGACGCCGAGCGGGGCGCCGATCGTGCTGGCGGTGCGGGGCGAGTACGCGCCGTCCGGCCAACCGGTCGCGGTGGTCGAGGTCCGGGACGGCGGGCCGGGGCTGGCCGAGGAGGATCTTGCGGTGGCCTTCGACCGTTCGGTGCTCTACGAGCGCTACCGGGCGGTGCGCCAGGTGGGTACCGGGCTCGGCCTGGCCATCGTGCACGGCCTCGTCACCAGGCTGGGCGGGACGGTCGAAGCGGGCCACGCACCCGAGGGTGGGGCCCGCTTCACCGTCCGGCTGCCGGCCGGCTGACCAGTCCGGCCGGCTGACCAGGCCAACCGACCGGCCAGGCGGGTCGGCGGACCGAGCCGCACGCCGGCCGAGGTGCGGCTTACTTCTTGGTGCCGTCGAGGACGTGCGTGGCGGTCAGGCTGGACGTCCCGGTGCCCAGCACCATCACCTTGTCACCGCTCTTGACCTCGCTCATGGTGCCGGCCTTGCCCTTGCCGTCGGCCCGGCTGTGCACCTTGGTGGTGCTGTTCACGGTGTAGGTCTCGCTGACGTTGTCGGCCGCCTTCACCGTGATCGAGGTCGCCGACACGGCGGTCACCGAGCCACGGATGGCATCGTGGGTGACGTAACTGGTCGAGCCCTTGCCGGCCTTGGTCACCCAGGTGGCGTGCAGAGCGCGCTTGAGCTGGTCCTTCTTGCCATGGTCGGCCTTCGCGGCCTTGCCGGTGGAGCTGGCGCTCGGAGCCGGGGACGGTGAACTCGATCCGGATGCGGCCATCGCGGCGGTTCCGGCGCCAAGGACGACGGCCGCGGCGGATCCGGCAATGACGATCTTCTTCAACATGGTTTCTGCTCCTTCGAGTGTTCCGTTCGGATGCTGCTGGGGTTCGGCTTCTACTCCAACCACGGTGCCTGCCGTAGGTTCGCTTACGGGCAAGGAATTGTCAGCGTTGTGTTCGGGCCGGCCAGACGGCCGAGCGCGCCTGCTGGCCCGCGCTCAGCGGTTCGGCCCGGCTCTGGTAACAACATCACCGTGACCAGTCCTGCTGCCATCGAGCTACACAGTGCTCGGCCGACCGAACTGGACGCGAGCCTCCTGTATCGGATCCTGAAGCTGCGGGTGGACGTCTTCGTGGTCGAGCAGGGCTGCGCGTATGCCGAATTGGACGGCCGGGACCTAGAGCCCACCACCAGCTGGTGCTGGGCGACGGCCGGCGACCAGCTCATCGGGACGCTGCGGGTGCTACGCAGCGATCCGGCCGCCGCCCGGATCGGTCGGGTTGCCACCGCGCAGCAGGCCCGCTCCACCGGGGTGGGCCGCCGGCTGATGGAACTCGCGATCTCGCAGATCGGGCCGGACGTCGACATCGTGCTGGACGCCCAGGTACACCTGCAGGACTGGTACGGCCAGTTCGGTTTTACCAGCTGCGGCAAGGAATACGTCGAGGACCGGATCCCACACATTCCGATGCGCCGGCCGGCCGGTTGGGTAGCACCAGCCGGCTCCGACCACAACTAGCCGAGTTGGCCGGCCGAAACCGACCCGGTGACCGAAGCCTGCTCGAACTGGGTCCGCAGGAACGTCCCCAGCTCCTCGACGGCCTGGTGCGCCTCGGTGAGCAGGCCGGCCACCGCATGCCCTACGTGCCACAGCCGCTGTAGCTCGTGCACCGTCACCGGAACCTCGGCCGCACGCAATGCCAGCGCGAAGGCGCTGACCTGGTCGAAGAGCACTTCCCGGGTGCCGATCTGGATGATCGTCGGCGGCAACCCGGCCAGTTCACCCAGCCCGGGCGCGAAGCCGGGATCGGTGCGCGAGCCGCTGCCGAGGTAGTGCGCGGCACAGCTCTTACCCCAGGAGTCGCGAACCACCATGTCGCGCTTGCGACCAGTGGCCGCCGCCGTCGGATCCACCCAGGGCGAGATCAGCGCGAGCGCGGCGGGAGAATCGGCGCCGGTGTCGATCAGCCGCCGGGCCGCCGCTACCGCCAAGCCGCCACCGGCGGAGTCGCCGGACAGCCCGTACCGATCATGCTCGGTGGCCACCTGTTCGCAGGCGGCCACCGCGTCCTCTAGCGCGGCCGGGTACGGGTGCTCCGGCGCTAACCGGTAGTCCGGCAGGTAGACCGCGGCGCCACTGGCCTGCGCCAGGAACGCGGCCAGCGCGCGGTGCGTCTTAGGCGAGCCGACGGTGTACGCGCCGCCGTGCAGGTGCACGATCGCGTGCGGTCGCTCGGTCGCGCCAACGGTCACCCGCAGGCCCGGTCGACGGCCCAGGAAGACCGGTCGGGCCACCGTGCCGGCCGGCTCCGGCAGCGAAGCAGCCATCAGCTCCAACCACCGTCGTTGCAGCGTGAACGGCAACGGTCCGCCGAGCCCGGGGCGTTGGATGACGGCGACGAACCCGGCCACCAGGGCGAACGGCAACCGCACCGGCTTCATACCGCGCTCCGGTTCGAGATCGCCTTCGGCTGCGGTACCTGCTTCTTGCTCACCCTGGCCAGCACGTTCTGGTAACGGGCGCCGAGCACTTTCACCAGCAGATCCAAGACCTTCGCGTCGGCGCCGACCACGATCTTGGGCTTGCCGGCCAGCATCCCGGCCACGATGATCTCGGCTGCCTTCGCCGGGCTGGTCTTGGCAAGCTTCCGGTCGAAGTAGTCGGCCAGCGCAGCCTGATCCTCAGCGCCGGCCACCCGCGCGTTGCGCGCGATCGCGGTCTTGATGCCACCGGGATGCACGCACGACACCGCGACCGGATGGCCGGCCACCAGCATCTCTTGCCGCAACGCCTCGGTGAAACCCCGGACCGCGAACTTGGCCGCGTTGTAGGCACTTTGGCCAGGCACCGCAAGCAATCCGAACAGGCTGGACAGGTTGACCAGGTGGCCGTCGCCGCTGTCGATCAGGTACGGCAGGAACTCTTTCGTCCCGTTCACCACACCCCAGAAATCGATGTCGACGATCCATTCCAGATCCGCGTAGGTCATATCGAGAACCGAGCCGGTCAAGGCCACCCCGGCGTTGTTGATGACCACGTTCACCGCACCGAACTCCTCGGCCACCGACGCCGCATAGGCCGCCATCGCCGTACGATCACGCACGTCGAGCCGATCCGAGCGGGCCGATACCGAACCGAGCAGCCGGACGGTGTCGGCCAGACCGGCCTCGTCCACGTCCGACAGCGCCAACTTGGCACCGCGAGCGGCGAAATTCTGGGCCAGCGCACGACCGATTCCAGAACCGGCCCCGGTGATCACGACTACCTTATCGGTAAAGCTCTTCATGCTCCGGTCTCCCTTGCTCGGACGTCCTGGACGGCGGTGCTGCGGTAGGCCGCCAAGTCGAACTTCGCGGTGAGCTGGCGAAACTTGTAGGTGGTCCGCGGCCACAGCGTGACATTGCGGCCGTGTGCGTCGAGGTACCAGCTCTGGCAACCGCCGCGACTCCAGACGGTGCGCTTCATTCGCCGCTGCAGATCGACATTCCAGTCGCGCTGGGACTCGGCATGCGGTTCGACGGTGGCCAGCCCGTACCGGCGCATCGTGCGGTGCGCGTCGATCAGGTAGGCCAGCTGCGACTCGATCATGTAGACCATGGACGAGTGGCCGAGGCCGGTGTTCGGCCCGACCAGGAAGAACAGGTTCGGAAAGCCCGCCACGGTGGCGCCCTTGTAGGCCTGGATACCGTGCTCGGACCAGGCATCGCTGAGCGTCTGGCCGGTTTTACCCTTTATCTGACCGGCAATCGGCAATTCGGTAGTCAGGAAGCCGGTGGCCACCACCAGCACGTCGACCTCGCGCTCGGTGCCGTCGGCGGTGACGATCCCCCGCTCGGTGACCCGGACAATCGGGTCGGTCACCAGGTCGACATCGTCACGGGCAAGGGCCGGGTACCAGTCATTGCTGATCAGCACCCGCTTGCAGCCCAGCGAGAAGTGCGGGGTGACCCGCTTTCGCAGCTCGGGATCGGATATCCCCTTGTGGATGTTGCTCATCGCTCCCCGGCGGGCCAAATTGCCAAGCTGCGGGTGGCTGATGAACATCGGTACGGTGGCTTCTCGGGCGAGATAGACCAAGTCACGAATTGCCCGTTGCACGAAGGGAACCCTGCGCATGAGCTGCTTCTCCCAGCCCCGATACGCTCGATCCCGGCGCGGCAGCACCCAGGGTGCGGTCCGCTGGTAGACGTCCAACCGGGTGGCTTTATCAGCAATTTCCGGCACGATCTGGATCGACGAGGCACCGGTGCCGATCACCGCCACCCGCTTGCCGGTCAGGTCGTAGTCGTGATTCCACTGCGCGGAGTGGAATACCTGGCCGCCGAAACCGTCGATGCCCTCGATGGCCGGCATCTTCGGATCCGACAGTGCCCCGGCGGCCGAGACCAGCAGGTCCGCGGTTGTCGGGCCGGCCGAGGTCTCGATCCGCCAGCGAGCCGCCTCGTCATCCCAGGCGGCCGATTCGAAATTCACCCCGAACCGGAACCGGTCTAGCACGCCGGAGTCCCGAGCAACCGTGCGCAGGTACTGCTGGATCTCCGGTTGTGGTGAGAACGAGCGAGACCAGGCCGGATTCAGCGCGAAGGAGAAGGAGTAGAGCTGGGACGGCACGTCGCAGGCCGCGCCCGGGTAGGTGTTGTCGCGCCAGGTGCCGCCGACCTCGCGGCCCCGGTCGATGCACAGAAAGTCCTGCTCGCCGTTCTCGGCCAGCTTGATCGCCGCGCCCAGGCCGGCGAAACCGGCGCCGATAATGAACACCGCGACGTGGGCGGGCAGCCTCGCGGGAGTCTGACTGGTCATGGTGCTCAGGCTAAGGTCTAATTGAACGTGAGTCAATAGTGCAGATGACCAGCCGAACAGGGGCCATCGAGACCTCGGCGATCCATAGGATGGGGTTCATGACAGCAGCCAAGCGCGTCCGGCTCAGCTCGGAGGCCCGGCGTGCGCAGTTGCTCGAACTGGGCGTGCAGATGCTGACCACCCGCACCCTGGACGAGCTGTCGGTGGACGCGCTCGCCGAACAGGCCGGCATCTCACGGGGCCTGCTGTTCCACTACTTCAAGAACAAGCAGGACTTTCACCGGGCCGTGGTGCAGCGGGCCGCCGACGACCTGCTCGCCACCACCGCACCGGACCCCAGCCTGGACCCGATCCCCCGGCTGACCCGGTCACTCGAGCACTACGTCGACTACGTCAGCACGAACTACCACGGCTACATCTCGCTGGTCCGTGGCGCGGCCAGTGGGGACGAGGCCTTGCGCGAGATCTTCGACCGGACCCGCGAGGTGCTGACCAGCCGGATCACCGACAACGTCGAGGTGTTCGGCCTGGCCGATGGCCCGGCCGTGCGACTGCTTGCCCGGGGCTGGTCGGCGATGGTCGAGGAAGCGGTGCTGGCCTGGGTGCCGGATCCGCGGATTTCCAAGGCCGAGCTGCTGCGGGTACTGACCGTCGCACTGCCCGCGGTGCTGGCTGCCAGCGCCTGAGCGTCGGCATTGCTGGCACGTCCAACTACCATGCTCGCTATGGGTATGACTCTGCAGCGAAGCAGCAATGCGCGATCCGACGCCGACCGGTTGGCCATCTTGGACAATCCGGGATTCGGACGTTATTTCACCGACCACATGGTCAAGATCGACTGGACCTCGGAGGCCGGCTGGGATGCCGGCGCGGTGCTGCCCTACGGCCCGATCTCGCTGGATCCGGCCACCAGCTCGCTGCACTACGGCCAGCTGATCTTCGAAGGGCTCAAGGCCTACCAGCAGCCGGACGGTTCAATCGCCACCTTCCGTCCGGACGCGAACGCGGCCCGGTTCGCGCGATCGGCCGCCCGACTGGCAATGCCGGCGCTGCCCGCCGAGCTGTTCATCGAATCGCTGCACGCGCTGACCGAGGTCGACCGGGCCTGGGTGTCCACCGGTGCGGACGCCTCGCTGTACCTGCGTCCGTTCATGATCTCCACCGAGGTGGGGCTCGGCGTGCGGCCGGCGAACGCGTACTCCTACCTGCTGATCGGCTCGCCAGCCGGCCCGTACTTTCCGCGCGGCGTGCAGCCGGTGAGCGTGTGGCTGTCCACCGAGTACACCCGGGCGGCGCTCGGCGGTACCGGCGAGGCCAAGTGCGCCGGCAACTACGCGGCCTCGCTGGCCGCGCAGGCGCAGGCCGCCGAGCAGGGCTGTGACCAGGTCGTCTGGCTCGATTCGGTCAACCACAGCTACGTCGAAGAGATGGGCGGCATGAACCTCTGCTTCGTCTACGGCAGCGGCGAGCACGCCCGGCTCGTGACGCCGAAGCTGACCGGCACCCTGCTGCCCGGGGTCACCCGCGAGTCGTTGCTGACGCTGGCCCGCGACCTCGGCTACCAGGCCGAAGAGGGCCTGATCAGCGTCGAGGACTGGCAGGCCGGCAACGCCAGCGGCGAGCTCACCGAGGTCTTCGCCTGCGGCACCGCCGCGGTGATCACCCCAGTCGGTCAGGTGAAGAGCACGACGGCTGAGTGGACGATCGGTGACGGCACCCCGGGCCCGGTCACCATGCGGCTGCGCCAGGCGTTGCTCGACCTGCAGACCGGCGCCGCGGCCGATCCGCATGGCTGGATGCACAAGCTGACCTGATGGAGTTGGACCAGCTGCTCGACGAATTGCGCTCCCAGGGCGAGCTGCTGGCGCAATCGGCCGGTCACGCCAACCTGGCGGACACCATCCCGTCCTGTCCCGGCTGGACCATTGCCAGCGCGATGGGCCACACCGCCAAGGTGCACCGGTGGGCGGCGTGGGTGGTGCGTGGCGGCGATCCGGCTGGCTTCGATTACGAACGTCCGGAGCCTGCGCTGCTCGAGTCGGAATACCGGGCCGGCCTGGCCGACCTGCTGCTCGCGCTGCGGCAAGCCCCGGACTCCCTCGACGTACACACGTTCTGGCCGTCCAAGTCGCCCCGGCTGTTCTGGGCTCGTCGGCAGGCGCACGAGACTGCCATCCATCGGGTGGACGTCCAGCTGGGCGCGGGCTACGGGGTGACCGACTTCGAGGCCGACTTCGCCGCGGACGGGATCGACGAGCTGCTGATGGGGATGGCGCCCAACGCCTTCTCGACCATCGAGGTGGCGGCACCGCAGACGATCGCGCTGACTCCGCTGGATGCCAACATCTCGTGGACGGTCCGGATCGCACCGGACGGAACGGCGACCCGGCGGGGCGCCGACGATCATGCTGACCTCAGCGTGTTCGGGCTGGCCTCGGACCTCTACCGCTGGGTGTGGAACCGGGCCGCCGACCACGAGGTCTCGCTGCGCGGCGATGTCACGCTGGCCGATCGGTGGCGGAGCAACTTCACCGTCGGCGCCCGGCCGCGTTAGCTCGTTGGCCAGCGCTTGAAGTTCAGGTACGACCGGCTGGGGGTCGGCCCGCGCTGGCCCTGGTAGCGGGAGCCGTGCCGCTCACTGCCGTACGGGTGCTCGGCGGGCGACGAGAGCCGGAACACGCACAGCTGGCCGATCTTCATCCCCGGCCACAATGTGATCGGCAGGTTCGCGACGTTGGACAGCTCCAGGGTGATGTGACCAGAGAAGCCGGGGTCGATGAATCCCGCGGTGGCGTGCGTGATCAATCCGAGCCGCCCGAGTGAGGACTTGCCCTCGAGCCGGCTGGCCAGGTCGTCGGGCAGCGTGACAACCTCGAGCGTCGAGCCGAGCACGAACTCTCCCGGATGCAGCACGAACGGCTCGTCACCGTCCGGCTCGACCAGCGAGGTCAGCTCGTCCTGCTGGATGGCAGGATCGATGTGGGTGTACTGCGAGTTGTTGAACACCCGGAAGTAGCGATCGAGCCGGACGTCGATGGACGAGGGCTGCACCAGCTCGGGATCCCACGGATCGAGCTTGAGCCGGCCGGCCGCGGCCTCTGAGCGGATGTCACGATCGCTGAGCAGCATGGCCGGAGATTACCGAACGGCGCCGGCCCCCCATCGTTCGCTAGGATGTGATCGGTCGCTTCGGCGCCACGCGGGTGTAGCTCAATGGCAGAGTCTCTGCTTCCCAAGCAGATTGCGCGGGTTCGATTCCCGTCACCCGCTCAAGCGAGAAGGTCCCCACTGCTTTTGGTGGGGGCCTTCTCGCTTTTGGTTTGGGCCGGGAATCGGGAGGAGGCCAGGAGCGAGGCACGAGCGACTGTTTGGCCGACGGCTCCCGTCACCCGCTCCAGGTTGGAGCCCTTACATCTCGGGGCCTGCGTCGATCGGCCCGGTTTCGGGGCCCGGCTGTTTTCCCCGCTCGTGCAACAACCGTGCAACAGTGAGAGGCTGGCCGCCCCTGGTTTGCTGGAATTGCTGGTCGATCGCTTCAGCGATCCGGCGGTCCGCGTCCCGGGTCGCATGCTGGTAGATCAGGACTGCGCGCATGCTGTCGTGGCCCATTCGGTCCATCAGATCCCGGGTCGACGTGCCCGGGGTTCCAGCGGCGATGGTGTTGCCGGTGTGGCGCAGATCGTGGAAGTGCAGGCCAGGCGCTCCGATCGCGGCGACTGCTTCGGGCCAGTACGCTGCTCGGTTGAAGCCGCTGCGCCGTAGCGGTTGGCCGGTTGATCCGGTGAACAGCAGCGCCTAGGGAGCTTCGCCGACGTAGGTGTTCAGGTGCTCGACCACGATGTCGGCCGCGAACGTGGGTAGGCTCACTGCGCGTCGCCCCGCCCGGGACTTCGGTGGACCGAGTTGGATTGTGCCGTCGGAGCGTTCGACGTACGTTCCTCGGATCCTGACGAGCCGGCCGTTCTCTGCCACGTCGACCCGGTTCAGCGCGGTCGCCTCGCCGTATCGGAGGCTGCCGAACGTTGCGAGATGGATCAGCGCCCGGAACCGGCGCAGGACGATCTCGCTGAGCCTCAACACCTGCTCTAGGTCGAGCACCGGACGTTCTGCCGGGTGCTCGCTGCCCGCGCCAGGGATCTGGCAGGGGTTGCGTTGCAGCACCCCGTCGGCGACAGCGGTGTTGAGTACCGCACGCAACAACCGGTAAGCCTTGGCGCAGGTCGAGTCCGAGACCCCGTCGTTCAGCAGGCCGGCACGCCAGGTTCGCACGTGAGCCGGTGCTATCTCAGTCAGCTGCATCGGGCCGAGTCTCGGTTCGATGTGCCGGGAGGCCAGCCAGCGGTAGAGGTCCAGCGTCTTGCCGCGCAGGTTCGGCCGTTCCTCGATCCACGTCTTCCCGTAGCCGGCAAGCAATTGACGTCCGGGTGCGGGATCTCGCCAGTCGTTGTTAAGCATCGCCGACTGGGTCAGCACCAGCCACCTGTCTGCATCGGTCTTCCTCGGAAACGTGGCCGGTGCGGTCCGACGCAGATCATCCGGGTAGTCACTGGAGTCATATAGCTGGTTGGCCAGCTGGATTCGCTCCGGTGTCATCTTCGGTGGTCGGCCGCCGTTGCGGGCGATCTCCCTGCTGATCGTCGCCGGCGAGCGCCCGAGCTCGACCGCGATCGTCCGTGCTGAATGACCTGCGGCGATGCCCCTCCAAATCTCCTCACGCTCGGCCGCGCTCAGGTGCCTGGCCGACCTGCACCGCGGCGTCGGCCGGACACCACCGGTCTGCCGGAAGTAGCGCTGCACGTGCTGCAACGGAACCTGATGATGACGGGCGAGCGACCGCACCGACTCACCCGCCCGCCCGCAGCGAGCCCCACACCAGATCCTGCTGATCATCTGACAGCCCGTACGTCCGCACCTCGACACCCTCTCGAACTCGTCGACAACCCCCGTGTGGTGCGTTGACCGGTTGAGACTGCCATCGTTTTCTTTACGTAATGGACGAACCTAGGTCGGCAGTGTCACCTACTCGTGTCGGATCAGAACCTCGCAAAAGGCGCGAATGTTTTTGTCACGGATTACTGACACAGCCGAAAGTGTCAAGAAAACGGTGGGGTCTCACCCGCTGGTGTTTCCGCGGCGAGCCGTACCGAGCCAACGATTGGAGCGGGTGACAGGGCCCACGTCGACCACCACATCAGCGGCCCAACCACCATCGTTCCAGTGTGCTCGGAAATCATTTGTCCTAGAGTCGATTTACTCCTACGGTCTCCCGGTGGCGATACCTGTGTTGTCTGACGAGAGCACGCTGGACCGTGGTAGCGCCTGCATAGTGATTACGGGTGCGCCTGGCGCTGGTAAGTCCACCGTGTCGAGTCTTGTGGCCAGGGCACTGTCTCGGTCGGCTCTCATCGACGCATACTTCATCAGCGGGCTGGTGGCGAGCGGGTACGTTTGGCCGCTCGGTGAGCCAGCTGATGAGGCAGCCCGCCAAGTCATGCTGCTCAACACCAACCTCTGTTCTCTCGCAGCCAACTTCGCGGCCGCCGGCTTCACTCCGGTGCTTGATGTCGTTATCCCCGAGGGCAAGCAACTCGATACGTACCGCGAGGCGTTGGCCTCTTACCGCCTGCTGCTGGTGATCCTCGACCCCGGTGCTGACGTGTGCCGGTACCGCAACGAGATCCGGTCGCCGGAAGATCGGTTTTTCTTCGACGGTTATGAAGAGCTTCGGGCATCGATGCGTGACGGTTTCGATGACCGTGGCTGGTGGTTTGACACTTCCGAACTCAGCCCCGAGCAGACCGCGCAGCGGATCATCGCCGAGGGTGCCGTGCGCGCGGTGGTCGAGCGATAATGCCCACGACGATCCACACTTTGAATTGGCCGACAGCCGTAAATCACGCGCTCCCTCGCTGTCCGGTGCGAGTCGTCGTCATGCGGAACAGCTCGCAACGGGGCGTCGACTTGTAGACTCCGCCCACCCGCGACCGGCTGTCGGCGGGTTACCTGGGCAGCTGCGAGATGCAACCCCTCGGGTCACCAGGAGACTCGCTGGCTGGATTACTGACACGACGGCGCGTTCTCACATAGGGTCTCTCGTTAGACGGACAGCAGCGATACCGGCAGCGATAATCCTGGGCACGTGGCATTCGCTTTTGATTCCGGCGGAATCACGATGCTTCACGAGTCGCTGTCGGCCGTAGCTTGGACTGCGTGATACGGGCTGGCGGCTGGACGATGGCTGTTGTGAACCTCGACGGCCGGCCGTGGTGTCAGGTCAAGTACCACGATGTGCTCACCGGCGGCACTGGAAGCCGTCAGGGCCTGGTCGCGACCGCGGCAGAGGTGCAGGACTTGCTCGGCACTGCGTTCGCGGAGCTGCAGCCGGACCAACCTGCACACGATGGATAGGTCAGGCCGTGCCGGTATCGCCAGCGACGGTAGGCAGGTGCTTGCTCGAACTCGGCCAGCGCGGCGAAGATGTGGAACACCAGCCGGCCGCCGGCGGTCGTGGTGTCGACCGCCTCGGCCAACGAGCGGAACCCGACGCCCCGCTCCCCCAGTCCGGTGACGACCGCGAGCAGGTCTTTGGTGCTTCGCCCGAGCCGATCCAGCTTCCACACCACGACGGTGTCACCGGGCAGCACCGTCTCCAGGAGCTTGTCCAGCCTGGGCCGGCCGTCGAGCTTTCCCGATGCCGTGTCAGTGAAAACCCGGTCGTCCTCGTGGGCATAAAGATCCGCATCCTGCCCGGTCGGAGATGCAGCCGCTGGCGCTCAAGCCCTGCAATTACGGGCAAAGGTCGAGGGTGCCGTGACGCTCTCGACCGAAAGTAACGAATAGACCGCATGCGGAGAAAAGCTAGGTTCATCTAGGCAGATCGGATTTATGCTTTTGACACAAAAGTGTCGGATAACCGACCGCAGCGGAAGGACCCCATGGAATGTCCAGTTCTGGCAGGAATCGTTCCAAGCTCGCTCACCGCCGGCGCAGAGTGCTGGTTGTCTCCACCCTCGCCGCCGGAATGGTGGCATCCGGTCTGCTGACCGCCTCGGTCACGGCCCAGCCGAGTTCGTCGGCCCTGTCCGCTGCGTCCCGGTCATGTCAGCGGCCGGAGTCGATCGACCGGACGACCACCGCGGCCGTTCCCGAGGGAGCTGGCTTCGCTGGCCGCTCGGTGCAGGCCTCCATAGTGCACCTGACCGGTGGCTCGGTATCGGTCACCGAACCGATGCCCCCGGCCGGGTGGAAGCCGGCCACAGCCACCCAGGCCGAACTGAAATATTTCGGGATCCCGGCCCGCCCCGCGCAGAACTCCGCCGGCTACGCCCAGTGGGCAACGGACTGGATCACGCACTACACCGGATTCACCCTGGCCGTGCCGTGCGCAGCTACTTCTGACCTCAGCGCTGCCACCAAAGCCAACTGGGCAGGCATTCTGGCCTACGGCAGTGCCTTCACCACCGCCTACGGGGCGACGACCTACAACCCAGGCAGCACATGCGCGCAGGCTGAACCCGACAGCTACACCAACTGGGTCGGGCTCGGCGGCTACAACACCGGCCGATTGATACAGAACGGATTCATCACCACGCACACCGGTGGCTCATACCCATTCCTAGAGTTACTCAACAGCGATACCGGAGTCGACACCCACACAGTAAGGATGGACATCAGCGGCGACCCGAATAACGGCTCCGGACACACTTTCAACCTCCAGACACAGTGGCTTCCAAGCACGTCCCAGGTCTCGTTCGCCTGGCATGACATAACTACTGGCCAGGTGGCCAGCATGACGGTGGGCTCGGCGGCGGGCAAGCCCGCGTCGTACTTCTATGACAGCTCGTCCGGCGAAGCGATCGACGAACGCGCGGTACAGGGCGGTGTCCTTACCTCGCTGCGCAACTTTGGAACAGACCAATGGTCCAACGCCTACGTGGCCACCAACGGAAGCGGCTTCACAGCGATGCGCAGCCTCCCACACATTGGCATCACCATGCAGGAAGCTTTCCAACTGGCCTCGGTTACAGCCGGCTCCACCGCGGATCGCTTCACAGATACCTGGGACGACTGCACCGGCGAGTAATGCAGCCAGGCGTGCCGTTCTATCCCGCTTTCACTCTGCCGCTCCTCGATTCTGCCAGAATTATTGGGCCGAGCGCGCCTGTGGCTCACTGCCTGGGTCGCCGTGCTCGAGGTAGCGGTAGACGGTGGCGAGGCTGATGTTGAGGGTGGCCGCGATCTGGGCGACGGTATACTCGCCCTGGCGGTGGAGCTGGCGTAGGAGGGTGACCTGGTCGGCGCTAAGTGCCTGCGGCCGGCCACCGCGGCGCTGCCCGATGACGAGGCTGGTTTCTTCCTGAAGACGCTGGTCGACTACCCGTGGGCCCGGGACGGCGCCGGCCTCGCCCCGTCGACGCTGGGCCAACTGCTCAAGCCGATGATCGAGATCTGCGGGCATTACGAGACCTGACCTATACCCGCCGTCGGCGCTCTTACCGCGCCGTACTCGGGTCAAGTTGCTTGCTGCGGTGCGGCATCCACCTCCGCGGTGAAAGCCGCTGCCCGGGTCCTGGCGTGGGCGGACCGCGAGTCCGCACTCGGCAGGTCGGAGGACCGACTGGGCGTCGGCGGGTTGCTCGGCCCGTACCCACATCGTGGAAATCGCTGTGCTGTTCGCAACGCACGGGCTCTGCTCAGCAGCGGCGGCCTGGTTGTCCTGGCGCTGCCGCGGCGCTAGCAAGTCGGACCCGCGCCAAGCCTTAGAAACCGGCTGGCTCCTCGTCGGCGGCTGGCTGCCCTACGCCCTGCTCGGCGCCGCGTCGATAGGCGAACCAGCCACTGACAGACCCCTCACCAACAGCACGCCGGTCGCGCTGTTCCTCATCACCGCGATCACAGCAACCAAGGGCGCCGGCTACACCAAATACGTCGAACCGCGAGAGGAGGCCATCGTGTGTGACCATGCACCGATCGTCGGTGGACTTCCTGACGCAGCTCGAGACACCACTCTTCGACTGGCGCACGCGATCGCGGCCGCAGGTATTTTTTGATCGTGGGCCGACTAACGCCGAGGTTGTTCGCCATCGCCTCGACGGTGTAGTCGCCAGTGTCATACAGCTACCTGGCCAACCTAATCCTCTCGGGTGTCATCTTCGGTGGCCGACCATCGTGGCGGCCGAGGGCCCGCGCTGCAGCGAGACCACCATGGGTTCGCTCGATGACAAGAGCACGCTCGAAGTCGGCCAGGGCTGCGAATATGTGGAACACCAGCCGGCCGCCGGCGGTCGTGGTGTCGACCGCCTCGGCCAACGAGCGGAAGCCGATGCCCCGCTCCCCCAGGCTCGAAACGATCGCGAGCAGATCGACCTCGCCGAGCCCGCGGTGTGAGGCTGGCTGCCGCGTCAGCCAGCCGTTGAGCTCGCCCGGCTGGCGCTCAACATCGTTGCCGAGCGAATCGGCCCTTGACCGCGGCCATGGACGCCCAAGTTGAACGTCCCGCGAGGCGCGAGTTACTTCACGACGTCAAGTAAATGCACCTACTTTCAAAGGAAATTCGCCATTTCTAGACAACGATGTGATGACAACCGGCCAACAAAATCTACCGGTGCATGCGCGACGGTTATCGTCGGTTTTGCTCGTCGCATCCCGAACAAGATTCACCCACAACAGCGCCCGCACCCAGCGAATGAGCGCGCGAATTCAGAAACCCATCAAACAATCACCGACGGTGCATCCGGGCTTAGCTCCGTCGGATGAATCGACGTGAGCCGCAGCAGACTAGTGCCGACAGCACCAGAATCCGCACACCGATCGACGACACGCACGCCATCGGGAACGCGGTCCTCGCGGCCATCAATGCCTCGATGGGATGACGTACGCGGCTCGACCGCCCGTGCCGGGTTGAGTTACCGCGCTCTCATCAGCGAGTGGTCCACGCACTGCCCGGTGAGGGACGGCGATCCCATCCGGGCAGCCGCACGATCAGGGCTCGGCTGTCGGACAATCTGAGCCTCGCTTTGAGCGGGGAAGACGATCCGCTCATGCCGATCAGCGTGCGGGCAAGGATGCCCGTGGCGCGGCGCCCGGTTGTGTAGTGTCGCGCTCATGAAACTCGATTTCATTGTCGATGGCAGGGCTGGCGAGTTCGAACGCAGTAGTTCGACAGGCCGTGCCGTTCTTCGAATAGGCGATGAATCACAGGCGCTGGATAGCCCGTGGAATCCATCGACGCACTTTGACCTGTCCACCACGAAGACCTGGAAGGCGCACCTGGGCGGTCACGACATCGTTGTGGTCAAGAAGCGTGCTCGAGTGTTCGGCGGCCTGCGCGAAGCTAGCTTCACGCTCCTTGTCGACGGCGCGGTAGTCACGGCCAAGCGTGGCTACTGAGGATGCGCGAACCACCCGCTGCGCGGTCAGTGCGCGGTGTCCGGTCAGCGATCGACTACCGGCGCAAGACACGAGGAGTATTCCTCAGTCGGTCCGGGGTGGGCACATGCCAGCCGCCCGAACCAGCCGGTCGATAGATTCATCGTTATGTCTGAGGACAGTGGCGGCATTGTCGTCTATCGGGCCGCTACCCGTTTCGGGCGCGCCCGGACATTGCAGGTCTTCGTTGACGGTGCCGAACGCGCCACGGTCCGCGGGTCCCAGAAAGCCCAGATCAGCCTGGCGGACGGCTCGCACATAGTGTCCGCAGGTTACGGGGCGTTGAAAGCGCCCGGCCTGGAAATCACGGTCACAGCCGGGCAGAGCACGGTCCTCGTCCTCGACGTCGTTCCCCGCACTCCGGATCGCGCTTCAGCTGCGGCGACGGCGATAGTCCTGCGGGAAACCCGTTCAAGCGCTGAGAGGGCGACTGCGCCGAATCGGGTATACCCCCGGATCGGCAACCCCCGCTCCCGCCGCGAACAGGTCATCTACGTCATCGGGCTGGTCTGCCTCTTCGGTGGGCTCGCGGTCAGCCACACCGCCATCAGGCCAGTCGGTGCCATCTTCAGCGGTATCGGCACCGTCGCCGTCGCCGTCTTCTTCTTCCGCCGCTTCACCTACCGGAAGTAGCGGGCCGCGGGAACCACCCACGCGCCGGCCCCAAGCCGGCGAGCAGCTCAATGATGGATCGTCTGCGGGACGGCCGGCGCGCCAGATCCACCATCCAGCGTCGCCAGGCTTGGGTGGTTTGGTAGGGGACTTCGCGGAAACTGAGGGATTCTCCACACGTGGGGCAGGGACGGTGGGCATCGGTGGTAACTCGGTCTTCTCGCATGATCGGGCCGTACGCTGTGCCCCCGCTCGACCCGAGTCAGCCGCCCGGACGGTGGTTACTCGCGGCCACGGCTGCTCGCAGATTGTGGTACCTGGCTGCTACTAAACGAGCCGCGCCGTCTGCTCGGCATTCCCACCGAGACGCTGGCATGTCGCGCGATGTCGACCTGTCATGATTCCGGCCAGCGTGAGAGGGAGGGAACGTCATGTCAGCGATTCAGGAAAAATGCCTGCAGGCAACGGCCGAGGCGGTCTCCACCTCTGAGCCGGTTCTCGCGCAATGCCGTGTGCTGCATGGGCTGAGAGAGGGCGTACTGACCGTCACCGATCGGCAGATGCTGCTTGCAACGTGCGGAACGCGGTTCTCCAAGGCCGTCGACCTGAAACGCTGGCCGTTGGCCAGAGTTGCCGACGCGACCTTTAGCGACCCCGCACATTCACGCAAGATCAGCGCCAACCGACTGCGCGTGGCGTTCGTGCGCGAACCGTTCGAGGCGCCTCCGGTTCCGTTGGAGGTTAACGTAATCGATGGACCAGCTGTCGGAACCGACCTGCCATACATGATCAAAGACGCACGTGATCAGCCTCGATAGCCAGAAAGATTAAGCGCGTCAGGCTCAGGCCCGGGCTCGTGAAGTTCCGCTGCGCACCCTAGCTAGCGCAACGGGCCTAGCCGAACGGTCAGCCGCGACCCGACCGAGGCTACGAGAGCTGGCCTGAGGCGCGGTGGTGTTGCGCCAATACCGCGATCATGGCCGACGACTGACAGTCGAGGGGCGGTCCGTGCCTGCAGCTGTCCACGAGATGCTGAGTCCGCGCAGAACCAGCTTCCTGGCGGAGTTCCGGTGGCCGGACAGGCCGCGCATGAACCCGGACGCCAGCTCGACCAGCTACGTCGCTGGCTGGTCCGCTGGACCCCGACATCATCGCCGGCGCCGCCAACAATCTTGCTACGTCGGCTTGTCCGAGACCTGCGAACCACCGGCAGCGGTACCCCGCTTGGTCGTGCAACTAGCGTGCAACAACGGGCAGTATCCAATGGTCATCCGGGGCAATCTCGGCACAGTCGCAAGGGCTCCGAGCCAAGGAAACTCGGCAAATTCGGGGATCAGACCAGAGGGCTCGGCTGATTCCCAAGCAGATTGCGCGGGTTCGATTCCCGTCACCCGCTCCAGAAGGAAGACCCCGCCGTGTTCTTTGGCAGGTCTTCCTTCTGTTACGACTTGGGCCGGGAATCGGGAGGAGCCTGCGACCGAGGTACGAGGGAGCGTTAGGTGACGGCTCCCGTCACCCGCTCCAGAAGGAAGACCCCGCCGGGTGGGCCTCCACAGTTTCGCGGAGCCTCAGGCGTTTCACTCACCGAAAGGATCGGTTGATCCGAACGAAGTGGGGGGCTTACCGTCGGCGTCACTTCACTCGACGCCAGGTAAGGGGTTTCGCGGTGCTTCTCGACTGTTCAGTGTGGAATGACCGGATTTTCCTCGGCGGCGACTGGGTCGCTGGCTCGGGGGGCAGCAGACGGGTGCAGGAGCCAGCAACCGGCGCTTTACTCGGCAGCGTCGGGGTGGGCGACGTTAGCGATCTGGGCAAGGCGGCCGACCACGCGGCCGACGCCCAGCGGGACTGGGCCGCCCGATCGCACGTCGAACGCGCCGGGGTGCTCCGCCGGGCCGCGCCGCTCTGGGCCTTGCACGCCGAGGAGATCTCGGACTGGAACGTCCGGGAGGTCGGGGCGGTCCCCGGCATGGCGGCCTTCGCCGTGCACACGGCCGAGCAGGAGTGCTACGAGGCGGCCGCGCTGCCCAGCCAGCCCCACGGCGAACTGCTGGCCAGCGAGCAACCCCGGCTGTCGATGGCGCGCCGGGTCCCTGCCGGCGTCGTCGGGGTGATCTCACCCTTCAACGTGCCGATCATCCTGGGCATCCGCTCAGTTGCGCCGGCGTTGGCGCTGGGCAATGCGGTCATCCTCAAGCCCGACCCGCGGACCGCGGTGACGGGCGGGGTGATCCTGGCCCGCATCTTCGAGGAGGCCGGCCTGCCGCCAGGCGTGCTGCAGATGCTGCCGGGCGGCGCCGACGTCGGTGAGGCACTGGTGACCCATCCGCTGGTGCGCGTCATCTCCTTCACCGGCTCCACCGCGGCCGGCCGCAGGGTGGGCGAGCTCGCCGGCCGGCACCTGAAGCGGGCCCACCTCGAGCTCGGCGGCAACTCCGCGCTGATCGTGCTGGCCGATGCCGACGTCGACACTGCGGTCAACCTGGCCGCGTGGGGGTCGTTCTTCCATCAGGGTCAGATCTGCATGACGACCGGACGTCACCTGGTCGATGACCGCGTCTATGACGAATTCGTCGCCGCGTTGAGCGACAAGGCCGACCGCCTGGCGGTCGGTGATCCCGCTTTGGGCTCGGTCGCGTTGGGACCGCTGATCGACCAGGGCCAGCGTGACAAGGTGCATGCGATCGTCACCTCGTCGGTCGACGCCGGCGCCCGGCTCGCGGCCGGAGGGACGTTCGAAGAGCTCTTCTATCGCCCGACTGTGCTGGCCGACGTCGCACCGAGCACGCCAGCCTTCACCGATGAGATCTTCGGTCCGGTGGCCCCCGTGATCCGGTTCTCCGACGTCGAGGAGGCGATCCGGCTGGCCACCGCCAGCGACTACGGCCTGTCCCTCGGCATCGTCACCAAGGATGCGATGCGGGGATATGAACTGGCCGAGCGCATCCCTACCGGGATCGTGCACATCAACGACCAGACGGTCAACGACGAGGCGACCAGCCCGTTCGGCGGGGTCGCGGCTTCAGGCACCGGATCCCGGGTCGGTGGTGCCGCGGCCAACATCGAAGCGTTCACCGAAACACGTTGGGTGACCATGCGCAGCCAGGCTCCCCGCTACCCGTTCTGACGCTGCCGAGGAC
>JALYVK010000031.1 GCA_030853265.1 Actinomycetota bacterium
CGGTACCCCCGAAGGCCCGGTACCCCCGAAGATCCGGTACCCCGAAAGTCCGATACCCCGGTGCCCCGGCGCGTTCACAGACTTAAGCGCCTCCTTAGCGCAATGCCGGGCCCGCCGGATTCCAGCCGGTAGAATCCAGTGGTGAATTCAGACTCGAGCGGCCCGACCGGTTCCGGATCGGGCGACCTGCCCCCGCACCTGGATCCGCGCCGCGGGCGCTCCGGCGGCAGCCGGGCAGCTCGCAACCAGCCCCCGCCGTACCAGGACCAGCTGAGCCTGCCATCCCAGCTGGACCCACGCGGTCGCCGGGCCGCTGGCCGGCGAGCCAGCGGTAGTGGCGGCTCGTCCGTCCTGCATGGCGCGGCGCTCGGCCTGCGAGTGGTGGCCGCCGCGCTGTCGCTGGTGGTCCTGGTCGGCAGCGGCCTTGCCTGGGCGACCTACCGCAGCTTCAACGCCAACATCAAGCGGGTCCAGATCGCCACCCATTCCAGCGTCGGGGCCAAGAACATCGACGGCAGCGACCAGAACATCCTGATCGTGGGAAACGACGACCGCGACAGCGCCACTGACGCCGAGCTCAAGCAGTTGGGTACCACCCGCGATGGTGGCTCGTACAACACCGACACCATGATGCTGCTGCACGTGCCGGCCAACGGCACCAAGGCCACCGTGATCTCGTTCCCGCGCGACTCCTACGTCGACATCCCGGGCTTCGGCAAGAACAAGCTCAATTCCGCTTACGTGGACGGGGTGAACAAGAACAACGGAAGCAAGGCGGCCGGTGCCTCGCTGCTCATCGACACCATCGAGAACCTGACCGGCCTGAGCATCGACCACTTCGTCCAGGTCGACCTGCTCGGTTTCTACCGGATTTCCAACGCCATCGGCGGCGTTAACGTCTGCTTGAACAATGCGATGGGTCCGGCCAAGACCGCCGGTCAAGAGGGCAACGGCTTCGATTCCGGATACGAGAACGGCAAGTTCGTCTACAGCTACTCCGGTATCAACCTGAAAAAGGGCAACAACGTCATCAAGGGCACCCAGGCGCTGGCCTTCGTCCGGCAGCGGCACGGCTTGCCCGGCGGTGACCTGGACCGGATCAAGCGCCAGCAGTACTTCCTGTCAGCGGTATTCCGCAAGCTGGTGTCCGGCGGAACGCTGCTCAACCCGTTCAAGTTGCAGAATCTGCTGAAGGCGGTTACCTCATCGCTGACGATGGATCAGTCGCTGGACCCGACCAAGCTGGCTCAGCAGATGCAGAACCTGAGCGCGGGCAACGTCACCTTCACCACCATCCCGGTGGCTGGTGACGACCCGAACTCCCCGGTCGGCGACGTGATCGTGGTCGACACCGCGGCCATGCCGAACTTCATCAACACCGTGATCGGCAATCCGTCCCAGGACGCCTTGAAGAGTGCCAAGGCGGCCGATCCGAAGACGGTGACCGTCGCGGTCGTCAATGACACCAACTCCAACGGCCTGGAGAAGACCAACGCGGCGGCGCTGACCAAACTCGGTTTCACCACCACCGTTCCGGCACCCACCTCCGCGGTGCTGGACAAGACCACCATCAAGTACCCCAAGGGTGCCGAGAGCGCGGTCAAGGCGTTGCAGGCCGCCGTGCCCGGTGCGGTGCTCAGCCAGACCAACGATGTCAGCGTGGTGACCCTGGTGCTGGGCAACAACGGCGTTCAGGTGAAGTCCCTGATGCCCGCGAACTCGGGTGGCTCGAGTGCCGCACAGAGCAGCTCGGCCCCGACCTCGTCGGCCAACACCGCGGTCACCAACGCGGCCACCGCCGGTTGCATCAACTAGCTGACCGGCCTCGCATAGAGTGCGTGGTTCGTAGCTATCTCTGGTCCACAGCAGGAGCGCCATGACCGACCGCGAGTACGACCTGGTCCTGTTCGGGGCCACCGGGTTCACCGGCGGGCTGACCGCGCGGTACCTGGCCGGCGCCATGCCGGCCGGTGGCAACTGGGCGCTGGCCGGCCGCGACCTGACCAAGCTCGAGGCGGTCCGCGCTGAGCTCGCGGTCATCGACCCGCGCTGGACGCAGCTGCCGTTACTGATCGCCGACGTCACGGAGCCTGCCTCGTTGCAGGCCGTCGCGGCCGCGTCCCGAGTCGTGATCAGCACGGTCGGGCCCTACCTTCGGCACGGCGAACCGCTGGTGGCCGCCTGCGCCGCGGCCGGCACCGACTATCTCGACCTGACCGGCGAAACCGAGTTCGTCGACCTGATGTACACCCGCTATCACCACCGCGCCCGGCAGAGCGGCGCCCGGCTGGTGCATAGCTGTGGGTTCGACTCGATCCCCCACGACCTCGGCGCCTACTACACGGTCGGGCAGTTGCCGACCGGCGTACCGATCAGGATGGACGGCGTGGTGCGGGCCGGCGGCGGCCTGTCCGGTGGCACGCTGCAGTCGGTGACCATCGCGCTGTCCCGCCTCGGTAGCTCGCTCGGCGCGGCCAAGGCCCGCCGCCGGGTCGAGGAGCGGCCGTCCGGTCGGCGGGTCTCGACACCGCAGGGCCTACCGCGTCGGGCGGACGAGTTGTGGCTGCTGCCGCTGCCCACCATCGACGCGCAGGTGGTGGCCAGCTCAGCCCGAGCGTTGGCCCGCTACGGCCCGGACTTCAGCTATCACCACTACGCCGGCGTGCGCCGGCTGCCGGTCGCCCTCGGCGGAGTGGCCGCGGTCGCCGGCTTGGCAGCCATCGTGCAGCTACCGCCGGCCCGCAAGCTGCTGCTCAGCCGGATCAGGGCCGGTGCCGGCCCGTCCGAGGAGCGCCGTGCCAAGGGCTGGTTCAGCGTCCGGTTCACCGCTACCGGCGGCGGCCGGCGGGTCGTTACCGAGGTGTCCGGTGGCGACCCCGGCTACGGCGAGACCGCGAAGATGCTGGGCGAGGCGGGCCTCTGCCTGGCCTTCGACGAGCTGCCAGAATCCAGCGGCCAGCTCACCACCGCGGTGGCGATGGGCCAGCCGCTGATCGACCGGCTGGTCGCGGCCGGCATCGAATTCCGGGTGGTGGAAAGCGGCTGACCTGGCTGCTGACTTCTAGGCCGGCATCGTGGTGAGCAGCGTGCTGGCTCGCTCGAAGAAGCGGTGCTCGACCAGCACCTCGTACTTGGTGGCCACCACCTGGCTGACCGAGGAGAAGTCCCGGGTGCCGTTGCGGGTCACCGCGGCGAAACCGATCTGGCTCCACACCAGGCCGAAGATCGCGCCGAAGATCGGCGTGCTGATCAGGAACCCCAGCTGGTTGCCGTTGCCGAAGATGGAGAACGCGATTCCCACGAAAAGCCCCATCCAGAGCCCGGAGATGGCGCCTGCCGCGGCGACCTTGCCGCGGGTGAGCCGGCCGGTGACCCGCTCGACGGTCTTCAGCTCGGTACCGACGATGGCCATCTGCTGCACTTCGAACTCGTTGTCGGACAGGAAGTCCACGACCCTCTGCGCCTGCGGGTAGTTCTCGTATACCCCCAGCGACAAAGGGTATTCAAGATCAAGTCCCGGACGCGGGATGTTCGCTGATATCGCCATTGCAACCTCGGCTCTCTGTGCCACCGGCGACCTCTGCCATCCACGGCATCGGCCGCCGACAACGGACGCCGCCGACGACCTCGGCGGTGCTTCTATCCGGCTAACGATCAAAGGGACGCGCTGGGTTCCCGCGGCCGGACTCCGACCGCGAGCAGCACCGCTAACGGTAGTAGCCAACAGCAGACCAGCAACAGCCACAGCAGCGGGCTCAGCTGCGGGCCGACGTGCAGCTGGAACAGCCCGGTCGCCGGGTCGCGCACGCTCAGCACGCCACTGTGCCCCGGCCGCAGCGAGATACTGCCGGCCCCGGTGGCCCGCGCCCGGATCGGCAGCAGGCCGGTACCGACCACCGTGGCGGTGGCCGAGTCCTCGTTCGAGGTCATGCTCAGGATGTCGGCCCGGACCAGTGGCTTGAGCCAGAGCAGGGTCAGCGCCACTACCACGCAGACGCCGAGCACCTCGGCCGGCAATCGGCGACTGCGCCGGACCCAGTACCGGCAGCAGGCGATCACCAGCAGCACCCCGAACAGCAGTACCGGCAGCGCCCGCAGTAGCCAGCCGAGTCCCCACAGCCGGGCGACCACCCGGCCGGACACGTCTGAGCGCCGCAGCACCCATGCGTCCACCGATCCGTTCAGGTCACCCTTGGTGTGGATGGTTCCGTCCGGGTCGATCGAGACGATCCGGTGCGCGTAGCGCTGGCCGGGTTCGGTCGGTGGCTGGAAGACCACGAACTCGCCGGGACGGAGCTGCTGCTGCCCGACCGGGCGGGTGATCAGCAGGGTGCCGACCGGGGCGGTCTCGGCCATCGACGGGGTGCGCACCGTCAGCCAGCGACCGCCGGCCAGCCAGAACCCGCCGACCGCCAGGCAGCCGAGCAACAGCGCGAGCGTCGCGGCGAGCAGCAGCCGATCACGCCTGGTCGCCACTAGATCACCGTCGAGATCACTAGATCACCGTTTGACTAGCTGGCACGGACAGCGTGCTGGCCAGGCCGGCGTAGCTCTCGGTGATGCTCACCGGCAACAGCAGGTGTAGCCCTGGGCAGAATGTCGAGCAACTGACGGCATAACTGGCATCGGCCTTGGTGGTGGAGGTGAGCACCGTGCTGGCCGTGGCCTGGATCGCCGGAAAGGCCAGCGGCCCGGACGAGGCCAGCGCCGAGAGCTTGCTGGCAGGTGCCGCGCAGCTGCTGGCGATCGAATTCGGGTAGATGCAGAAACCGGATCCGCCGATGGTCAGGTCGAGGAAGCTGCACGCCGAGGTGTTGCCGACCACCGGCAGGGTGCCGGCGTAGCTGCTGGTCCCGTCATCGGACAGCGGCCAGGAACTGTTCGCCCCGGCCGTACCTATCCGGCTCAGCCAGGTTGTCTGACTGCCCGAGCCGGCCAGGTTCGCCACCGTCGCCGCGCTCAGCACCGAGCCGAACACGGCCGCGTCCGACAGCGATCCCTTCAGGTAGTTGCCGGTTCCCGAACTCCACGGGGCGACCGAGACCGGCGACCAGCCGACGTGCCAGTAGCCGGTGAAGCCGGTTGCCAGCGACAGCAGCACGGTGGCGCTGCCGGCCGGCGTGCTGTCGACGTAGACCGACACCGTGATGGTCAGCACCGCACTGCTGATCGTCATGACGGCCAGGTGCCAGGCCCCGTCGTCGTAGCGGGTGGTTCCGGAGCTGGTGGCGATCACGCTGCCTAGCGTGCTGCGTGCCCCGGCCCGTACCTTGCCGGTCGAATCGAGCCACATCGCCGGGTAGTCAGAACTCGATTCGGCGGTGTCGTTGGGGCTCGAACCGAAACCGATCAGCGGCCCGTTACCGCCGCTGCTCACCTTGAACCAGACGGCGACCGAGAAGCTGTTGCCGAGCAGCGCCGCGGAATTGCGAGAGAGCACGTCCGAGGCCAGGCTGTGGCTGGCCGCTACCCCGTCCAGGCTGAGGCCGGCACTGCCGGTCAGCGGCCCGGCCACCGCATAGCCGACCCCGCCCCGGACCAGCATCGGGTCGGTCGGGGCCACCGTGTTGAGCAGCTGGACCGGACCACAACTCACCCCCGACAGCGACGCGGCCGCCGAGCCGAGCTGGGCCGCGGTGGGCAGCGTCCCGTCCGCGGTGACCGTCAGGTTCGAACTGCCCGGCGTGCTGGCCGGCAGTACCGTGCCGCCCGGGCAGGACGCGACCGGCAGGCTGGTGAAGGCCGGCAGCTGTGCGGTGTCACAACCTGAGGTTGCCGGGCTGCCGGCCAGCAGCACCGTACCGAGCTTGAGCGAGTCGGCCGGGTTGGTGAGCCGGGCGGTGAAGCCGCCCTGGACCGTACCGGCCAGGCCGAGCATCAGCGCGAACAGGCAGACCACCGTGGCCAGTAGCCACCCTGCCGTATCCCGTCGGCATCGAACGTCGGGTGGTGGACCGGCCACGGTGGTCGCTCGGGTCAGCTACCGAAGGCCCAGACGAGCGGTTCGGAAGCGGCCAGGCCCTGGTCGGTGTTGCCGGCAGCGCCAGAGATCTGGACGGTGAACTTGTAGATCCGGCTGGCCAGCGGGGCCACCGAGCCGGCCGTCGCATTCAGGTTCAGCGCGGTGCTCCAGCTGGCCAGGGTGGCGGTCGGGGTGGCCGGGCAGGCCGAGCCCGCAGTGCCACCGAGCAGGCAGGACGGGGTGCCGGTGTCGTCCTCGATCGAGATCAGCACGTCGGCGCAGAAGGCGGTATTGCTCCCGGTGCCGGCCGCCGGGGTGGTCTGCGTGCACGTGGACGGGGTCAGCGTGAAGCTGGCCGCTGGGATGCTGCCAATGTTCTTCACGGTGATGCTGGTGGTGTAGGAACTGCCCGGTACCGAAAGGGTATTCGCCAGGCCGAACTTGTTGATGGTGGCGCAGACACCGGCGTTGCCGCCGATCTGGGTGCTTGCCGTGGTCGACAGGCAGGTCTGGCTCTGGCCGGTCTCTTGCATCAGCAGGGTGCCGGTCGAGATCGAGTTGGCGCTGTTGGTAATGCTGGCGGTGAATCCGCTGAGCACACCGGTGGTGGCGGCCGCAAGCAGCGCGGTGCTGAGCAGGCCGGCAAACGCGATCAGCGGGGTGAACCTGCGGCGCCGGGCGTGTGAAGAGGGCTGCGGCATGGTGCGGCTCCAAGAAGAGTGGACGCGAAGCTGGGGTTAAGTGAAGGGTCGCAGCAGTGACCGCAGCAAGCTCGTCAAATGTGGCCTCGGGGCCGATTGTGAATCGAATTGACTAGGAAATAGGCCGATTGGCCCACTGACTAGACGCTTTCAGAAGCGGGTCAGATCCAGCCCGGGAACCACATGCGCAGCTGCCATTGGTGATTGGTCAGCATGCCGCCGGTGAAGATCGGCCACATCCAGACGAAGTCGGCAACCACCGCGCCCAGCCACAGCGCGACCAGCGCCGAGCGCAGCAGCCGGTCCAGCGAGATGCCCTGGATCTCGACCCATTCGCGCAACCCGACGGTGCGAACCTCGTCGTCGGGCACCGGAGCGATTGACTGATCGGTGAGTGAGGATCGCAGCGACGAAGGAGCGAGGACCGGAGCGATTGACTGATCGCTGGCCGCCTTGGCCCGCTCGCCCGCGGTTCGCGACAGCAGCGCGCCGACCGCAAAGGTCAGTCCCAGCACCAGAAACGGCATCAGCGGTGTCATGTAGAACAGGAACCCGGTACGTCGGGTGTTCTGCAACCAGACGCCCCAACCGGCCAGGAACGCCAGCCAGACCGCGCCGGCCCGCCAGTCCCGGGTGGTCACCCAGTGCCACAGCAGCCAGCCCAGTGCGGGCAGGAATGCCCAGTACATGATGGGGGTTCCGATGAGCAGGATTTCGCGGGTGCAACTGGTCGCACCGCAACCGGTCACCCCGCTCGGGGCATAGAACGAGATCGGCCGGCCCAGCACCAGCCAGGACCACGGATTTGCCTTGTACGGATGGGGATCGTAAAGGTGGCTGTGAAATTCGTAGGCCTGATGGTGGTAGTCGAGCAGGCTGCGGATCCCGGACGGCAGCAGCGCGAACAAACCGGTGCCGGGGTGGGTGTCGCCCCAGTGCCGGTTCCAGGAGTTCTCCCCGACGAACCAGCCCGTCCAGCTCAGCAGGTAGGCCGCGATCGGGGCCAGGCCGAGCGAGAACACCCCGGTCGGGATCGACCGCTTGAAGGTGGCGATCCACGGCTGCTCGACGCCGGCGCTCTTGAACGCGCCCCGGTCCCACAGGATCGACAGCAGCGCGAAGCCGGCCCAGAAGGACAACCCGCTCCACTTTACCGCGAAGCCAAGGCCGAGCAGCACGCCACCGATCAGCCGCCACGGTCGCGGGCCCAGCCGCGGCACGCCGTAGCTCAGGTCCACCCCGGCGGCATACAGCTCGCCGAGCCGGCTGCGCAACTCATCGCGGTCCACCACCAGCGCCGCGAAGCCGGCCAGCACGAAGAACTGCAGGAAGATGTCGAGCAACGCCACCCGTGACATCACCAGCGAGATGCCGTCCAGGGCCAGGAACATCCCGGCCAGCACGCCGAGGATGGTGGAGCGGAACATCCGCTGGGCCAGCCGCACCATGATCAGCACGCTGAGGGTGCCGGCCAGCGCCGGCGCGATCCGCCAACCGAGGGAGTTGTTGCCCCAGATTGCCGAGGTCAGCGCGATCAGCCACTTACCCAGCGGCGGATGCACGATGAACATGTAATCGCGGTTGTCCTCATAGCCGTAGCGCAGCAGCTCCTGCGCCTCGGTCGCGTAATACACCTCATCGAAGCTCTTGGACGACGGGAAGCCCAGCGCCCAGAACCGGGTGCCGGCCGCGAGCAGGGTGACCGCCAGCGTCCAGATCCAGCTGTTCAGGGCCGAGTCCGGCCGCCATGGCCGCAGCGCCAGCGGTACCGACCGGGCCGGGCCGGTGACGGCGGCCACCGGCTCGCTGCGGTGCATGGTCGCGGACGTCACGCAGGTGATCGTAGGGTCTGCAGCTATGACTCCGGCCGCCGACCGCACCCAACCCGATGTCGGACGGCTGATCCTGGCCGGTGCGCCGCTCGGCCGGCCCAGTGACGCCTCGACCGGGCTGGCCCAGGCGCTGGCGAGCTGTCCGGTGATTGCTGCCGAGGACACCCGGCGGCTGCACCGGCTGGCCGCCGACCTCGGGGTCCGGCTGACCGGCCGGGTGCTGTCCTTCTTCGAGGGCAACGAGCAGGGTCGGGTGCCGCAGCTGGTCGAGCAGCTGCAGGCCGGCCGGGACGTCCTGGTGATCACCGACGCCGGGATGCCCTCGGTGTCAGACCCCGGCTATCGGCTGGTGCTGGCCGCGATCGAGGCCGGCCTGCCGGTGACCTCGCTGCCCGGCCCGTCCGCGGTGACCACCGCGCTGGCGGTGTCCGGGCTGCCGGTGGACCGGTTCTGCTTCGAGGGCTTCCTGCCCCGCAAGGGCGCCGGCCGCCGCAAGTTGCTCGCCGAACTCGGTTCCGAGCGGCGGACCATGGTGTTCTTCGAATCGCCGCACCGGCTGGCCGACGCGCTGGCCGACCTGGTGACCGCATTTGGCGGCGACCGGCCGGCCGCGGTGTGCCGGGAGCTGACCAAGACCTATGAAGAGGTCAAGCGGGCTTCGCTGACCGAGCTCGCGGGTTGGGCGGCCGACCAGGACGTCCGGGGCGAGATCACCCTGGTGGTGGCCGGCGCCGCCGACCAGGGCGAGGACCGCAGCGCGGCGGAGTTGGCCGAACTGGTGGGCATCCGCGAGGCGGCCGGCGAGCCCCGCAAGGACGCGATCGCCGCGGTGGCACTGCAGGCGGGGCTGGCCAAGCGGCTGGTCTTCGACGCGGTGGTCGCCGCCAAGAAACCGGCCACCGCCGCCGATCAACCAGCTGGCGACCCTCACTAGGCTGGGGGAGTGAGCATAAATGTACTGACCGCGGTGGCCTGGCCGTACGCCAATGGCCCCCGGCATATCGGTCACGTGGCCGGCTTCGGCGTCCCGTCCGACGTGTTCAGCCGCTACCACCGGATGGCCGGCAACAACGTGCTGATGGTGTCGGGCACCGACGAGCACGGCACTCCGATCCAGGTGCAGGCCGAGCGCGAGGGCATCAGCGAGCGCGAGCTGGCCGACCGCAACAACCTGGTGATCGCCAAGGATCTGCAGCAGCTGGGGCTGTCCTATGACCTGTTCACCCGGACCACCACCACCAACCACTACGCCGTCGTGCAGGCACTGTTCCTCGGCCTGCTCGACAACGGCTACATCTTCGCCCGGACCGAGCTGGGCGCGGTCAGCCCGTCCACCGGCCGCACGCTGCCCGACCGCTATATAGAAGGCACCTGTCCGATCTGCGGCTACCCGAGCGCGCGCGGCGACCAGTGCGACAACTGCGGCAACCAGCTGGACCCGATCGACCTGATCGAGCCCCGCTCGAAGATCAACGGCGAGACGCCGAAGTTCGTCGAGACCGAGCAGTTCTTCCTGGACCTGCCGGCGTTCTCCGACGTGATCTCGGACTGGCTGCGCAAGCAGGGGCACTGGCGCTCCAACGTGCAGAAGTTCGCGCTGAACCTGCTCGATGACCTGAAGCCGCGCGCCATCACCCGGGACCTCGACTGGGGCATCCCGGTACCGCTGGACGGCTGGCGCGACCGCAACGACAAGAAGATCTACGTGTGGTTCGATGCGGTGATCGGTTACCTGTCCGCCTCGATCGAGTGGGCTGCTCGCAGCGGTGACCCCGAGGCGTGGCGCAAGTGGTGGCAGGACCCCGATTCCCGCGCCTACTACTTCATGGGCAAGGACAACATCGTCTTCCACGCCGAGATCTGGCCGGCGATGCTGTTCGGCTACTCCGGGATCGGCGCCAAGGACGGCAAGCCCGGCCCGCTCGGCGCGCTCAACCGGCCCTACGACGTGGTGTCCAGCGAGTTCCTCACCATGGAGGGTAAGAAGTTCTCCTCGTCCCGCAACGTGGTGATCTACGTCGGGGACATGCTGTCGCGCTATGACGCCGACGCGCTGCGCTACTACCTGACCAGTGCGGGCCCCGAGAACCAGGACACCGACTTCACCTGGGCCGAGTTCGTCCGGCGCAACAACGACGAGCTGGTCGCCGGTTGGGGCAACCTGGTGAACCGGACCATCTCGATGACGGCCAAGAACCTCGGCTCGATCCCGGCCGCCGGCGAGTTGACCGAGCTCGACCGGACGCTGCTCGCCTCGTCGGTGGCCGCCTTCGACACGGTCGGCGAGCTGATCGGGCGGAACCGGCAGAAGGCCGCGCTGGGCGAGGTCATGAAGCTGGTCGGCGAGGCGAACAAGTACCTGTCCGACACCGCCCCGTGGAAGCTGAAGAACGAGAACCCGGACCGGATGGCCACCGTGCTGCACACGACGCTGCAGGTGGTCGATGACGTCAAGACCCTGATCACGCCGTTCCTGCCGGCCACCTCGTCGAAGGTGCATGCCGCGCTCGGCGGCACCGGGGTCTGGGCGGCGATGCCGGAACTGGTCGAGGTGGCCGAACCGACCGCGGCCGGTTCCCCGTCGTACTCGGTGCTGACCGGCGATTACCAGACCCAGGCCAGCTGGCGTTCGCAGCCGATCGAGGCTGGCCGGCCGCTGGCCCCGCCGACCCCGATCATCACCAAGCTCGACCCGTCCGTGGTGGCCGACGAGCTCGCTCGACTCGAGCCTGCTGACCCGGCCTAGGCGACAATCACCAGTGTCGCAAAGGACAAACGAGCCGGTGCCGGCTCCCCGGCCGCTGGCCGGCTCGGTGTTCGACGCGCACTGTCACCTCGACGCGATGTCCTCGCGTGCCGGGCTCAGCCAGCGCGGCGAACCGGCCGGGCCGGACTTCGTGGCCGCAGCGGTCGAGCAGGCCGCGGCGGTCGGCGTGCGCCGGCTGGTCAACGTCGGCTGCGAGGTGGCGGAGTGGGATTCGGCGATCGCCTCCACCGCCCATCCGGACGTCTACGCGGCACTTGCGGTGCACCCGACCGGGGTCCGCGGGCTGACCGATGAGCACTACGCGCGGCTGGCGGAGTTGCTCGGGCATCCGAAGGTGGTGGCGGTCGGTGAGACCGGGCTTGACTACTACTGGGACCAGACCACGCCGGCCGAGCAGCAGGAGCACTTCCGCCGGCATATCGCGCTGGCCAAGCGGGTGGCCAAGCCGCTGATGATCCATGACCGGGACGCCCATGCCGATGTGCTGGCGATCCTGGCCGACGAGGGCGCGCCAGCCGCCGGAGTGGTATTTCATGCCTTCTCCGGCGATGCCTCGATGGCCGCCGAGTGCGTCCGGAATGGCTATTTACTATCTTTTTCCGGGGTGTTGACGTTCAAGAATGCCCCCGGTTTGCGGGCCGCCGCCGAGGCCACCCCGCTGACTTCGATGCTGGTCGAGACCGACGCCCCGTTTCTGACCGCGCATCCCTATCGGGGCCGGCCGAACGCGCCGTACCTGATTCCGCACGTTGTGCGGCTTATCGCCGAACTCAAAAATGTCGAGGAATCCGTGGTCTGCGACACGATTTCGGCGACCGGGCACCGGGTTTTCGGCATGTAATGTCTGGTTCGCGAAAAAAACTTCAAGATCAGGTTTGGTCATCCGGACCCGGCGCCGTTACGGTGCTGTGACCGAGCAGAACGCGACCGGCCATCCGGGCCACAACGATCTGGGAGTTTTTTCTTGCGTCGCAGCGTGAAGTACGGCCTGTACGGCTTCGTCATAGTGGGCGTTCTCGGCGGCACTGCCGCCTGGGCGAGCGCCCCGGCTGACAAGTCGATTGCCCTCAAGATCGACGGGGTCAACCAGCAGGTCCACACCACCGCCAGCAACGTCCGCGGGGCTTTGACAGCCGCCGGCGTGAGTGTCGGGACCCACGACATCGTGGCTCCGGACCTCGATTCCACCCTCGCCAACGGCAGCACCATCGTCGTGCGGCGCGGCCACCTGCTGCACCTGACCGTCAACGGCACCGCCCGCGACGTCTGGGTCAACGCCGATTCGGTGGACGAGGCGCTCAGCCAACTCGGCTACGGCAGCACCAACCTGGTCTCGGTATCCCGCTCGATGCGGCTCGATCGCGGCACCACCAACCTCGCGATCGCCTCGCCGAAGCAGCTGACCTTCCTGCTCGATGGCAAGCGCGTCCAGGTGTCCAGCGCCGGCCCGACCGTGAACGACGCCATCAGCGCCTCGCTGATCTTCCTCGGCCCGGCTGATCGGCTGTCGGTACCCGGCACGAGCACCGTCACCGATGGCCAGGTGATCCGGATCCAGCGGGTTCACTACGGCGCGCGGACCGAGACCGTCGGAGTTCCGTTCGGCACGGTGACCCAGCCGGATGCCACCAAGTACGTCGGGCAGGACACCGTGGTCTCGGCCGGCAAGCCCGGTGCGAAGCAGGTGACCTACCAACTGGTCTACGTCGACGGCAAGCTGGCCGGCAAGATCGTCCAGGGCCAGGACGTGCTCCGCCAGCCGGTGGCCGAGGTGAAGAAGGTCGGCACCAAGCCGCAGAAGGCGGTCGCCGTCGCCAGCCCGCCGCCGGCCGCCAGTGGGGGCAGCCTGAACTGGGACGCGGTGGCTGCCTGCGAGTCGGGCGGTAACTGGGCCATCAACACCGGCAACGGTTTCTACGGCGGCCTGCAGTTCGACATCGGCACCTGGCTGTCCAACGGCGGCGGCAGCTACGCCGCCCGAGCGGACCTGGCCAGCCGGTCGCAGCAGATCGCGGTCGCCACCAAGCTGTACGACGCGCGTGGGGCTAGCCCCTGGCCAGTGTGCGGGCAGCGCCTGTAGGTTGCTACGAAACCGCCCATAGCGGGTGCATCCCTACCGGGACGGACCTCGCTGTGCCATGTCCTACGTCAGCGCACCGGTGGGGTAACCCGCGGCCGGCAGCAGAGCCGAGGAGTTTTTGTTTTGCGTCGCAGTATCAAGTTAGGCCTGTACGGACTGGTTCTTGCCGGACTGCTGGGTGGCACCGCCGCCTGGGTGAACGGTGGCAAGTCGGTCGATCTGCGGATCGACGGCCAGGATCGGCGGGTACACACCTCCGCCGCCAACGTGGCCGGGGTGCTGGCAGCAGCCCACGTCCCGGTCGGCGAACACGACCTGGTGGCGCCGGACCTGCAGTCCCCGGTCAAGGACGGCGCGCAGATCGTGATCGATCGCGGCCACCTGCTGCACCTGCTGATCAACGGCCAGGCCCGCGACGTGTGGGTCAACGCCGACTCGGTGGACGAGGCGCTCGGCCAGCTCGGTTACGGCACCCAGGACCTGGTCTCGGTGTCGCGGTCCAAGCGGCTCGACGACGGGGTCACCAACCTGGCGATCAGCTCGCCGATGAAGGTCACCTTCAAGATCGCCGGCAAGTCGGTCGTCGTGCTCAGCGCCGGGCCGACGGTCTACCAGGCGATCAGTGACGGCGGCATCTTCCTGGCTCCCAACGACCGGTTGTCGGTGGACGGTGGCAGCACCATCACCGCCAACGAGGTCATCACCGTCAAGCGGGTGACCTACGGCAGCAGCGTGCAGCAGGTCAGCGTGCCGTACGGGAACGTCAAGCAGAACGACCCGAACAGCTACGTCGGGACGAACTCGGTGGTGACGCCCGGCCAGAACGGCGTCAGCCAGATCACCTACCAGCTCGTCTACGTCGACGGGAAGCTGGCCGGCAAGGTGCCGACTCGCACCATCGTGCTGAGTCCGCCGGTCGACCAGAAGACCAAGGTCGGCACCAAGAGCGCTCCGGTCGGTGCGGTCATCCCGGCCGGCGCCGCCCAGCAGATCGCGGCCGGCCTGGTCGCCGCGCACGGCTGGGGCACCGACCAGTTCTCCTGCCTGGTCAGCCTGTGGAGCAAGGAGAGCGGCTGGCGTACCAACGCCGCCAACTCCTCCGGCGCCTATGGCATCCCGCAGGCGCTGCCGGGCAGCAAGATGGCCTCGGCCGGTGCGGACTGGCAGACCAGCGCCAAGACCCAGATCACCTGGGGCCTCAGCTACATCTCCGGGGTGTACGGCACGCCGTGTGCGGCCTGGGCACACTCGCAAGCCACCAACTGGTACTGATCGGCACCCCGCCCGGCATACTGCGGGACGTGGATACCCTGCTCGGCCCGGTCCAGGTTCGCGAGCTGGCCGAACGGCTGCAGATCCGTCCCACCAAGACGCTCGGCCAGAATTTCGTGCACGATCCGAACACCATCCGGCGGATCGTCCGGGAGGCCGCGCTGGCGCCGGACGAGTCGGTGCTCGAGGTCGGCCCGGGGCTTGGCTCCCTGACCCTGGGCCTGTTGGCCGCCAGCGGCCATCTGACGGCCGTCGAGATCGATGCCAGGTTGGCTGCCGAGCTGCCGCTGACCGTGGCCGGGCTGGCTCCGTCGCTGGCGGACCGGCTCACCGTGCTCACCGCGGACGCGCTCGGGCTCACCGAACTGCCCGATCCGCAGCCGACCGCGCTGGTGGCCAACCTGCCGTACAACATCTCGGTGCCGGTGCTGCTGAACCTGCTGGCCGCGTTCCCGACCATCCGGCACGGCCTGGTGCTGGTGCAGCTCGAGGTTGCCGATCGGTTGGCCGCCCCGCCCGGTTCGAAGGTGTACGGCGTGCCCAGCGCCAAGCTGGCCTGGTACGGGCCGGCCAAGCGGGTCGGCGTGGTGCCGCGGTCGGTATTTTGGCCGGTGCCC
Source organism: Actinomycetota bacterium (assembly GCA_030853265.1). Classification (GTDB taxonomy): domain Bacteria; phylum Actinomycetota; class Actinomycetes; order Mycobacteriales; family Jatrophihabitantaceae; genus Jatrophihabitans_A. The sequence goes on from JALYVK010000031.1 coordinate 15,232, forward strand.
AATGTCGAATCCGGCCTGGTGCACTTCACCCGGGGCACGCCGCCGGTAACCTCGGTCGGCCGGGAGCGGGTGTTCGCGGTGATCGACGCGGCCTTCGCCCAGCGCCGCAAGATGCTGCGTTCGGTGCTGGCCGGGCTGGCCGGCTCACCGGCGGCGGCTCAGGCTGCCCTGGTCGCGGCCGGCGTCGATCCGACCGCCCGGGGCGAGACCATCGACGTGGCCGGCTTCGCCCGAATAGCCGCCGCCCTCGCTCCCTAACGCATTTCGCGGCCCGAGTTCCCAGCCGCGTCGGCGTGTCTTGGGAATTCGGGCCGCACAATGCGAGCGCAGCACGCACCCGGACGACCGGCGGGTGAAGGTCGTCAGACTTACCGCCGGCCGCGTTCGTTCGCAATCTTCAGACGTTTCGCACGCCATGGCGCACAGATTGTCTGAAGATCGCGGGGCGGCCAGCGAGGAAGCGGGGGGCTAGCTGCGGCCGTCGAACAGGCTGGTGACCGAGCCGTCCTCGAAGACTTCCTTGATGGCGCGGGCGATCATCGGTGCGATCGAGATGACGGTCAGCTTGTCGAACTGTTGCTCGGGCCGGATCGGCAGGGTGTTGGTGATGATCACTTCGCGGGCCCGGCAGTTCTTCAGCCGATCGGCGGCCGGATCGGAGAACACCCCGTGGGTGGCGGCAATGATCACGTCGGACGCGCCGGCGTCATAGAGCAGGTCGGCGGCCTTGACGATGCTGTTGCCGGTGTCGATCATGTCATCGGCCAGGATGCACAGCCGGCCGGCGACGTCGCCGACCACCCGGTTGGCGACCACCTGGTTGGGCACGGTTGGGTCGCGGGTCTTGTGGATGAAGGCGATCGGCGCGCCACCGATCCGGTCGGCCCACTGCTCGGCGGCCCGGACCCGTCCGGTGTCTGGTGAGACGACCGTGAAGTCCTCGCCGGCGTAGGTCTTGGCCACGTATTCGGCCAGCAGCGGTAAGGCGAAAAGGTGATCCACCGGGCCGTCGAAGAAGCCCTGGATCTGTGCGGTGTGCAGGTCGATCGACATGATCCGGTCGGCCCCGGCGGTCTTGAGCAGGTCGGCCATCAGCCGCGCCGAGATCGGCTCTCGGCCACGATGCTTCTTGTCCTGGCGGGCATAGGGATAGAACGGCGCGACCACGGTGATCCGCTTGGCCGAGGCACGCTTGAGCGCGTCGACCAGTATCAGCGTCTCCATCACCCAATGATTGATGGGGGTTGTGTGCGACTGGATCACGAAGGCGTCCGAGCCACGGACCGACTCCTCGGGCCGGACGAAGATCTCGCCGTTGGCGAAATCCATCGCGGCCATCGGGGTGATCTCAGTCCCCAGGTGATCGGCGATCTGTTGAGCGAGTTCGGGAAAGGCCCGGCCGGAGAACAAGGTCAAGCTCTTGCGCCCGGGTAATTCCAGAGTGCTCATCCTTGACTGCTCCCACCGTTGTCCTGCTCGTCGTCTTCGCCGGCCCCGGCGGCCTGAGCCGCCGCGGCGGCCGCGGTCCCGCCGCGTCGTCGCAAGACCCAGCTTGCCACGTTGCGTTGCTTGGCGCGTCCCACCGCAAGTGCACCCGGTGGGACGTCCAGGGTGATCACCGACCCGGCCGCGGTGTAAGCCCCGTCACCGACGTGGACCGGCGCGACGAACATGTTGTCGGCACCGGTTCGGGCATGGCTGCCGATGGTGGACCGGTGCTTGTGCACGCCGTCGTAGTTGACGAAGACGGTGGCCGCGCCGATGTTGGTGTGCTCGCCGATGCTGGCATCCCCGACATAGCTCAGGTGCGGCACCTTGGATCCGGTGCCGACGTCGGATCCCTTTATTTCTACGTAGGTTCCGATGTGCACCTGATCGGCCAGCTCGGTGCCCGGCCGCAGGTAGGCGAACGGTCCGACGGTGACGCCGGCGCCGATCCGGGATCGCATGGCCACGGTGCGCTGCAGCACGCTGCCGGCCCCGACATCGGTGTCGGTCAGGGTGCTGTCCGGCCCGATCACCGCGCCCGAGTCGATCCGGGTGCTGCCGTGTAGTTGGACGTTCGGGTGCAGGGTCACGTCGGCTGCCAGCCGTACGTCGGCGTCGACCCAGGTGGTGGCCGGGTCGATCACGGTGACGCCGTTGCGCATATGCGCATCCAGCAGCCGGGCGTTGTAGCTGCGATGGGCGGCCGCGAGCTGTACCCGGTCGTTGACGCCGGCGGTCTCGACGGCCGGTGCCAACCGGGCCCGGACGTCACGGCCCTCGGCGACGAAGATGCTGACCACCTCGGGCAGGTATTCCTCGTGCTGGGCATTGTCGGTGCTCAGCCGGCCGACCGCGTCGCGCAGCAACTCGGCATCGAAGGCATAAACCAGGGCGGAGACCTCGGCCACGTCGAGTTCGGCGGGGCTGGCGTCCTTGTGCTCGACCACCTTCTGCACAGCGCCGGCCCGGTTCGGGTCCCGGATCACCCGGCCGTAGCCGGTCGGGTCGGCCAGCACGCTGGTCAGCAGGGTGGCCGCCGCGCCGGATTCGGCATGCTCGGCAAGCAAGTCGCGCAGGCTGGCGGGGGTGAGCAGCGGAGCGTCGCCGGGCAGCACCAGCACGGTGCCGCTCGGGTCCCGGCCCAGGCTGCGGTTGATCTCGTCCAGCGCGGTGCGGACAGCATGCCCGGTGCCGTTTTGCTCGGCCTGGACTACCGGAACGGCATCGGGTGCAATACCACTCAGGTGCGCGGCGACCTCGTCGCGGCGGTGGCCGATGACCACGGCGGTGGTGACCGGATCGAGGTCGGCGGTGGCGGCCAGCGCGTGGCCGAGCAGGGACCGGCCAGCGAAGGAATGCAGCACCTTCGGCAGCGCGACCGACTTCATCCGGGTGCCCTCGCCGGCGGCCAGCACGATGACGGTGAGCGGCTTGGGCGCACCTGGTGCGTCGGAGGCGGTCACGTTCGCGAGCCTAGCCGAATCCGGAGCCCCAGATTGCGCTGCTCAGGTCGAGGCTGTGGATAACTTCGGACGGCTGGTGGCGATTCTGGCTACCGTCTCAGCTCATGTCGGGACTGGGATTGCTGGCCGCGCAACGGTGCCTGGCCCGCCCGATGCCGGCCGGCGACCCGTCCCGGCTGCGTGCGGTGGCGGCCAGGTCCGGTGGTTTCGGCACCGAGCTGCGACGGGTCGCGCGGGTACTGGCCGGTTGCGCCGACTCGCCGGGCTGGCAGGGCGCCGCGCAGCGCGGGTTCGCAAGCTCGGTGGCCGGGCAGTTGCCCGAGCTGGGACGGGTCGCCGGCCGGTACGAGGACTACGCGGTGGCCCTGCTCGGCTACGCGGCGGTGCTCGACCAGCTCCAACCGCGTTTAGTCTTATTGCGACGGCAACTTGACGATGGCTGCGCGCAAGCTCGGGCCGTGCTGGGGCATCCGGCGTCGGCCGTGGCGGACGCCCGGCTCTCGACGCTCGCCAGTCAGTTCGATCGAAGCTGGGACGAGTGGGACGCGGCGCTGCGCCGGTGCCGGCAGCTGTTGGGCAGGGCGGCCGAGCTGGATCGCGATCGACATGGCTGGTCGGCCTTCGGCCATGGCCTGGTGACGGTGCTCAGCTCGCTGTCGCCGGCCGCGCCGCTGATCGAGCACCCTGGGCTGGCCGGGTTGTCGCGAGCGCTGAGCAACCTCGGCGACGAGCTGACCGTGGCCGGGCTGGTCCTGCTGGTGGTGTGTCCACCGGCGGCAGCCGCCTGTTTTGCGGCGGCGGCGGCCGTGTCGGCGGCGCAGTTGGTGACCGACTCCACCCGGGCCAGCCGGCACGATCGGTCGGTCGGCGGTGGGTTGTTGGGCCTGGACGCGCTCGGTGCGCTACCCGGGGGCAGGTTGTTGCGAGAGGGCGAGACCGGGCTGCGGGCGGCCAAGACCCTGGAGGAGTTGGCCCCGCACGAGCGAGTGACCCGGCTGGTGCCCGGCGGTGGCCTCGGAGCGCATGAGGTCAAAGGCCACACGCTGCTGAAACACGTAGGCAAAGATGAAAAGGAGCTGCTCGGACGACTACGTGCCGAACCTGATCGACAGCTTGCATCGAGCTTTTACAACCGTCAGATAGCGGAGACAAGCATCTCTGATTTACTGGCCAGCAGGAAATCCAAGATCGACAAATGGCTCGCCAAGGACACGCCCAAGTTGATGTTGCAAGGATCGGCGCCTGCGTCGATTGGGATAACCGTCTTCCGTTTCGATCTCACGACATCCGATGTTTCTGGGTTGATTGTCATTCTTAGGAGGGACCGCTCCATGATCCACGGCTACCGCATCCACACCGCGTTTCCGCAGCCATGAGCAGCGTTCCCGCGTTGGAGTCCCTACTCCGCACGTATTTCCACGAGGAGTGGGCAGACGACGGCGGCAGCGCCTGGAGCGTCGTGTCAACCTATGCAGAAGAAAGCGATCTGGCTGTCTTACTTTCTGGCGAGATCGCCGATGCACTTCGTGACGCTCCGTCTGAAGAGCAACTTAGGCGTCTGATCCTGAAAGACCTTGCTTGTGGGTATGACCCGGCGGCCGATGGGTGGACTTATCGCGGCTGGCTTACTGCGGTCTCGGAGCGGGTCGAGCAGCAGCTCCCGACGTAGCGTTCTGGCGCCGCTCCGGCCTGTCGGCCGGCTTGCTACCTACGCCGTCCCCAAGGTGTGGCTGGGAGACTCGGACTCGAACCGAGACTGCACGGCTCCAAAGGCCGGCGGGCTGCCGATTACCCCATCTCCCACTGAACCTCGCACGGCGACCAGCCGTCGAGGTACCGCGACAGCCTACTCACTGTGAATTTGCCTTACACGCACCCGAACCTACGGTTGCGTAGGTTACGCTTCCGTAGGTAAGCCAATCGAGCCCTCATCCCGGCTACGAACCCCCCTTGACACCAGACCGCACCGGAGGACGAGCCCATGACGATGGTCGATGAGACGCAGGCCCTGCGCGACGGCCAGCCCAACGGCAAACCGATGCTGTCAGGCAATAAGGCGCGCGGCGAGCAGGCCGCGCTCTACCTGTTCGTGATCGTGCCGTTCCTGGCGCTCGTTGCCGCCATCCCGCTCGCCTGGGGCTGGGGGATCGGCTGGACCGACCTCGCCCTGTCGCTGGTGTTCTATGTGGTCTCCGCGCTGGGGATCACGGTCGGCTTTCATCGCTACTTCACCCATGGGGCCTTCAAGGCCAACCGGGGCCTGAAGATCGCGATGGCGATCGCCGGCTCGCTGGCCATCGAGGGTCCGGTGATCCGCTGGGTCGCCGACCACCGGCGCCACCACGCCTTTTCCGATCGTGAGGGTGACCCGCACTCGCCGTGGCGCTTCGGTGAGACGCTCGGCGGCCTGACCAAGGGCTTCTGGTTCGCCCACCTCGGCTGGCTGTTCGACCCCGCGCATACCAACCAGGAGAAGTACACCCCCGACCTGCTGGCCGATAAGGATCTGGTCGCGATCGACCGGCAGTTCCCGGCGCTGGTCGCTTTCACGATGCTCGCGCCCGCCGTGCTCGGTGGCCTGATCAGCTGGTCCTGGATGGGCGCGGTGACCGCATTCTTCTGGGCGTCGCTGGTGCGGCTGTGCGTCCTGCACCACGTTACCTGGTCGATCAACTCGGTGTGTCACCTGATCGGTGAGCGTCCGTACGCCTCCCGCGACAAGTCGGCCAACTTCTGGCCGCTGGCGATCCTGAGCATGGGCGAGTCCTGGCACAACAGCCACCACGCCGACCCGACCTGCGCGCGGCACGGCGTCGACCGGGGCCAGCTCGACATCTCGGCCCGGACGATCTGGCTGTTCGAGAAGCTGGGCTGGGCCAGTGACGTCCGGTGGCCCAAGCGTGACCGCTTCGACAAGCTCGCCGAGCGCAAGGCCACCGAGAAGGCCGCCGCGAAGGCCGGTCAGGTCACCGCCGCACGCTGAGCGAACCTCGCCTCGCGGTAACTGCCGCTGGCCAGCACCTCGGCCAGCACGCTGAGGGCGTCGAAGGCCTCGGCGTGCCGCAGGTACAGCGGGGTGAAGCCCAGCCGCAACAGGTCCGGTGCCCGGAAGTCCCCGATCACGCCCCGCTCGATCAGCGCCTGGCACACCTCGTAGGCATTCGGCATCCGCAGCGACACCTGCGAGCCGCGCCGTTCGGGCTCGCGAGGGGTGACCACCTCGACGCCGAATTCGGCCAGCCGGGTATCGGCAAACGCGATCGCGAGATCGGTCAGCGCCAGCGACTTCGCTCGGACGGCCCGCAGGTCCAGGCCGTCGAAGACACCCAGCGCGGCGTTCAACGCGGCCATCGACAGCAGCGGCGGGGTGCCGATCCGGGCCTGCTCGATCGAGGTGGCCGGGGTGTAGTGCTGATGCAGCGCGAACGGTTCCCGGTGCCCATGCCAGCCGGTCAGCGGAAGCTCCACGGCGGCCTGGTGCCGGCGCGCCAGATAGATGAACGCGGGCGATCCCGGGCCGCCGTTGAGGTATTTGTAGGTGCAGCCCACCGCCAGGTCGGCGTTCACCGCGTCCAGCTCGACCGGCAGCGCACCAGCCGAATGGCACAGATCCCACAGCATGATCGCGCCGCCGGCCTGCACCGCACGAGTGATCGCGGCGGTGTCGAACAGCTCACCGGTGCGGTAGTCGACTTGCGAGAACGACACCACCGCAACGTCGGAATCGAGCTGCTCGGCAAGTTCGGACGGGTGCAGCCGGACCACCCGCAGCCCGAGCAACCTGGCCACCGAATCGGCAATGTACTGATCGGTGGGGAAGCTCGCGCCGTCGGTGAGGATCACCGACCGGCCGGGGCGCAGCCGGCAGCTGGCCACCAGCGCCTGGAACAACTGCACCGAGGTCGAATCCCCGCACATCACCTGGCCGGCGGCGGCGCCGATCAGTGCACCGATCCGGTCACCGATCTGGCCCGGTAGCTGCCACCACTCGTTGACGTTCCACGAGGTGATCAGGTCCTGGCTCCACTCCCGGCCGATCACCTCGGTCACCGCCGGCAGCACCGCCTCGGGCAGCGCGCCGAGCGAGTTGCCGTCCAGGTAGACGATGCCGTCCGGAAGCTGGAATCTCTCGCGAAGATAAGCCAGTTCGTCATCCTGGTCGGCCTTGACCGCGTCCTGCCGGGTCGGTTCAGAGGACATTGCGGACGTCCCACAGGTCGATGAACACCGGTGCGTCCACGGTGCGTTTCAACCAGGCCAGCCCGGCCGAGCCACCGGTGCCGGGCTTGGCGCCGAGGATCCGGCGGACCGCCGTGTAGTGCACGAAGCGCCAGGTGCTGTGCCGCTCGGCGATCGCGACGAGTACGTCGGCCAGCTCGGCCAGCGGCGAATCCCCATCGTTGTCGGCATAAACTCCTCGCCAGGCCTCGATGACGGCCGGGTTCGAGTCCGTCCACGGCTCGCGGACGTCGCGGGCCAGCACCTCGGCCGGCACCGGCAGGCCGCGCCGTCCGAGCAGGCGCAGGGCCGTGTCGTAGAGCGAGGGATTGTCGTAGGCGGCCTGCAACTGCTGGTGAATCGCGGGCATCCCGGAGTGCGGGTTGAGCATCTTCTCGTTCTTCGCGCCGATCAGGAACTCCAGCTCCCGGTAACTGAAGGACTGGAAGCCGGACGCCTTGCCCAGCGAGCCACGGAACCGGTTGTACTCGACCGCCGACATCACCGAGAGCAGGTTCCACGACTGGATAAGGCTGTCCTGGGTCACCACCGACCGGCGCAGGGCACGCAGGGCGCCGGCCAGGTCATCGGTGTCCAGGGCCCGGATCGCCAGCCGCCACTCGTGGATCAGCAGGTTGAAGTGCAGTTCCATCACCTGGGTGGCGATGATGAAGGTGACCTCGAGCGGCTCGGTGGTCTGCGGGTGCACCAGGCTGGCCAGCACGTCGGAGTCGGTGTAGGCGACGTAGGGAGTGCGGCCGGCGTAGTCGAGGTTGGGCGCGTCCGCGTCGGGCCTGGCCGCGACGGCGGTGGCGCTGCTCTGGGTTTCACTCATCCGTCCATGATTGCAACCCCAGCGGCGAATCGGTATCCCGGATGCCAGGCAATGCCCTAGTCGGCCTTACGAATGTAAGGCAAAGCGCGGGAACGGTAGACGTTTGTAAACTGGACTGATGGACAGTGTGGATTGGCGAATCCTGGCCGAGTTGCAGGGCGACGCGCGGTTGTCGCAGAACGAGATCTCGCGCCGGGTGAACCTGTCGGCACCGGCCGTCGCCGAGCGGGTGCGCCGGCTCACCGACGCCGGTGTGGTGCGTGGTTACGCCGCGCGGATCGACCCGAATGCGCTGGGCCGGGCCGTCCAGGCGTTCGTCCAGCTCGACTGTTACGGGCCCAAGTGCATCCTCAAGGACGAGTCGGTGCACGGCTGGCCCGAGGTGCTCGAAGTGCACCGGGTCACCGGGGATGCCTGCACCGTACTGCGGATCGCGGTGGCGGACATGGCCGGCTTTCAGGACCTGATCGACCGGCTGGCCCGCTACGGCAAGCCGACCTCGTCGCTGGTGTTGTCCAGCCCGCTGCCCTGGAAACCGGTCCAACCCCTCCCCTAACTGCATTGTGCGGCCCGAAACCGCGATTTCTCCCCGAAGAGTCGCGGTTTCAGGCCGCACAATGCGGTCGGAGGCGGCGATGCCGGGCGGCAATAGCTGAGACAATGGAGCGGTGAGCGACAGCGAGAGCAGGCCCCGGGTTCGGATGACCGGCAAGGAACGACGCGAGCAGCTGCTCGATGTGGGGCGCGCGCTGTTCGCCGAGAAGGGCTTCGAGGCCGCCTCGATCGAAGAGATCGCTGCCCGCGCCGGTGTCAGCAAGCCGGTGGTGTACGAGCACTTCGGTGGCAAGGAAGGCTTGTACGCGGTCGTAGTGGACCGCGAGATGCGCAACCTGATGGACGCGATCACCTCGGCGCTGACCGGGGACAACCCGCGGGCCCTGGTCGAGCAGGCCGCGCTGGCGCTGCTCACCTACATCGAGGAGGAGACCGACGGTTTCCGAATCCTGGTGCGGGACTCGCCGGTGGCCACCAGCACCGGCACCTTCTCCTCGTTGCTCAACGACATCGCCAGCCAGGTGGAGTACATCCTGGTGCGCGAGTTCGGCGCGCGGAAGCTCAACACCAAGTTGGCCGGCATGTACGCCCAGATGCTGGTCGGCATGGTCGCGCTGACCGGCCAGTGGTGGCTCGAGGTGCGCAAACCCAAACGCGAGGAAGTCGCCGCACACCTGGTGAATCTCGGCTGGAACGGCCTGCGTGGCCTGGAGGCCAAACCGCATTTGTCACTGGATTCCTGACCGGCTAAACCCCCGGCACCCAGCCGATGGGTCGGCGCCGCGCGTAGTTCATGTTCTGGCCATCGCGCCGTCGACCCTGGACCGAAGCCTTACGCCGTCGTGACATGCGAGGGCTGGGGGGCCGATGGATCAGTTCGGGTTGGTGGGGACGATCCCGACCGGGCTGCCGTTGCCACCGGTCGGTGCCCGGTTCGTCCTGCTCAGTGACCTGCCGTCCAGGGCGGTCCGGCCAGCGACCGATCGGCCGCCGAGCATGGTCACCTGGCGGCTGGTCGCGGCCAACAACCGCTCGATCGGACGGGCCACCTCGGTGTTCCTGGGCGTCGGCGAATGTGTCGATGACATCGCACGATTGACCGAGCAGGTCGGGCAGTCCAGCGCCTCGGTGCAGGCGCACACCGACGGCCACTCGACCGCCGGCTCGCACTGGAGCTGGACGGTGCTGCTGGCCGGTGACCCGGTCGCGGTCTCGATCCACCGCTACCAGCGCCGGGTCGAGTGCGAGCGGGCGCTGCGGTACTTCCTCGATGCCGTCCGGCTCGCGCCGCCGGTCTCGCAATCGGTGCGCCGGCTCGGCAGCCGGCTCGGACGTCCCGCATGACCGGTTGGCTGCCGACCGAGCAGCGCAGCGAGGCCACCACCAGCGATCCGACCGCGGCCGGATCACACTTCCAGCTCTACCGATCCTCGATCGCCTCGCCGGTGCGCTGGCGGCTGTTGGGCGGTAACCACCGGCCGATCGGACGCAGCCCGCTGGACTTTCCGGACGTTGCGGAATGCTTGCTATCGCTGGCCGAACTCGTTCGGCGACTACCCGAACTGGACGGTCACCTCGGCCGGGTACCGGGCAACCAGTGGAGCTGGCGGCTGAGCCACCTCGGTACCGAGGTCGCCATCGCCGCCCACCCCTACGATCGCCAGATCCGTTGCCTACATGCCCAAACCCAATTCCGGCAGCGAGCGGCAACGGCTCGGATCGACGAGGCCGTGATGATCAATGCCAGCCGACGCTGGCGGTCGCTGCCGGGTCCAGGCCAGCGGGAGCCGGCCCGATGAGCTGCCGGTCGCCGGTTCGGCGTTGCCCGGACGCGTCGCCGTCGAGTCGAATCTGCCGGCCGTACACCTTGACCGGGGACGCTCTGGCTGGCGGCACTGCCGCCACCGGGCACCCGATCGCTCGTCGCCGGTATCGCACCGGCCAGCTCGAGGAGATGTCTTGACCGCATTGCAGATTCCGGCCGGATCACGGCAGCCGATGAACTGGCCGGCGGCTGGTGGCTCGGCGCTGGAGGCGCGCAACGTATCGGCCTGGTTCGGGTCCAACAAGGTATTGGACCGGGTATCGCTGCAGATGCCCGCCCAGACGGTGACCGCCCTGATCGGGCCGTCCGGCTGTGGAAAGTCGACTTTCCTCCGGATTCTCAACCGGATGCACGAATCGGTGCGATCGGCGAAACTGGCCGGTGAGGTACTGCTGCACGGCGAGGACATCTACGATGCGGGGCAGCGCGTCACCGAGACCCGCAAGCGGATCGGGATGGTGTTCCAGAAGCCTAACCCCTTTCCGGCGATGTCCATTGCCGACAATGTCACGGCTGGCCTGAAGCTCACCGGAACCAAGGTCTCGCGCAGCGACAAGGCGGAGCTGATCGAACGCTGCCTGAGCCGGGGCGGCCTGTGGGACGAGGTCAAGGACCGGTTGAACTCGCCCGGCGCGGCACTGTCCGGCGGCCAGCAGCAGCGGCTGTGCATCGCCCGCTCGCTCGCGGTCGAACCCGAGGTGCTGTTGATGGACGAGCCGTGCTCGGCGCTGGATCCGACCTCGACGTACCGGATCGAGCAGACCATCGCCGAACTGGCGCCCGAGGTCACCATCGTGATCGTCACCCACAACATGCAGCAGGCGGTGCGGGTCTCCCAGCAGTGCGCGTTCTTCCTTGCCGCGCAGGGCACTCCGGGAACGATCGTGGAGGCGGGCGCCACCGAACAGGTCTTCGGCAGCCCGCGCGACGAGCGCACCTCCGACTACGTCAACGGCCGGTTCGGCTGAGGTGGCGAGATGACCCTGACCACCGACAGCACAGCGGTGCTGGACGTCGCGCTCGACGTCCCGCTCGACGTTCCGCGTGAACTCAAGCCAGGTCTGGCACCGTCGGATCACTGGTTCCGGGCGACGGTACGGGCCATCGGCGTGTTCGTCCTGGTGCTGACCGGCTCGATCGGTCTTTTCCTGGGGTACCAGGCAATTCCTACCCTGCACCACTACGGCTTCGGCTTCTTCACCGAGACCGACTGGCTGCCCAGCCAGGATCGGATCGGGATCGCGGCCGTCCTGGTCGGGACGATCGAGGTGGCTCTGATCGCGCTGGTCATCGGATTCCCGATCGCGCTGCTGACCGCCCTCTACATCAGCGAATACGCCCCGGTGCGGGCCAGGGCGACGCTGGTCGCGCTGATCGACCTGATGGCTGCCGTACCCAGCATCATCTACGGCCTATGGGGAGTCGCCGTGCTGCAGCCCAAGGCCATCTACCTGTCCCGGTGGTTGAGCCAGCACCTGGGCTGGCTGCCGATCTTCAAGGCCGACACCGATCCGAACGCCGCCTCGTGGGCCCAGTCCAAGTACACCTCGTCGGCCTTCATCGCCGGGATCGTCGTTGCGATGATGGTGATTCCGCTGGCCTGCGCGGTGATGCGCGGGGTGTTCGACCAGGCCCCGATCGGCGAACGAGAGGCCGCCTACGCGCTGGGCTCGACGCGCTGGGGGATGATCCGGACGGTCGTGCTGCCGTTCGGCCGCGGCGGCATCATCGGCGGCACCATGCTGGCGCTGGGACGGGCGCTGGGTGAGACGGTCGCGGTGTTGATGATCATCGCGACCGCCTATGACATCAAGCTGAAGATCCTGACCTCGGGTACCCAGACCATTTCGGCCCTGATTGCCTCGTTGTTCGGCGAAGCAACCAAGCGGCAGCTGTCTGCGTTGCTCACCGCCGGCTTCGTGCTGTTCCTGATGACCCTCGGCGTGAACACCATCGCCGCCGTCTTCGTCAACCGCAGCCGCAGCGGCGCCGGAACCGACGCGTGAGGACTGAGAGCCGATGACGACGCTGCAGGAACGTCCCGACCTGGACAGTAGCTCCGATACCGTCATCATCGAACCGGTGCCGCTGCACCGGTCGCCGGTCGAACCGGAACCGCCGACGGACCTGCCTCGGCTGATCGGCACCCGCACCCTGGATGAGAAGGCCAGCCTGCTCGGTGCGCTGGGCGCGTCGCTGGGCCTGGTCTGGGTGGTCTATCTGGGGATCTTCGCCTGGAGCGGGGTGCTCGGCTTCGTGGTGTGCTGGTGGCTCGGGTTCCTGGGCCTGTACGCGCTGATCAGCTCGCTGGCCAACCCGCGGCCGATCGTGGTCGAACGGCTGGTCGCGGCGCTGGTCACCAGCGGTGCCGGCGTGGTGGGGCTGGCGCTGCTCAGCACCCTCGCGCACATCTTCCACCGGGGCTGGCCGGCGCTGCATCACCTTAATTTCTATACCCAAGACATGTCCGGAGTGCGGCCGACCGCGCCGCTCACCGAGGGCGGGGTATCGCACGCGATCGTCGGCTCCGGGATCGAGATCGCGATCGCGGTGGCCATCGCGTTGCCGCTCGGGGTGGGGACGGCCGTCTACCTGACCGAGGTCGGCGGCCGGCTCTCGCGCACCGTCCGGACCGTGGTCGAGGCGATGACGGCGCTGCCCGACATCCTCGCGGGCCTGTTCATCTACACGCTGCTGATCATCACCCTGCACTGGGAACGAACCGGGATCACCGCCGCACTGGCGTTGGTGGTGACGATCATCCCGATCATCGCGCGCTCGGCCGAGGTGGTGTTGCGGGTGGTGCCCGCCGGCCTGCGCGAGGCCAGCCTTGCCCTAGGCGCCTCGCAGTGGCAGACCGTACGCCGGGTGGTGCTGCCCTCGGCGCGCTCGGGGCTGGCGACCGCGCTGATCCTCGGGGTGGCCCGGATCGCCGGTGAGACCGCGCCGCTGCTGATCGTGTCCGGTGCCTCGACCTACTTCAATGACAATCCGGTGGATCAGCAGATGAACTCGCTGCCGCTGTTCATCTTCTCCGCGGTCCGCAGCGGCCAGGAGAAGTTCATCGCCCGGGGCTATGGCGCGGCGGCATTGCTGCTGGGGCTGGTCCTGACGCTGTTCGTGATCACCCGCTTCCTGGCCCGTGACAAGTGAGGATCGACAATGTTTGACGGACGGTTTCGTACTCGCCGGCTTGCTGCCGTGGTGCTCGCGGTGGCGCTGGCGGTGCTGCCGAGTTCGCTGGTCAGCCAGCCGGTCGCCGCGGCACCGGCCCACGACACCATCCAGGCCAGCGGGTCCTCGTGGGCGGCCAACGCGGTCAACCAGTGGGTGGCCGACGTCAAGGCCTCGGGCCTGCGGGTGAGCTTCACCTCGACCGGCTCGGCCCAGGGCCGCAAGGACTTCGCCGCCGCGGTAACCGACTTCGCGGTCAGCGACATCGGCTACCAGGGCAGCGATCCCAAGTCCGGCGAGGCGGATTCGTCCAGCCGGCCCTATGCCTACCTGCCGATCGTCGGCGGCGGCACCTCGTTCCCGTACAAGATCCTGGTCGGTGGCCGGCCGGTCACCAACCTGCGGCTGTCCGGGCTGACGCTGGCCAAGATCTTCACCGGTGCGATCACCAACTGGAACGATCCGGCCATTACCTCCGACAACAACGGCCGCAAGTTGCCGTCCAAGCCGATCATCCCGGTGGTGCACTCCGAGGGTGCCGGCTCGACCGCGCAGTTCACCCGCTACCTGGCCACCATGTTCCCGGCCATCTGGACCGCCTACAACCAGAATCCCTCGTTCACCGAGTACTACCCGCACAGCGGTTCGATCACCGCGGTGTACGGCTCGGACGGGGTGATGAACTACATCAACTCCGGTTCGGGCGATGGCACCATCGGCTATGACGAGTACTCCTACCCGCTCGGACTTGGCTTTCCGGTCGCCAAGATCCGCAACGCGGCCGGTTACTACGTACTGCCCGATCAGTACAACGACGCCGTCGCGCTGACTCAGGCTCAGATCAATATGGACAAGTCCTCCAAGGACTACCTGCTGCAGACCCTGGACAAGGTCTATACCTACTCCGATCCCCGGACCTACCCGCTATCGTCCTATTCCTACGCGGTAATCCCGACCGATCCAGCTGATCGTCGGATGACCACGCCCAAGCGGCAGACGCTCGCCGACTTCCTGTTCTACTCGGTGTGCGGGGGGCAGGCTGCGATCGGCGCGACCGGCTACTCCTCGCTGCCGCTGAACCTGGTGAAGGCCAGTTTCCAGCAGGTCGCCAAGCTCAAGCAGGCCGACCCCAAGGTCGACCTCACCACCCAGAGCCCGGCCAACTGCAACAATCCCACGTTCGACAAAGCGCATCCGGAGCGCAACCACCTGGCCGAGATCGCACCGCAACCGGCGGCCTGTGACAAGCAGGGAGCCGGACCGTGCGGGACGACCGGCAACTCGGGCGGCAGCGGCTCCGGGGGCAGCGCGGGCGGCACTGGAGGCGGTGGCAGCGGTGCGGCCGGTGGCGCCGGAGCGGGTACCGGCAATGGCGGCGCGGCCGGTGGCGCAACGAGTGGCGGTGGCCCCAAGGCCGGTACCGCGAAGGCGAAAGTCAACCCCGTTACCGGGCAACTGGAAACGGTCGCCGCTGCCGGCTCGGGCGCTGGGGCCGATATCGAGGCCAACCCGATGGACCTTGCCGATTCCTCGCGTGCCGGCAGCAACACCCCGTTCGCGATCCTCGCGGTAGCCCTGTTGCTATTGGCCTTGATAACCCCACCGTTGCTCACCCACCGGCTGGCCAGAGCCAAGGAAACCCGATGATCTCCAGCGCAATCCCGACCCGACGGCTCGGTGCAGTGGTCGCCGTGCTGGGCATGCTGGCGCTGCTCAGCCCACTGGTGAGTGCGACTCCGTCAGCAGCCAGTACCGCGGCCACTACCGCGATAGCCAGCTCGGCAGTGACCAAGGACGTGACAGCCACCCGGACCAACCTGCTCGACGGCAACGAGGTGCCGGTCGACACCCGCAAGGTCTCGCTGACCGTGGCCAGCACCACCGACCTGCGCGACCAGCAGAGCATTGCGGTGAGCTGGACCGGGGCGCATCCGAGCTCCAACAGCTCACCGGATCCGAATTCCGATACCGGTTACCAGGCCGAGTACCCGATGGTCCTGTTGCAGTGTCGTGGGGTGGATTCGGCCACCGCGCCGGTTGCCCAGCAACTCACGCCACAAACCTGTTGGAGCCCGTTCTACGGAAGCCGGAGCCAGCTCAACGGCCAGGGCGGCGATTCGCGCAACATCGATGTCGGCAACTACCCGGCCTGGCGGTTGGACCGCTATGCCGACCTCGGCGACCGGCGGCAATTTTCCCGCGAGCCGGCAACGATCTCGACCCTCTGCCCGAACCTCAACAACGCCGCCGAGCACCGGTTGCCGTTCCGGGCCGCTGACGGAAAGGTCTACTACGGGGCGGGAAACTTCGCCGACACCTTCTGCGGGCCGCCGCCGCCCGAGGCCGCCAGCTTCACCGGCGGGAACAGCAGCGCGAGCAACCTGCCGGACAACGCGACCTTCGCCGCCACCGACGTCGACGGCTCCGGCACGGCGAGTTTCAACGTGCGCGACGCGCTCACCAACGCCTCGCTGGGCTGCTCGTCCACGGTGGCCTGTTCGCTGGTGGCCATCCCGGTAATGGGAATCAGCTGCGATGCGGGGACGGGCCTACCGGCCGCCGACCGTCCGGTGGGTACCGAGGACAACCCGGACCTGCCGGCGCTGGCCGAAGCAGAGTGCGAGCAGCGGAACTTCTTCGCCCCGGGCAGCCTGCACGTGGACAATCCGCCGGAAAACTATGCCGTTTCCGGCGGACTGTGGTGGAGCGCGTCCAACTGGCGCAACCGGATCTCGGTGCCGTTGCACTTCGCCCCACCGAGCAATGTCTGCGACCTGGTGAGCAAGAAGGTCCCGGTCAATATCTACGGCTCGGAACTGCTCATTCAGGCCACCACCCAGTGGTCGGCGCAGTTCTGCCTGGACCAGCGCCGGGCGCCCTTCCGGCACGTGCAGTACTCCGATGCCCAGGCACGCAACCTGCTGACCCAGTCCCTGTCGAGTAACAGCCAGCCCGAGGGTCGGGTGGAGGCGATCTTCGACAGCTATCCGCCGACCGGCCCGTACCCGACCCCGGTGGTGCACGCGCCGGTGGCCGCCACCGGCTTCGCGATCAGCTACTCGATCGACGACAAGGCCAAGCACACCTATACCCAGCTCAAGCTGACGCCCCGGTTGCTGGCCAAGCTGCTCACCGAGTCCTACCCGGTTCGCACTGACCTGCAAGAGCTGTACAGCTACGACGCGCCCTACTACGGCAAGCAGGATCCGCTGCGGCACAACCCGTTGAACATCACCTTCGATCCCGAGTTCATCGCGCTCAATCCCGGTATCGAATCCAACTCCAGTCTCGATACCGGAGCCCGTGGCGCGCTGCTGTCGGTCGGCAGCAACGCCGACGTGGTCCGGGCCCTGACCTCCTACGTCAATGCCGATCCCGAGGCACGGGCCTGGCTGGATGGCGCACCGGATCCGTGGGGGATGGTGGTCAATCCGAACTACCGGGGAATCAGCCTGCCGGTGGACACCATGCCGTTGCTGGATACCTATGCGTTTCCGGACAAATACGGTGCGGACGGTACCTGCACTGCCAACGTCGCCCCGGTGCCGTACCTGCCACTGGTCGCAGCACCGATCTCGCGGCTGGCCGACATCGCCCAGGCCGTGCAGTACGCAGTCCCCGGCTCGCAGACCCGCTGCGCGCTCAGCATCGACCCGGCCGGCAACACCTTCTACCAATGGTCACGGGCCCAACGGCAATCGGTCGGCTTCCGGTTCGTCGTCGGAGTCACCTCGCTCGGCGATGCGCGCCGCTACGGCCTGGCCACGGCGGCCTTGCAGAGCAGCTCGACGATCACCGACCACGCCGCGAAGTTCAGCACCGCCGCCGGCCGGCAGTTCGTCCAGCCGACCATGTCGTCGCTCCGTTCGGCTGCCGCGCTGCTCACGTTCGCCGGCGATGCCGCCGGCTGGCCGATTCCCTACGACACGCTGCGAACGGCGGCCGGTTCGGCAGCCTATCCGGGAACCATGCTTGTCTACCTGGATGTTGCTGCCACCGGGCTGCCCAGCGCGGACGCCGCAGCCTATGCCGCGCTGCTGACGTATCTGGCCGGTCCGGGGCAGTCGCCCGGTGAGGGTTCGGGTCAGCTGCCCGACGGCTACCTGCCGCTGACCGCGGCCAACGGGCTCGGATCCCTCGCCGCCTACACCGCAAAGGCCGCCGGGATAGTGGCGGCGCAGGGCCGGACGGCCGGCCGATCGCCGGTCTCGGTGCCGGGTCACCCACCGGCCGGCCAGCCACAGCACGCCGGGCCGGCTGGCGGTTCGTCGCCGTCGGGCCCGCCGCACGCGAGCGGCGCTGGCAAGCCGACACCGGCCAGTACGCCGGCCGGCAGTTCGGCACCCAAGCTGCAGTCGCTGGGCAAGACCACCGGGCTGTCGAGCAGCATCTCGGAGAACCTGCTGTGGGTGCTGCTGGTTCTGCTACTACTCGGCCCGGTGCTCGCTCCGATCACGCTGGTCGTGGTCCGCCGCCGAGGTGGCCGATGACCGGCACGCTGATCCAGGCCGAGCCTGCGCACCGACCCGCGCCGGCCCAGCAACGTCGGAGTTTCGCTCGGCTAGAAAGGCTGAAGCGACTGATCCGGCCGGACGGGCCGGTCATACCGCTGTCCTCGGCGACCGTCGCCAGCATCTGGACGATGGCCGCGCTGAGCGCGCTCGCAGCCTGGTTCGTGCTGTACACGGTGCTGTTCAGCGGGCTGCAGGAAAGCCGCAACAACAGTGTGCTGTACTCCCAACTGCGCGAAAGCCTGTCCGGGGCGACCACACCGATCGGCGGTGTGATCAAGCCGGGAACGCCGATTGCCCTTATCGACGCACCAGGAACCAGCCTGGGTCGGCTGGTGGTCGTCGAGGGAACTGCCCCGAGCGATCTGCGCAACGGACCGGGCCACCGCCGGGACACCCCGCTGCCAGGCCAACCAGGCGTGTCGGTGCTGTACGGCCGCTCGGTCAGCTACGGTGGCCCGTTCGGTGGCATCGCCAAGCTCCAGGCCGGCCAGCGGTTCACGATCACCACCGGGCAGGGCCAATTCTCCTATACCGTCGACCGGGTACGGCATGCCGGCGATCCGCTATCGCTGCCGCTGGCGGCCGGGTCCAGCCGGTTGATACTCGAAACGTCCACCGGAATCGGCCTGAACCCGACCAGCACGGTGTTCCTCGATGCCAGCCTGGATGGCAAGCCGGTCGATGCTCCGGACGGCCGGCTGACGGCCGTCCCGCCGGTCGAGCAGGCAATGGCTACCGATTCCAGCGGGTTGATCAAGCTGGTGCTGTGGATCCAGTTGTTGCTGGTGGTCGCGGTGATCGTGGTGTGGGCCCGGGCCCGGTGGGGTGCCGCGCAGTCCTGGTTGATCGGCCTGCCGATGGTCTTCGCGGTGCTCTGGGGCGCGACCGGCAACGTGCTGATGTTGCTGCCGAACCTGCTCTGAGCCCTGACCGCTTCGAGGCGTTGTACCTCAGTTTGCGCCGGTACATCGACCTTGTGAATAGACAATCCCCGGTAACTGTCGGCAGGTTCGGCATCAACTGTAGGTCTGATGTGAATTCGACCGGGCAGGTTCATCCCTCGTTTACATCGTCAGCTGCCGTTGTAGGTCCAGCGCCACCAGTGTCAGCGGGGTAGGAAACCGTTGCCTAGAAAGGGCTTTGCAATGCGACAAGCAAGCATCATCAAGTTGGGAGTGGCGGGCGCAGTAGCGGCGGCGCTCTCCTTCGGCGTCAGCTCGCCGGCCCACGCCGACGTACAGGCGCAGGCGACCGACGCGGTCGCGGTCGGCTCGGACACCGTCCAGTACGTCGCCGACTTCGTGGCCGACGGGACGCCCGGCGGCCTGAGCGGGTTCAACACGACCAATGCCCGGCGGATCTTCACCTTCGACGCGACCGGCGACGCCAGCGGCCGTGCGACCTACCAGAACGGCACCTCGACCGCCCTCGCTTCCACGATTGTGTTGCGGGCAAACAGCAAGCCGATCATCCGGCCGAACGGCTCCGGCGCCGGTATCGCCACGCTGCTGGCCGACACCACCCACCAGATCGACTTCGTCCGTTCCTCCCGGCTGCCGAAGGCAACCGAGCAGACCGCGGCGGCCAGCTTCGGCGGCATCCACGTCTACCGGATCGCCACCGACGGCCTGCAGATTGCCGTCAACGCCAGCGGTACCAGCTCGAGCTGGAACGGGCCGGCCGGCCTGTCCTCGGCCGAACTCATCAACATCTACAACGGCAGCTACAAGCGGTGGAGTGACCTGCCCGGTTACACCGGCACCGCCGGCGCCGACGCGATCATCCCGATCCTGCCGCAGACCGGTTCGGGTACCCGCGGCGACTTCCTGGCCGACCTGAAGACCGCCAACGGTGGCGTGGACGTGGCGCTCGCCTCGACCGTGCGTACCTCGGAAGAGCATGACCCGAACGCCATCTCCGCGCTGGCGGCCGGCACCCAGAGCTTCACCGACGGCACCAGCGCGCCGTACACCAACAAGGACGCCCTGGCGCCGTTTTCGACCGGCCGCGACAAGCTGATCGACACCGGCTACTTCGGCACCACCCCGGCCCCAAACCAGGTCTTCCTGCTCAACGGTGCGGCACCGGACGGCAACGCCGCCACCTCCTACAACCTGGCTCGCAGCCTGTACCTGCTCGCTCGCCAGTCCGATGTCACCTCCACCACGCCGTTCCTGGCCGGTGGCACGCTCAACCTGGTCAACACCCTGTTCGGCACCGCTACCAGCCAGTTCGGCAAGGTCCAGTCCAACGCGTTGTACACCGCGGCCGGCGTGACCCGTTCATGGGCCGACCTGAACCTGGCATCGGCCAACTGACCGACCCCTGTCCGACTTCGCACAAGCCTTTTACCCAATTCGAAATGGAGTAAGGAATGATCCGCAATTTCAAGGCTGCGATGTCCGGGGCGCTCGGCCTCGCCATCGCGGGCGGCATGCTGTTCGTGGGGGCGGGAGCCGCTCATGCGGCTGCCGGTGATCCGACTTTTGAGACGCCGACGGGTAATCCTGGTACTCAGGGTTCGGTGGGGTTCTTCAACTCTGCTGGTGTTCAGGTGTATTCCGGTACGGTTTCTGATGATCCGATCGCTGCCTATTTCGAGGCGTTGGGTGGTACGGCCAGTGGTGGTGCGATCAAGTCTGGTGATCACATCGCGACTGCCTATACCTACACCCCGCAGGACAACAAGCCCGCTGATCAGTGGACGACGCCGTTTCAGCTGACCGGTGGCGATGAGTCCGGGGTGGCTGCTGACAGTGCCAGCTACCCCGGTGCGCTGCACAACTCGACCAAGTTCATTGCGGTCGGCTTTCCGCCCGGCAGCTTCGCCTCGATCAACGACGCCACCGGCACCTTCCCGATCACCAGCACCAATGACCCGGGCATCCTGCAAGTCCGGATCACCACCGGACCCGACGCGTCGAAGTACTACTCCACCGACATCAAGATCACCGGCGCCAGCTGGACCCAGATCTACCCAGCAGCACCCACCGCAACCGCCACCAGCACCACGCTGACGGTCAGCCCGGCCAGCCCGCAGACCGCCGGTAGCAACGTGACCCTGTCGGCCACGGTCGGCACTTCCGGGGCCGCGCCCACCGACGGCTCGGTGAAGTTCTTCGACGGTGCCACCCAGATCGGCGCCAGCCAGCCGTTCACCGGTTCGGCGGTCTCGGTCAGCACCACGGCGCTGACCGTCGGATCGCACTCGCTGACCGCGCAGTACGTTCCGGCCGGCTCGACCTACAGCCCGTCCACCTCGGCGGTCAAGACCTACGCCATCACCGGCGTGGTCACGCCGACGACGACCGCGCTGGCAGTCAACTCCGGTACCAACGTGGCCTTCAGCCCGGTACAGCTGACCGCGACCGTTGCCCCGGCGAACGCTGCCGGAACGGTCACCTTCAGCGACAGCGTGGCCGGCGTGCTCGGTACCACGGCCGCGGGTTCGGGCACTTTCACGCTCACCACGAGCGCGCTCGGCACTGGATCGCACACCATCACCGCGACGTTCGCTCCGACCGACCCGGCGGCCTTCGGCGGATCGGCCAACTCGGCCGCTCCGATCACGCTGACCGCACCGACCTCGGCGCCGGACCCGCAGGCAATCGATGTGGTGGTTGCCCCCGGATCGCTCACCATCAGCACTCCGTACGACGGTAGCGATGCCGCGCACACCTTCCACCTGGGCAACATGGTCCTGTCGGCCGACGGCACCAAGCTCAGCGCGACCGGCCAGTTCGGTAGTGCGGTGGACGGCGGCAACGGCGTGACCGTGACCGACACCCGGGCCGGCGACCTGCCGTGGACCGCCTCTGCCTCCAGCGGCGACTTCACCAAGGGCACCGACCTGATCAACGGTCACAACTTCGGGTTCACCGCGGTCAAGGCCGATTACCTTGCCGGCAACGCGCTGAACGCCACCTCCAAGCCGGTCGTGACCAACGACGTACCGGCCGACACCGCGATTCACGCCCCGGCTGACAACACCGGCACCGCCGGTCTCAAGGGTGGACCGCACTCCTTCGCCAACGCCGCACACGGTGTCGGAACGGTGAAGATCGACGGGCTGCTCAGCCTGTTCGCGCCGACCTCCACGGTGGCCGGCACCTACCAGGCGACCTTGACCTTCACGGTCTCCTAGCTGGCCGGTTGTGCCAGTTTGGCTCGGTAAGTATTGATAGAAATACGGTAGGACGCGTAGGGCGGGCAGAACGTTTGCCCGCCCTACGCCTCGTTGCACCCGGCCATTCATGTTCACGTCAGCCGCCGGACCGCCACCTAGGATTACCTGCACGCTATGAGTGAAGTCCGCAATCGCGCTGCCATCGGCAACTATCCTCGGCGAGTGGTCGCCCTGATCTTCGGGTCGCTGGTGCTGGGGTTGGTCGCCACCGCAGCACCCGCTGTTGCCGCGAGCTCGTCGCCGGCCAGTAGCCCCGCGGCGGCCAAGCCGCCGACCGCCGCCAGCGGCGTGGTGACCTTCGGCGTGCAACCAGCCAGCCTGAGCAAGGGAAAGCTGGCACCGGACGCTCGCCCGTACTTCTACTACGGCATGTCACCGGGCTCGTCGCTGACCGATCACGTGGCGATCCTGAACTACTCGGCCAAGCCGCTGGTCCTGACGGTGTATGCCACCGACGCGCTGAACGCCCCGGACGGTGGTTTCGGGTTGTTGCCGGTGGAGAAGAAGGCGGTGGATGCCGGCTCCTGGGTCTCCCTCGGCGGCCCTCGACTGCAGGTCCGAGTACCGGCCCGCTCGGTGAACAAGGCCGGCCAGCAGGTGGTGGGGCAGCTGTTGCTGCCGGTGAAACTGACCGTCCCGAAGGGTGCCAATCCCGGTGACCATGTCGGCGGTGTGGTGGCATCACTGGACACGCTGTCCTCGGACAAGGACGGCAACCGGGTCAAGCTCGAGCAGCGGGTGGCGTCCCGGCTGTTCATCAGGGTGACCGGCCCGCTGCATCCGGCGCTGTCGGTACGCGATCTGCGGGTTGCCTATCACGCCCCGCTGGCCTCGCTGTCCGGCGGCAGCGCGACGATCAGCTACACCGTTCACAACGGCGGCAACGTCAAACTCGGTGGCCGGCAGCGGGTGAGCGTGAGCGGCCTGCTCGGGATCAAGGGGAAGTCGCCAGTAGTGGCCGACATTCCGCTGTTGCTACCGGGCAATTCCGCCGAGGTGACGGTGGTGGTGCGCCACCTGAGCCCGCAGCTGCGGATGACCGCGTCGGTCGACATCGCCGCTCTGCAACTGCCGGGGGACACCAACCCGCCGGTCGCCGACGCCAAGGCGAGCAGCCGCTTCTGGGCGTGCCCGTGGCCGGTGCTAGGACTGGTTCTGCTGCTGGTGCTGGCGGTCGCCGGCTACCTGTACCGGCGGCGGCGTCCGAACGGTGGTCGCGGCCGGGGTGGCGGTCATCGGCTGGCCAACCCGCAGGGTGGCCCGGACGGCCCGGCCAGCGATCGGGCACAGCCGGCCCACGCTGGCGATTCAGCAACGCGGCGGGGCAAGATCACCGCCTCGACTCGTTCCGCGGCGGTACTGCTGGGTCTGGGGCTGGTAGCGATGGTGAGCCTGCTGGTGCCCACCACCGCGCAGGCCGCCGGGGTTCCCTACCATGACCCGGCGGCCAGCGGCCGAATCGGATTGTGCGATCGCAACGGGCATCCGGTGACCGGCGGCAGTATCGGCGACCGGCCGTTCGTGTGGCGGGCGGTCAGCTCGGTGCCGGCTCCGGGCGGCTATACCGGAACCGGCCGCAAGGCGACCCTGCTTGCCTACCAGCCCCGTCCCGGCGTGTCGGCCGACCAGTGGAGCGGCGACCAGCTCAGCGCGACCTCGGACTACACCAATCCGGGCTCGCCGATGGCCCAGTCCACCGCCCAGGATTTCACCCTGACCGACTTCCTTGGTGAGTTCAAACCGATGGTCGACGGTCTGCTGCAGCTGCGGATGTACTTCGGGATTCCCGGCCGGTCCACCTGGAATTCCAGGTATCCCGTAACGGATATCCGGGTCAGCGGCAACAGCTGGCAGGTGGTTGATCCGGTCAGTGTCTCGTGCACGAACGGCTCCGGGACGTCCTCGGAGTTCCAGTCTCTCGCGCCCGCAGGCAAGACCGGCGCCGCGCCGCCGAGCGCGCCGGCATCGAGCCCGGGGCGCACCGCCAAGCCCTCCAGCACCGCGAAGGCGACCGGCGGCGCGAGCGTCCGGGCGACGGCCAGCAGCACGCGGAGCGATCCGTCCGCAAGCGCTGTTGCCTCCCAGCACCCCACCTCCGGCGGCAGTTCGGTGGGCCGGCTGGTGGTGATGATCGCGGTGCTGCTGGCGGTGGCCGGTGGCGCGGCATTCTGGTGGCGACGGCGTGCAATGAGCTGACTACTCAAGCGGATTCATCCCTAGTTAACCGGCGCGGTGCCACCTGGAGCGCTAACAGGAGTGCGTTGTACGTGCGCTGCCGTGAGCCTGAGCCAGTCGGATAAGCCAGAGAGAGCGCGAGGGTCAGATCAGTGAACTCAAGACGTCAACACAAGTGGCTAGCAGGCGGGGCAGGTGTCGGCGCGCTCATCGTCGCGGCCGGGATCGCTCTGATCGGCATTGGGCCGGTGAGTGCGGCTGCCGGTGATCCGACTTTTGAGACGCCGACGGGTAATCCTGGTACTCAGGGTTCGGTGGGGTTCTTCAACTCTGCTGGTGTTCAGGTGTATTCCGGTACGGTTTCTGATGATCCGATCGCT
>JALYVK010000002.1 GCA_030853265.1 Actinomycetota bacterium
CTGACACGCCCAAGCAAGTCCCTCGCCCGGCCGCCGAACCTGCGCCAAGAGCGGCCCCTCACAGACACCCAGCGCGGCGCCCTCACCAAACAGCCCACCAGAACTGCATTGTTCAGGAGTCTCCTAGTCCCGCAGCGAGCCGACCGCCGGTACCAGGCCGGCCGCGTGTGCCCGGCCGAGCAGTTCGGTGATCGCCGCATAGCCGACGTCGCCGAGATCGCGGCTGAAGTCGTTGACGTACAGCTCGATGTGCTGGCGTTGCACGGCCGGCTCCATCTCGTCGGCATGCTCGGCCACGAATTGCGCCGAGGCGCTCGGATGGGCGAAGGCGTAGTCCACCGACTCCCGGACGACCCGGCTCAGCTCGACGTGGTCCAGGCCCCGCTTGGCCAGGATCGCACCAAGCGGGATGGGGTGTCCGGTGCTGGCCTCCCACCACTCGCCGAGGTCGGCCAGCGCCGTCAGCCCGTAGCGCGGGTAGGTGAACCGGGCCTCGTGGATCACCAGGCCGGCATCGAAGCGGCCGTCGCGTACCCCGGGCATGATCTCGGCGAACGGCACGATCTCGATCGCGGCCGGTGACTGGCCGGCCGCCCACAACCGCATCAGCAGGTAGGCGGTGGTGCGCTCGCCGGGGACCGCGATCCGGGCGCCGTCGAGGTCCGGGCGCCGGTCGCGGGTCAGCACCAGCGGCCCGCAACCGCGGCCGAGCGCACCGCCGCACGGCAGCAACCGATACTTCTCGAGCAGCCAGGGCAGCGCCGCGTAGGACACCTTCACCACGTCGAACTCGCCACGCTCGGCGGCTCCGTTGGTGACGTCCACGTCGGCGAAGGTCAGCTTCACCTCCGGAGCACCCTCGATCAGCCCGTGGGTCCAGGCGTGAAAGACGAAGGTGTCGTTCGGACAGGGCGAAAATGCCAGTTCCAGTGCGGTCATCGGAGGAGTCCCATCATCGGTGGTCCAGCGGTTCGGCGAGCAGTCGGTCGAAGGCGACGGTGAGCGCGGCCAGTGCCTCGCCGATCCGCCAGCTTTCCCGCTGCCGGGGCCCGACCCGGTTCGAGATCGTCCGGAGCTCGCCGAACGGCAGGCCGGCACGGGTCGCGGCCTGGCAGACTCCGACGCCCTCCATGGCCTCGGCGAGGGCGTCCGGGTAGTCGGTACGTAGCCGATCGGCGCGGGCCTGGGTACCGGTCACGGTGGTCACGCTCAGCACCGTCCCAACCGCCGCCGAGGTCCGGCGGGCCAGCTCGGCGGCCAGCGCCGGATCCACTTCGAAGCGGACCGGTCCCCAGCCGAGTTCGGCCAGCGAGCTGAACCCGCCGTCGGCGGTCTCGGCCCCCAGATCGGCATGGGCCACCGCGTCGGCGACCACCACGGCGCCGGCCTCGATCGGTGCGAAACCGCCGCCGATGCCGACGGACAGGACCAGGTCATAGCTTGCTCCGGCAAGCAGCGCGGCGCTGCTCAACGCCGCCGCGACCGGGCCGACGCCGCCGCAGACCACGTCCAGCAGGCCGGCCGGAGTGGTGCCGCGATGCACCTGCAGGCCGTTCACCGAACCCATCGCCGAGGGCCGATCACCGAGCACCGCGGTGAGTTCGGCGGGCGCGGCAGTGACTACCAGGAGCCGGCTCATCCGCGGGCTACTGGACGAGCTGGACGCCGACCAGCCAGGTGGTCAGCTGGTTGCTCGGACGCAGGGCAGTGACCTGCAGGTAGTAGCTGCCCTCGGTGGCATTCGGGACGTTCAGCCGGACGGTGTGCTGGTTGTGGATCGTCCCGGACGAGGCACCGGCAGTGGTTACCGCGGTGTTCTTGGTGCCATCGCTGGTGTACGCGGCCACGATCCAGCCGGCGTCGGCCAGCTCCTTCGGGACGTCCACCAGGATCTGGGACCCGCCGCTGGCCTTGATCCGGAGCTCCCGGCTGGCGACCAGCGGGCAGGTGTTGAGCACCGCGCAGGCCGGTTGGGCGGCCACCACCGAGGAACGGTCGTTGCTCAGCACGGTGATACTCGATTGCGGCTTGTCGCAGCTGGTCAGCAGCGCGGTCGTCAGCACCAATCCCAGCCCGGCGGCCAGCGATCGGGGACGAGGAAGGCTCCGAAACGTCACCGGCCGAGGTTACCCGGGCCGCCGAACTCAAGCCGGTGCTGGCTTGCCAGCCTGTGACCTGAGCGCCCTTTCGTGCAGCGCCATCATGACCGCGACGCCGACCAGCACGACCGCGGCGACCGCAAGCCCCAGGGTGCCGTTCTTGGCCGGCAGCAGCAGCGCGATCGCTGCGCCGATCACCCAGGCCAGCTGCAGGAACGTCTCGGACCGGCCAAATGCCGAGGATCGCAGCGACTCGGCCACGTCCCGCTGGATGATCGCGTCCAGCGACAGCTTAGACAGCGAGTTGCTCAGCATGCAGACGAAGATCGCGGCGATCGCCACCGCCAGGCTGAACAGCAGCGCGGCCACCACGCAGGCGATCGCCGCGGCCGCCGTGCAGAACAGGATGATCAGATCCGGCCGGGCAAGCTTGAGCCGGGTGCCGATGGCGGTGCCACCGAAGTTGCCGAGCCCGGTGGCCGCGCCCATCGCGCCCAGGCTGAGCACCGCCTGCAGGCCGTGCGACACCGCCTCGATGTAGAAGGCCAGGAACAGGGTCAGAAACCCCGACAGCCAGCGCAACGAGGATTCGCCTTGCAGCGCAAGGATGACCGGCGGTGCGAAGCCGCGCTTGGTCCAATCCATGAACCGGACGCGCAGCGTGCGGCTGGGTTGGACCGGGTCTCGACGGGGCGATGCCTGGCCGGCCGGGTTGGCGACCGGTGGCAGCGCGTCGACGATCTTGGGCAGCCGGAAGGCGTAGTAGCCGGTCACCGCGAAGGCCGCCGCGGTGATCCAGAGCCCGAACGGGTACGAGCCGGTGACCTTGATCGCGACCCCGACCACGCCGCCGCCGACCACCGCCGCCACCAGCCCGAACAGCGACAGCCGGGCGTTGGCCTCGACCAGGGTCAGGTTGGTCGGCACCAGCCGGGGCGCCGCCGAGGACCGGATCACGGCATAGGCCTTGGACAGCACCAGCGAGCCCAGCGCGGCGGGAAAGAGCAGCAGCAGATCGGTGAAGTTCAACGCCATCACCACGGCCAGCACCGCCCGACCGATCGCGGTGCCGGCCATCACCCAGCGCCGGCCGTGCTGAACCCGGTCCAGTGCCGGCCCGATCACCGGCGCGACCACCGCGAACGGTGCGACGGTCATCAGCAGGTACAGCATCACGTTGCCGCGCTGCGCCTCGGACGGGGCGGAGAAGAACACCGTGCCGGCAAGCGCGACGGTGACCATCGCGTCCGCGGCGTAGGACATCACCTGGTTCCAGATCATCGCGGTCAGGCCGGATTCCCGGGCGCCGTCCGCCTCGCTGGCGGTGATCACCTTGTGGGCGACCAGCTTGGAGAAGTACGTCCCGCGGGCAAGCACCGCCCGGGTCACTGTCAGGTCGCCGGTGCCGGTCGGGGCCGTCCTGGCCGGCCGACCCTCCGAGGTATTCGCCCCCTCTGGAGCAGTCGACTCGGCCGGGCCGGACAGCTCGGCTGGTTCGGCCAGGTCGGCTGGTTCGGCGACCGGGTGGCCCTGGTGATAGGTCGGCGCGGAGAAGCCATCCGCGCTGCCGGTAGGGCTGAGCTCGGCTCGCGCTGAACCATCTGCTGCCGTCACGCCGTCCATCCTGCCCCACCACACCGACAGTTGTCAGACGCCCCGGCCGGACTCGCGGGCCGGGGCGGCGACATTGCTAGTGGCGCGTGAGTGAAGGTATGTTCACCGCTCGCGGCGCCTGGCCAAGGAGCTCGCTCACACAACACTAAGCCTGCGGGATCCGGTAGTTCTTCACCGGCCCGTTCGGGGTCTCGGCCGTGGACGTTGCCGTGGCGATTGCCGGCGCGGTGCCCGGCGTCAGGGTGATGCCGCCGACCACCGGCAGGTTCAGCACGCTGCTGGTCAGGTCGATGGTCACGGTCGCCCCGGTGCTGTTCGGCGTGGTGTATTCGGTGTCGCTGAGGGTGATGTCGAGGCCGAGCTGATGACCGCGGGCGAGGATGTCGTCCTGGGCCCGCAGCGGGATCGTGACGGTGCGCCACTGCCCGGAGACCAGCGGGGTCGGGGTGGAGATCGACGGGTAGTGCGCGGCATCCAGCCAGCCCCGACTGAGCACCGAGGCGCTGCTGGTCGAGAAGTTCTTCAGCACGTCGAGGTAGCACGCGCTGTCCACGGTGCTGCTGCTTCCCCAGCACGAGGACGTCGTCGCGTTCTTCACCCCTTCGCCGACCGGACGGGAACTGTTGCCGTAGTCGATCAACCGGGCGGTGATCGGCGTGTCGGTCTTGTTGACCTTGATTCGCAGGGTCACCGTCGGCGTGCCGGACAGCCGGGCGTCGGCGGTCAGCGGGGCCGAGGTGAACACCAGCCGGCCGGCCTTGGCGGTCCGCGGCGAGGACAGGATGGTGGCCTCGGTCAGGCTGGTGTTGTCGGTCAGCGCCTTCGTCCCGGAGGCAGTACCGCCGAGGCCGTTGGAGCCGAGCGCGGCAGTGGAGGAGGTGGTGGCGACCGGCCAGCTGGTGTCGGTGCCGAAGACGTTGGGTGAGTGCTCGACGGTGACCTGCGGCTCGCTCATCACCCCGTTCGGCACGCCCAGCAACCAGTAGTCGAACCATTCGTGCAGCTCATCGACGAAGGCCGCCCGGTTGTAGTCGAAGGGGTCGACATGCCCTTCCTGGCTCAGCCAGAGTTTGCGGGGCACGTTGTTGGCGCTCAGCCCGGCCCACCAGGAGGCCATGTGCTTGGTCTCGACGTTGGTGTCGTTGACGCCGTGCGATTCGAAGACGCTGGCCTTCACCAAGTTGACGTCCTTGAGGTAATCGCGATCGGCCCAGAAGGCGTTGTAGTTGCCGGTGGCGTCGTCGGCGGCGGTGTCCAGGGAGTTGCGGTAGGCATCGCACACCCCGTCGGTCCGGCCGACGTAACCGGTCAGGTAGCTGGGGTAGTTGTCGCTGTAGACCACCCCGCCGGAGCGGGTGTAGTCATACCAGGAGTCGATGGCCGAGATCGGCACGATGGTCTTGAGCCCGGCGATCCCGGTGGCGGCCACGCCATTGGCGAGGGTGCCGTCATAGGACTTGCCGATCATGCCGACCGCGCCGGTGGTCCAGTCAGCAACCGCGGTCGTCCCGTCGACGTTCTTGGCGGTGTTGCGACCGTTGAGCCAGTCGATCACCGCGGTGATCGAGGCGATCTCGTTCTTGCCGCCCAGGTCGCCACAACCGGTCGACTTGCCGGTTCCGAGGATGTCCACGCCGACCTCGGCATAGCCACGCGGCACGAAGTAGTTGTCGTAGTACAGCGGCATCTGCGCGATGACGCCGTGCGAGTCATAGGTCTTGAGCTGGCTCTCGTTGCCGCGGCCGCAGCAGGTGAAGTACGGCGAGGCGTCCATGATCACCGGCACCTTGATGCCGGCCGCGACGGTTTCGCTGGGCCGGATGATGTCCACCGCGACGGTGTCGGGCTTGCCGTCGCCGTCGGTGTCCATCGTGGTGTTCACCCGGACGGACTGGTGGATCGCCTTGGTGTAGTCATAGATCGGCTGGCTTGCCCCGCCACTGACACTGCCGCCGGGCCGGGCGGTGGCTGGGCTGGCGCTGGCCGGCAGGCTCAGCCCGATGCTCAGGGTCGCGGCCACCACGCCGACCGCCACGATCGCGCCGGTGCGCGTGCCGAATACTGCCCGAAATCGGGTGAGAGTGCTCATAGGCCGCGACCATACTGAATGGCACTGACAGCGTCGAGACTTCGCCGGAAAATCCGCATTGTGGCTATCGTGACCAGGGACGGCCAGCGCCGGGCGCCTCGGGTGCCACAATGGCAGGCGTGAGCGCACCCACCGAACCGCAGACCGTCGACCCCGTCCTGGCCGCGGCGGTGGATCAGGCCCGTGCCGCGGCGGTCGAGATGGCCGGCGGCGAGGTCGGCGTCCACCTCAGCATCCGCGCGGAGGACGAACTGGCCGCCACCCACGCCTTTGCCGCCTCTCGGCCCGGCTACCTCGGCTGGTACTGGGCGGTCACCGTGGTGCGCGCGCCGGACTGCCCACCGACCATCGCCGAGGTGGTCCTGCTGCCCGGCGAGGGTGCCCTGCTGGCGCCGGAGTGGGTGCCGTGGAGCGAGCGGCTGCAGCCGGGTGACCTCAGCCCCGGCGACCTGTTGCCAACCGCGCCGGACGATCCCCGGCTGGTGCCCGGCTACCTGCTGTCCGACGATCCGCAGGTCGAGGAGGTCGCCTTCGAACTCGGTCTCGGCCGAGTCCGGGTGCTGTCGGAGGTGGGCCGGATCGAGGCCGCCGAGCGCTGGTACACCGGCGAGCAGGGCCCAGACACCCCGATGGCCAAGCAGGCCCCGGCACACTGCGGCACCTGCGGATTCTTCGTCGCGCTGGCCGGTTCGCTGCGGGCCGGTTTCGGCGTCTGTGCCAACGAGATCGCGAACGCCGACGGCCGGGTCGTCTCGGTGGAATTCGGTTGTGGTGCGCATTCGGAGACGATCGCCGAGCCAGTGTTGGAAGAGCTCGGCGAGATCTACGAGGACGAGCTGATCGACCTCATCCCGCGCGATGTCGAGCCTTTCTCGCGCAAGGCCGGAACGAGCTCAGTCGAGCCAACCGGCGAGTTCGGCACGCAACTGGTCATCGACGCCGAGCCGTTCGCCGTCGAGCCGCTCGACGCCCAGCACGCCACTGATGCTGGACAAGCTGACTACCAGTCGGGCGGTGCGCAGGTCGGGGACGCCGAGTTCGCCCAGCTCGACTCGCCAGCCGTGGTCGAGGGCGGCATCGAGCAGCCGGCGTCGAGTGATGCCGGGCAGGACGTCGTCGCTGAGCACCGGGGTTCGCAGGACGCCGGGCCGGGCGATGACGGCGAGGTTGCCGCGACTGGTTTCGCCGACGCAATCGGTGCCGACGACGCCGAACAGCGGTAGCGCCTCGGCGGTTTCCAGGCCGGCCAGCCAGCTCCGGTCGGCCCACTTGTGCCGCCAACTGCCGGTGCGTGCCGGACAGCGGTGGAGCGATACCGTCCGGGGTGCGGCAGCGACCGGGTCAACTTCGATCAGCGGTGCCCGGTCCGGTCGGATGGTCAGCCGGACCCGCTGCCGCCCACGGTGATCGGCCACCGCCGCCTGCACCTGGCCGGCTAGTTCGT
The DNA here is from genome assembly GCA_030853265.1 of Actinomycetota bacterium. Lineage (GTDB taxonomy): Bacteria > Actinomycetota > Actinomycetes > Mycobacteriales > Jatrophihabitantaceae > Jatrophihabitans_A. The sequence goes on from JALYVK010000002.1 coordinate 7,247, forward strand.
CGGGCAGCCGCAGGCCGAAAACCTCCAGGCAGGACGAGCCGAGCCGGCCGAGATGATCGGCCAGCCCGACCAGCCTTCCGTCGACCGCCAGCATGGTCTCGAACAGCCCGGCCCGGACGTCGACCTGGGGCGGCCAGCCACGCTGGTCGCCGTCCGGCACCTCGGTGCCGCCGAGCGCGAGCAGTGGGGCCGCCTTGATCAGGCACTCCTGCCACTCGGCCATCGGCACCGAATCGGCGGTGATCCCGCCGCCGACGCCGAGCTGCAACTCAGGTCCGGTGATCTCGAATGTCCTTATCGCCACGTTGAATTCGCTGCGATCGCTGGCCGGGCTGACGTAACCGATGGCGCCGGTGAACAGCCCGCGCGGGACGGCTTCGAGTTCATCGATCAGCTCGAGCGCGCGTAGCTTCGGCGCGCCGGTCACCGAGCCGGGTGGGAAGGCCGCCCGCAGCAGTTCGGCGTCCCGGGCGTCCGGGCGCAGCTCGCCCCGTACCTCGGACACCAGATGCCAGACCCCGGGCGCCGGGCGGATGGTGAGCAGCTCCGCGGCCCGGACGCTGCCGGGCTGGCAGACCCGGGACAGGTCGTTGCGCATCAGGTCGACGATCATGATGTTCTCGGCACGGTCCTTGTCCGAGTGCAGCAACTCGGTCGCGGCCGGATCGTCCAACCGGTCGGCTGGCACGGTGCGCCGCCGGGTGCCCTTGATCGGGGCGCTGCGCAGCCGATCGCCGCGGCGGGCCAGGAACAGTTCCGGGGACAGGCTGAGCACCGTCCGTCCCGGCGTCAGCAGCAGGGCCGCATAGTCCGGCCGAAGCTCGCGCACGCCGGCCTCGAACAGGTCGATGGCCGAGCCGGCCAGCGTCGCGCTGAATCGCGCGCAGATGTTGACCTGGTACAGCTCGCCCGCCCGGATCGCCGAGATGGCGTGCTCGACGGCGGCCAGATGCTGGTCCCGTCCGGTGCCTCGCGGCGTGCCGATCGCCACCGGGTCGGCCTCGCTGTCGGCGAATGCCTCGATAATGCCGGCCAGTTCTGCCAGCTGTGGGTCCGGGCCGCCGATCGATTCCAGCCACCAGCCGGTCTGACCGTCCCGGCGCAGCACCCGGTCGAAGTAGCCGAACCAGCCGGTGCCGGTGGAATCCAACCAGCCGATCCAGCCGCCGCCGAAAGCTCCTGTATCGCCGCCAGCTTTTCGGGCGGCGGCTTTTCCGCCGGCGGCTGCATCGCCGCCGGCCTGCGGGGTCGGGTCGGCGAGGGCGTCCAGCGCCTGCTCGGTGACGACCCGCACCGGGTTCCAGCCGATCACCACTGAGCCGTCCGCCCAGCGGCCGGCCAGGCAGACCAGCGTCGAGGCATCCACCGCCGGGTAGCCGGCCAGCGCGCGCAGCAGCGAGCCGATGGACAGGTTCGTGGCCAGCCGCCGGACGGCCAGCTCAGCCAAGCCGGCCTTCGCCGGTGTGCTTGCGAACCAGCGGTAGCGCGAGCAGGCCGAGCACGCCGCCGGCTAGCGCGGTCCACAGCCAGACCCGGTGCTGGTGCTCGCCGAGCCAGTTCCAGAACGGCAGCAGCACCACGAAGGCGGCCAGAAACAGCGCGGTCCCGATGAAAACCACCTTGCGGGCGTTCACGCTCAGCATCTGGACGCCGGGATCCGGTTCGGCCGCGGTGTGACCATCCCGGCCCAATCTTGAACTGTCGCTCACAGTTCGGCAGGCTACGCCCTCGACAGGCTCGCGACGTCCGTCCCCGGACCCGATCACTGGAGCAGCATGGCAACCGACACCACCCGTACCACCACCGGACTCGACCGGTTCTTCTCGATCACCGAACGCGGTTCCAGCACGGTCCGCGAGATTCGGGGCGGGCTGGTCACCTTCGTGACCATGGTCTACATCGTGGTGCTCAACCCGCTGATCATCGGCACCGTCAAGGACGCCGACGGTAAGTTCCTCGGCGGCGGCCAGGCGCCTGCACTGGCCGCGGTTGCCGCCGCCACCGCGCTGGTGGCCTGCGTGCTCACCATCGCGATGGGTGTCATCGGCCGCTACCCGTTCGGGCTGGCCACCGGGCTGGGGCTGAACGCCTTCGTGGCCTTCCAGGTGGCGACCAAGATGTCCTGGCCGGCCGCGATGGGCATGGTGGTGATCGAGGGCCTGGTGATCACCGCGCTGGTGCTGACCGGATTCCGGGTGGCGGTGTTCCGGGCCATCCCGGCCCAGCTCAAGAGCGCGATCGCGGTCGGTATCGGGCTGTTCATCGCGCTGATCGGGCTGGTGGACGCCGGCTTCGTGCGGCCCGGCGCCGGCACCCCGGTCGACATCGGAGTGGGCGGTCACCTGAACGGCTGGCCGACCCTGGTGTTCGTGGTCGGGGTGCTGCTGATCGCGGTGCTGATGGCCCGCAAGGTCAAGGGCGCGATCCTGATCGGCATCCTGGTTTCCACCGTGCTGGCGGTGATCATCGAGGCGGTTGGCAAGATCGGACCGCAGACCGACGCGTCCGGCAAGCTGGTCAACCCCGAGGGCTGGGCACTGAACGTCCCGTCCTTCAAAGGCAAATCCTTCGGCGCTCCGGACTTCAAGCTGATCGGTCACTTCTCGCTCGGCGGCGGCTTCTCCGCGGTCGGCATCGTCTCGGGCATCGTGATCGTCTTCTCGCTGGTGCTCAGCGACTTCTTCGACGTGATGGGCACCACCATCGGCCTGGCCCAGGAGGCGGACCTGCTCGACGCCGACGGCCAGTTGCCCGGCATCCAGCAGGTGTTGCTGATCGACGGGCTCGCGGCGGTGGCAGGTGGTGCGGCCGGGGCGTCCTCGGCGACCACCTACGTCGAGTCGGCGTCCGGAATCGGGGACGGCGCCCGGACCGGGCTTGCCTCGGTGGTGACCGGCCTGCTGTTCCTGGTCACGGTGTTCCTGTCGCCGCTGGCCCAGTTCGTACCGTCCGAGGCGGCCGCGCCAGCGCTGGTGGTGGTGGGCGTGCTGATGATGCGCCAGGTCCGCAACATCGATTTCCACGAGCTCGAGATCGCGTTGCCGGCGTTCCTGACGATCGCGCTGATGCCCTTCACCTACTCCATCACCAACGGGGTCGGGGCCGGCTTCATCAGCTACGTGGTGCTGCAGACCGCGGTCGGCAAGGCCCGGACGGTGCACCCGCTGATGTGGGCGGTATCGGCTTTCTTTGCCGTCTACTTCGCCATCGAACCGCTGAAAACCCTGTTCCACATCAGCTGACCCTTCCTGCCCGCATTGTGCGGCCCGGAACCGCGGAAATCTCGCCGCGAGCCGCGGTTTCGGGCCGCACAATGCAGGGCAGCGAGGGCGGCCGAAACTGGCGTGGGGCGAGATTGTTAGCTAAGCTAATGATGTGTCCACCCCTCTGATGACCGCCGAACTGGCCTCCGTGCTGCGGCTGTCGCTGCTGCGCGCTGCCCGGCGGCTCCGCTCGCAGCGGGTCAACACCTCAGCGACCCTGTCGCAGCTCTCGGCGCTGGCCACGGTGGGCAAGTGCGGGCCGATGAGCGCCGGTGAGATTGCCGCCATCGAACGGGTTCAGCCGCCGTCGATGACCAAGATCCTGGCCTCGCTGGAGGCGTCGGAGTGGGTGGAACGGGCTGCGCATCCCGAGGACCGCCGCCAGTCGGTCATCTCGATCACCCAGGCCGGCCGGGAACTGCTGGCCGCCGAAACCCGGGCGCGCGACGAGTGGCTGGCGCAGCGCCTGGTGGACTTTTCGCCCGCAGAGTTGAAGATTCTCCGTGATGCCGTCGATGTATTGGATAGGTTGGGATCTGAGTGACAGTTACGCCCATCGCTGAGGCCGAAGAGCCACTAGCCGATGTTGGCGTACCACCCTCGAATCGCCGGCTATCGGGGCGCCGCGGTCCCGGACGTTCGGGTACCAGGGTGAATCCGTTGCAATCGTTGAAGGTTCGCAACTACCGGTTCTACGCTTCCGGCCAGCTGATCTCGCTGACCGGCACCTGGGCGCAGCGGGTGGCGCAGGACTGGCTGGTGCTCCAACTCACCAACTCCGGCACCGCGCTCGGCATCGTCACCGCCCTGCAGTTCGCGCCGTCCCTGCTGCTGTCGCTCTACGGCGGCGCGCTGGCCGATCGCGGCGACAAGCGCAAGCTGTTGCTGTTCACCCAGACCGGGATGGGGCTTGCCGCGTTGCTGCTGGGCCTGCTCGATGTCACCGGCGCGGTGCAGCTCTGGCACGTGCTGGCGCTGGCAGCGGTACTCGGCATCATCTCGGCGATCGACACGCCGATCCGGCAGTCCTTCGTGGTTGAGATGGTCGGTGGTGAGGATCTGCCCAATGCGGTAGCGCTCAACGCCACCACCTTCAACCTGGCCAGGATCATCGGACCGGCCATCGCCGGTGTGGTGATCACCGCCTTCGGGACGGGTTGGGCCTTTCTCGGCAACGCCGTTTCGACCATCGCGGTGCTTGCCGGGCTGCTGCTGATGCGCAGTGCCGAGCTGTACCCGTCCAAGCCGGTGGATCGCCAACCCGGGCAGTATCGCGATGCGATCCGCTACGTCCGCAGCCGATCCGACCTGATGCTGCCGATGCTGCTGATGTTCGTGATCGGAACCTTCGGGTTCAACTACCAGATCACGATTGCCCTGGTCGCCAAACAGGTATTCCACCGTGGGGCCGGTTCGTTCGGGCTGCTGTCGACCGCGCTGGCGGTCGGCGCCACCATCGGCGCGCTGGCAGCGACCTTCCGTCGCCGCCGGCCGACCCGATTGTTCCTGGTGGGCGCGGCGGTGGCCTTCAGCATCACCGAGGTGCTGGCCGGGGTGATGCCGAGTTTCGAGCTGACCGCGCTCGCCCTGATCCCGGCCGGGCTGTGCATGATCACGCTGGCGCAGTCGGCCAACGCGACCGTGCAGCTGGGTGTTGAGCCCACCATGCGCGGACGGGTGATGGGTCTCTATATCCTGTGCTTCATGGGTGGAACTCCGGTCGGCGCACCGATCGTCGGCTGGGTGGCCGAGGTGTTCGGGCCACGCTGGGGGATGGTCGGCGGCGGCATCATCTGCCTGGTCGTGACGCTGCTGCTGGCGGGTTATCTGGCCCGCAGCCATCGGGTCGGCCTGGCGGAGTTGCGTGGCCGGTTCGAGCCCGCGCGAGCGTGAGCGAACTGGTCGCGATCGATGATGCGGCCGACGACCGGTTGGCTGATTTCCGGGATTTGATGGACGCCGACGTCCGGCCCGACCGGCGCGGCATCGTGATCGCCGAGGGCGTCAATGTGGTCGAGCGGCTGGCCCGATCGGCTTATCGGATCAGGGCAATCGTCGGTGTCGCGAGCAAGCTGGCGGTGCTCGAACCGGTACTCCGACGGCTGGACTGCCCGGTGTACCTGCTCGACAAGTGGACGCTGTCGGAGGTGGTCGGCTTTCGGGTGACCCGGGGCGTGCTGGCGGCCGCCGACCGGCCGCAGCCGGTGCCGCCCGAGCAGCTGATAGCGGCCGGGCGACGGTTCGTGGTGCTGGAATCGATCAACGACTTCGAGAACCTCGGCGCGATCTTTCGCAACTGCGCGGCCTTCGGGGTGGACGGGGTGCTGCTCGACCCGCGCTGCGCCGACCCGCTGTACCGGCGCAGCGTCCGGGTGTCGATGGGCCACGTGTTCGGCATCGGGTTCGCGACGCTGCCCGAACCGTGGCCGGCCTCGCTGGACCTGCTGCGGGACGCCGGCGTCCGACTGCTGGCGCTCACTCCGCGACCGGCCGCGATGGCGCTGCGCGAGGTCCGCCCGCCCGCGCGCTGGGCGGTACTGCTCGGCGCCGAGGGGCCGGGCCTGTCGGAGGCTGCGCTGGCCGCGGCGCACGAGTGGGTACGGATCCCGATGGCGGACGGGGTGGATTCGCTCAATGTCGCTACCGCCGGGGCGGTGGCCATGGCACAACTCTATGACTGTTAGGTCACACACCCCCCAGTGGGGTTACATCGGGCGTATCGTCGTGCCACCACTTGGAGGCAGCCATGTTCGAGACAGTGTTGTTGACCATCGCGGCAGTCCTCGCCGTCAGTGCGTTTAGCGCCCTGTTCATCTGGGCCCGCCGCACCGAGGCCAGTGTCGACTACGACCGGCCGGGGCTCAGCGACGAGCAGGCGAACGCGATGAGGTTCGGTATCGCGATGACCGTCAACCAGAACAACATGGGCCAGTAGGTCACAAGGCCACAAGGCCCTGATTGAGCCATCTTCGACGCGCCCCTTCGGCGACAAGCACGGTAGCCGAAGCTCGGCCCTGCGTTCGTCCTGAATTTTGGCCAAACCCTTTCGTGGGGAGCGCAGCGGATCGCACGGCTTGCGGCGTAGTAGAGGTGTTGACCGACCGCGGCCGGAGGACTCTGTGATGACGTTCGATACCTACGCTCGATCGCGGCTACCCGCGCTGTTACGAACGGCGACCGCGATCACCGGCGACTCCTTCCTCGGGGAGGACCTCGTGCAAGAGGTCCTGGTCAAGCTGCATGCCCATTGGCCCCGGCTGGGGGAGGTGGAGCACCTAGACGCCTACGTCCGGCGGATGCTGGTCAATCAGTACGTCTCGTGGCGGCGAAAGTGGTCGCGTCTGGTGCCGACCGCAGTGATTCCTGAGCAGGCGGTTCTTGATCACGCAGACCGCATCGCCGATCGTGACCTGCTCGACCGTGGGCTGGCCGATCTGCCGCCTCGCCAGCGGATTGCGATGGCGCTGCGATACCTCGATGGCCTCTCCGATGCCGATATCGCTGCCGCGATGGCCTGTAGCGAGTCCAGCGTCCGGTCCTTCATCTCACGGGGCCTGGTCCGGCTCCGTATCCACCTTGATGCCCCTGCGACCACACCGGGAGGTGTGCGGTGACCCGAACTGAGGATGCCGTCCGAACGAAGTTCAACGAATTGGCCGACACGGCTCAACCGACCGACCGACTCGTGCGCTGGCTCGACGAGCTGGCCGAGGACGCGGGCCGCCCCGTCGTTGGCCAGACCGGCCGCTCGGCGCGGCCCCGCCGCGTACGCAGCCGACGGATCCTCCTCGGCGGCGCGCTCGCCGCGGTCGCGGCAACCGTGGTCGTGATCGTGCTTCCGGGCGGCGGGCACTCCGGCGGGATCGCACAGGCCGACCCGATCATGATGTTGACCGCGGCGAGCGCCTACGCAAAGACCTTGCCAGATGTGGTGCCTCGGGCGGATCAGTTCTACTACGTCAAGCGGGACGGGCTGGAGTCCTGGGCCTCGGTCGATGGCACTCACGACGGCGAGATCCTTCCCACCGGCGCCGCGGCCATGCCGGTACCCGGCTGCCGTAACGGTGTCGTGTTGATCGGCGGGAACTACGACGGTCTGCGACCTCAGCCCTGCACTCCCGATCCGGCCTTCCTGGCCGACGCGCCCACCACGCCCGAGACAATGGCCGGATACTTGCAAGCGAAGTACGGCCTGGCTGGTATCAACGGGATCGGCTCAGGCATCCAGGGGATGCTCTCCACCCACTTCATGCGTCCCGCAAGCCTCGCGGCGTTGTTCCAGACCGCCACGCACCTCGACGGCCTCCGCGTAGTCAGCGAGAAAGCGTTCGGATCGAATGTCATCGGCGTGACCTGGAGCGACCCGGACGGCATGACGGGTGGCCAAGATGCCGCCGTGCTGCTCTTCGACGGCACGACCCACGCCTACCTCGGCTTCCAAACCACCGGGCTCAAGGGTGAGAAGGGCGGCGGTCTCGACGGCCCCGAACAGGTGACTGTTGTCGACAAGGTCGGCGAGCGGGCATAGCGCCTCTGGCAGGCACGCACCTATGTGACCCGCCTGGCCGGCTCTGCGTCGACGCACGGTGGATCTCGCTGAGAGCGAACTCCAGCCCGAAACAAAACCTCGCGGCACGAGGTTGAGTGCTAGTGACTCAACTTTCTGGACTCGTGAGGGATGACGATGGCTGACACACTTTCACTGCCGATGTTGCCGCTGGATGACGTGGTGGTGCTGCCCGGAATGGTGGTTCCGGTGCCGATGACCGACGCAGAGACCCGCGCCGCGGTCGAGGCCGCCCAGGCTTCGGCGGCCCCGGATGACCAGCCGCAGGTGCTGCTGGTGCCCCGACTGGACGGCAAGTACGCCGGCTTTGGCACGCTCGGCGTGATCGAGCAGGTCGGCCGGTTGCGCGGCGGCGAGCACGCAGCGGTGGTACGCGGCACCGCCCGGGTACGGATCGGCACCGGCACCACCGGCCCGGGTGCCGCCCTCTGGGTGGCAGCGACGGTGCTGGTCGAGACCAGCGAGCCGGCCGCCGAGGTGCGCGAATTGGCCAAGGAATACAAGTCGATCGCCACCACGATCCTGCAGCAGCGCGGTGCGTTCCAATTTATCGACTCGGTGCAGAGCATCTCCGAACCAGCCGCGCTGGCCGATCTCGCCGGCTATGCGGGATACCTGACCAACGAGCAGAAGAGCTGGCTGCTGGAAACCGCCGACGTCGCGCTGCGGCTGCGCAAGCTGGTGGCCTGGAGCCGCGAGCACCTGGCTGAGTTGGACGTCGCCGAGACCATCCGCAAGGACGTCCAAGAGGGTATGGACAAGCAGCAGCGGGAGTTCCTGCTGCGCCAGCAGTTGACCGCCGTCCGTAAGGAACTGGCCGAACTCAATGGCACGGCGGCGTCCGAGGAGCAGGACTACCGGGCGCGGGTCGAGGCCGCCGAGTTGCCGGACAAGGTGCGCGAGGCCGCGCTGGCCGAGGTCGACAAGCTGGAGCGGACCTCTGACCAGTCGCCCGAGGTCGGCTGGATCCGGACCTGGCTGGACACCGTGCTCGACCTGCCCTGGAACAACCGGACCGAGGACTCCTACGAGATCAGCGAGGCACGGGCCATCCTGGACGCCGACCACGCCGGCCTGGACGACGTCAAACAGCGGATCATCGAATACCTGGCGGTACGTCGCCGGCGGGCCGACCGCGGCCTCGGCGTGATCGGTGGCCGGCGCAGCGGAGCCGTGCTGGCCCTGGTCGGGCCGCCCGGAGTGGGCAAGACCTCGCTGGGCGAATCCGTCGCCCGCGCGATGGGCCGCAACTTCGTTCGGGTCGCGCTCGGTGGCGTCCGGGACGAGGCCGAGATCCGCGGCCACCGGCGTACCTATGTCGGCGCGCTGCCCGGTCGCATCGTGCGAGCGATCAAGGAGTCGGGTTCGATGAACCCGGTGGTGCTGCTGGACGAGGTCGACAAGCTCGGCTCGGACTACCGCGGTGACCCGACGGCGGCGCTGCTCGAAGTGCTGGACCCGGCGCAGAACCACACCTTCCGCGACCACTACCTCGAGGTCGAACTGGACCTGTCCGACGTGCTGTTCCTGGCCACCGCCAACGTGCTCGACTCGATCCCGGGGCCGTTGCTGGACCGGATGGAACTGGTACAGCTGGATGGCTACACCGAGGACGAGAAGCTGACCATCGCCCGCGATCACCTGCTGCCCCGGCAGCTGGAACGAGCCGGCTTGACGCCAGCCGAGGTCACGATCGGCGAGGATGCGCTACGCCAGCTGGCGGCCGAGTACAGCCGCGAGGCAGGTGTCCGGGAACTCGAACGGTTGATAGCGCGGATCCTGCGCAAGGTCACCGCGAACGCGGCGTTGGCCGGTACGGAGGAGTCCGTGACGGTCGAGGTGGCAGACCTCAGGGCCTACCTCGGCCGGCCCCGGCACACCTCAGAAACAGCCTCGCGGACGGCGGTGCCCGGCGTGGCGACCGGGTTGGCGGTGACCGGTGCCGGCGGTGACGTGCTGTTCGTCGAGGCGTCCCTGGCCGATCCCGGCACCGGCTCGACCGAGCTGCGGCTCACCGGCCAGCTCGGTGAGGTGATGAAGGAATCGGCGCAGATCGCGCTATCGTACCTGCGCTCGCACGGCCCGGAGCTGGAGCTGCCGGTGTCGCGGCTGGCCGAGCGCGGCGTGCACATCCACTTCCCGGCCGGGGCGGTGCCCAAGGACGGGCCGAGTGCCGGGATCACGCTGACCACCGCGCTGGCCTCGCTACTGTCCGGCCGGCTGGTTCGTTCGGACGTCGCGATGACCGGCGAGGTATCGCTGACCGGCCGGGTGCTGCCGATCGGTGGGTTGAAGCAGAAGCTGCTCGCCGCGCACCGGGCCGGCATCACCACTGTGATGATCCCCAGCCGTAACGAACCGGATCTGGACGATGTGCCGGACGAGGTGCGCCAGGCGCTGACCATCCACCCGGTCAGCGACGTCCGCGAGGTGTTGGAACTGGCGCTGGAGCCGGTAGCGGTCGGTGCCCAACAGGCAGCCTAGGCAAAGGCAGCTTAGTCAAGGGCAAAGGCCGCCTAGCCAAGGGCAAAGCTCCCGTCGTAACGACGGGAGCTTTGCTATACCAGCGATTCCCGCCAGGCCGCGTGCAGGGCGGCGAAGCGGCCCTCGGTCTCGGCGGTAAGGATCTCGGGGCTGCCGTCCTCGACCACTCGGCCGTCTTCGAGTACCAGCACCCGGTCGGCGATCTCGACGGTGGACAGCCGGTGCGCGATGATCAGGGCGGTACGGCCACTCAGTACGGTCCGCAGCGCCCGCTGCACCGCCCGCTCGGTCGGGATGTCCAGGCTCGAGGTTGCCTCGTCCAGGATCAGCACGGCCGGGTCGGCGAGGAATGCCCTGGCAAAGGCGACCAGTTGTCGTTGGCCCGCCGACAGCCGGCCACCGCGCTTTCGGACGTCGGTGTCGTAACCGGCCGGCAGTCGCTGGATGAACTCGTCCGCACCGACCGCCCGCGCGGCACCTTCTACCTCGGCCCGAGTCGCACCGGGCCGTCCGAAGGCGATGTTGTCGGCCACCGAGCCCGAGAACAGGAAACCGTCCTGGGTGATCATCACCACCGCGGTCCGCAGATCGCGATCTGCCAGGTGCGGCAGGGGAGTTCCGTCCAGCCGGACCTCGCCCCGGGTCGGATCGTAGAACCGGCTGATCAGCTTGGCGATGGTGGTCTTGCCGGCCCCGGTCGCCCCGACCAGCGCCACGGTCTGGCCGCTGGCGATGACCAGGTCCAGCTCGTGCAGCACCACCCGCGGCTGCTCGGCAGTCGGCTCGTAGCTGAACTCCACCCCGGAGAAGCTCACCTGACCCGGCGTCGGGGTGGCCAGCTCGGCCGGCTGGTCGGGTTCGGGAACCGAGGGCTGCTCGGCCAGCACCAGGGCGAGTTTCTCCAGCGCCGCGGTGGCCGACTGCAGCGAGTTGAAGAACATCGCCACGTCTTCCATCGGTCCGTAGAACTCCCGCAGGTACAGCAGGAACGCCGTCAGTACGCCAAGCGCGAGCCCTCCTTCGGCGACCCGGACCCCGCCGACGAACAGCACCGCCACGGTGGCCACGTTGCCGACCAGGGTCACCCCGGGGATGAAGACCGAGTGCAGCTTGAACACCTCGCGGTTGGCGTCGCGGTAGTCGGCGTTCAACCGCTCGAAGATCGCGTCGTTGCGCGGCTCGCGCCGGAAGGCATGCACCGCCCGGATGCCGTTGAAGGTCTCGACGAACTGCACGATCATCAGCGCGACGGTCTCGCGAGTCCGTCGGAAGGCCACCGTCGAGCGCGAGGAGAACCATCGGAACAACAGCCAGAGCGGCAGGATCGCGCTCAACGCGATCAGCGCCAGCCACGGATCGAGCACCAGCATCAGCACCGAGATGACCACGATGTTCAAGACCGCCAGCACCAGGCCGTCCAGGCTGGAATCCAGCAGTTCCCGCAGGGTGTCGACGTCGGAGGTGAGGCGGCTGATCACTCGGCCGGAGGTGAACCGCTCGTGCCAGGACACCGACAGCCGCTGGGTGTGGTCGAAGACCCGGCGACGCAGGTCGAACAGGATCGCCTGCCCGATGGTGCCGGTCCGGCGCAGGAAGATCCACTGCAGGATGCCCGAGGTCACCGCCGCCACGGCCAACGCGGCGGTCAGCTGAACCAGCGTGCGGTAGTGACCTGCAAGCGCGTCCGGCAGTGCGTGGTCGATGAGCAGCCCGATCAGCAGCGGAGCGGCCATGGTGGCCAGCACCTGCCCGACAACCAGCGCGAACACGATTGCGATCTGCTTGCGGTAGGGCTTGATCAGGTCACCGAGCAGGTGCCGAGCCTCGGTCCGCAGCCGGGGCCGGCCGGTCGGTACCTCGTCCTCGGTCTCAGGTTTGTCGAACCTGCCACGCCATTCCGAGACGTGGACGCCCTCGATGTTCTGCTCGTCATTGGGGTCGAAGGACAGCTCCGAGGTCATACCCGAGCCTCCTCTACCTTTTGGGACAGCAGATTGCGATAGACCTCGTTGGTCGCGAGCAGGTGGCTGTGAGTGCCGACCGCGGTGATCCGGCGACCGTCGAGCAGCGCCACCCGGTCGGCCAGTAACACCGTCGAAGCCCGGTGCGCGACTACCAGGGCGGTGGTCTCGCCCAGCACCCGGCGCAGTGCCTGCTCGACCTGGGTCTCGGTATGCACGTCCAATGCCGACAGCGGATCGTCGAGCACCAGGACCCGGGGCCGGCCGAGGACCGCCCGGGCCAATGCCAGCCGTTGCCGCTGACCGCCGGACAGCGACAGGCCCTGCTCGCCGACCCGGGTTTCCAGGCCGTGCGGCAGGTCGTGGACGAAGCCGGCCTGGGCCACCTCGATGGCCTCGTGCAGTTCGTGCTCGGTCGCCTCGGGCCGGCCGAGGGTGATGTTCTCGCGGACGCTGGCCGAGAACAGGGTCGGCTCTTCGAAGGCGACGCTGACCGTCCGGCGCAGTTCGGTCAGGCCGAGTTCGTTCACCGCGATGCCGTCGATCCGCACGGCGCCGCCGGTCACGTCGTGTAGCCGGGCGACCAGCGCGGTCAGGATCGTCTTGCCCGAACCGGTGGCACCGACCAGCGCCATCGTCTCGCCGGGTTCGATGTCCAGGTCCAGGTGGTGCAGGGTGTCCTCGTCCGAGCCGGGGAACCGGAAGGACACGTCATCGAACTGCAGCCTGGCCGGTGACTGACCGCCGGCCCGCTCGAGTTCGGGCAGCTGGCGGGGTTGCTGGGGATCGGTGATGTCGTTGGTGGCGTCCATGACCTCGAACAGCCGGGCGGTTGCGGCCACCGTCTCTTCGGTGCCGGCGATCAGCCAGCCCATTGCCATCAGCGGCCAGTTCAGCCGGAGCTGCAGGGTGATGAAGGCAACCAGATCACCCTTGCTCAGCGAGCCGTGCGCGACCGCGACCACCCCGAGGCAGCTCACTGCCGCCAGCACCAGTTGTGGGTAGGTGCCGATCACCGTCCAGAGGTTGGCCAGCGTCCGGTTCTTGGTCAGCTCAGCTTCGCGCAGTTGCTGGGCATGCGAGCCGAAGGTGGACAGCAGCTGGCGGCGCCGGCCGAAGGCCTTCACCACCCGGATGCCGAGCACCGATTCCTCGACGTCGGTGGCCAGGTCGCCGGTCAGGTCCTGGGCTCGACGGGCCTGGGAGTTGTAGGTGCGCTCGAAGTGCCTGGTGGCGAAGGCCAGCGGCAGCATCACGATGCACACCCCGATGCCGAGCATGGGCTGTAGGCGGATCAGCAGGACCAGCACGACCAGGATCGCGGCCAGGTTGGCGACGAAGAAGACGGCCATGAAACCGACGAAGCGGCGCAGCGTGCTCAGGTCGCTGGTCACCCGCGAGAGCAGCTGTCCCGATGGCCAGCGATCGTGAAAGCTGACCGGAAGTCGTTGCAGATGCTGGTAGAAGTCGCGACGCAGGTCGGTTTCGATGGCCAGCGCCGAGGTGGTCATCGCGCGTCGGCGGATACCGAACAGGACGGCTTCGAGCACCCCGAACAGCAGCGCCAGGCCGATCAACGGCAACATTCCGGAGGTCTCGTGCCGGGCGATCGGGCCGTCGATCAGGGCAGCGGTGATGATCGGAAGCAGCGACTGGACCACCATGGCGAGGGTGGCGACCACCAGCATGAAGATCAGATAGCCGCGGTAGGGCCGCAGCCACGGCCAGAGCCGGAGCAGGTCTTTGATCGAGCCGTGCACGGGCTGCTCGGTGGCAGCTTCGAGGGGCTCGGGCGGTGAATCTGTCGTCTCGATCGCCCCGTTCGCCACGATGACTCACACTACGACGGGGCACCGACAACGGGCGAATTGTTTTCCACGGTGTTCGTCCAGGGCGTAGCCGGCGGCCGACCCGAGCCCTTGTCGAGTTAGGCAAGGCTAAGTTAGGGTTACCTAACTCGCCTGGCTCCGTGCCCGGCGCGATGACCGGGATGGCGGTGCGCGGTATGGACGGCGAACGGGACACGGTCGGGGCGCTCGGGCTGCTCTTCGACGAGGATGAGCTGGCACGCCGCGCCCGAACCACGCTGGCCGCTGCGGACGACGGGATCCTGGTCATCGCGCACGGCCTGGCACCGCGCTATCGCGAGTGCCCGGTGTCGGTGCGCGACGATGACGGTGAGGCGCTGCTGGGTTCGTCGGCCGGCAGCCCGGTCGCCGAGGCTGCCCGGCAACGGTGCCATGCCGCGTTGATGCTGCGTCCGGTTGACCAGCACGGCGTCGGCCTCACCCTGATCGGCCGGATTTCCCCTGTACTGGTAGGGGAATCCGGTGATCCGGAATCGAACAGTACGGGCCAGCTGTCGATCGCGTTCACCGTCGAGCGAGTGCTGGCGTCCTGCCCACGCGGCGAGCCGAGCGGCTCGAACCTGAGCGGATCGAACCTGAGCGGATCCAAGCTGAGCGGATCGAACCTGAGCGGCTCGAACCTGAGCGGATCGAAGCAGCGCCGCGAGATCTCGCTGAGCAGCTATGCCACCGCCGAGCCGGATCCGATCGCGGCCAACGGCCACCGGATCGCCCGGCATCTCACACTCGATCACCAGGACCAGGTACGCGCGCTCGCGGCACAGTGCGTCGGCCGGCCGGTTTCGCAGATCATCGCGGCTCAGATCAGCCAGCTGAGCCGGCAATACCTGCGGCTGTGGTGGGTGGACGAAGCCGGTGCGCACCCGGCCGAGGTCGGCTTTCCGCGACCGGCCGAAAGCCTCATCGAGCTGGGCAACCTGGTACGTGAGGTGCTGCGCTCGCGCTGAGCCGGCTGGCGGTCCTTTAGAGTCTCGGCAATGGGTCGGCCTGCTCGTAGTGGTGTGCTGGCTGATCGGCGGTTCCTGCTGCTTGCCTCGGCTCGGACGATCTCGGTGCTGGGTAACGGCTTCGGCCGGATCGCGCTGGCCTTCGGCGTCTTGGCGCTGCCGCATTCCAGCCCCGGCCGATTGTCGCTGGTGCTGGCCGCGCAGGCGCTGCCGCAACTGGTATTCGTGCTGTTCGCCGGGGTGCTGTCGGACCGGTTCCCCCGAGCGAGGGTGATGGTGGGCGCCGATCTGCTGGCCGGCCTGGCCTACACGGCGCTAGCGGTGCTGGTGCTGTCCGGCCGGGCGCCGCTGGCCGGCCTGCTGATCGCGGCCGGGCTGGCCGGAACCGGCAGCGCGCTGTTCCTGCCGGCGGCCACCGGCATCGTGACCGAGTTCGTCGACGTCACCGAGTTGCAGACAGCAAATTCCTGGCTGCGGATGGGCCAGAACCTGGCGTTGGTCTCCGGGCTTGCCAGCTCCGGCCTGGTCGTCGCGGTGGCCGGGGCGGGCTGGGCGCTGGCAATCGATGCGGTGTCCTTCGTGCTCAGCGCGGCACTGATCTCGGCGATGCGGCTGCCGGCCCGGGTCCGGATCAGGAGTGATTCGTCCTGGACGCAGCTGCGGCACGGCTGGCGGGAGTTCGTCTCCCGGCAGTGGTTGTGGGTGGTGGTGGTCCAGTTCGCGTTCCTGCTAGCTGCGGTCAGCGCGACCGTTGGCGTGCTCGGCCCGCTGCTGTCCGAACGCGATTACGGCGGCGCCCGGACCTGGGCACTGCTGATCGGAGCCCAGGCGCTGGGCACCGTCGCGGGAGCCGGCCTGGCGAGAAAGGTCAGGGTGCGCCGGCCGATCCTGGTCGCGGTGCTGATGACCGCGGTAATGGCCGTCCCGATGTTCGCCCTGGGGTTGGGCGCGCCGCTGTGGCTGACCGGGCTGGCGATGTTCGCCTGCGGCGTGGCCAGTGACATCTTCGGCGTGTTGTGGGTGAGCACCATGCAGCGGGAGATCGCCGAGGACGTGCTGTCCCGGGTGAGCGCCTACGACATCTTCGGCTCGATTGCCTTTGCGCCGCTGGGATTGCTCGTCGCGGGACCGGTTGCGGTGCTGGTCGGGATTAGACCCGCGCTAGTCGGCTGCGGTTGCCTGGCGTTGCTGGCGACCGGTGCTGCCCTGCTGTCGCCCTCGGTCCGGGGGCTGCGGGCGGAGCTTGTGAATGCTGCCGATTAGCACGGGCGGAGCTGGGATCTGCGACGATCATCTCCTCATGAGGACTATCCGGCTGCTCGTCGCCATGCTCATCGTCTCGGCGCTGGCTGCCGGCTGCTCGTCAGCCAAGACCCCGCCCGCCGTGCTGCCACCGGCCAGCCCCAGCGGTAGCACCTCGGGGCCGCCGTCCGTCCGGCCGTCCGAGGTCGCGAAGGGGGCCGCCGACGCGAAGCAGGCCTGCGCGGCGTTCGAGCAACTCATCGGCTACCTGGGTGACACGCCGGTCAAGCTCGATCAGGCATCGCAGGCGGTCAGCACCATGACGATCTCGGCGGTCGGCGCCAACGGTGCCGATTCGCAACGCTGGCAGAAGCTGTCCGACGACGTGCTGAAATTGCTGGGCTCGGTCACTACCGGTGGATCCTTCAACAACCCCGCCGCCGACGATCCCGAGGTGATGGCGCTGCGTCAGGACTGCACCTGACCGGCGCTGGTTGACCTACCTAGGCATTGTGCGGCCCGAAACCGCGGCCCGCCGGCAAAATTTCGCGGTTTCGGGCCGCACAGTGTGAGACTCAGACGATGACGCGTCTCACCAACTGGTCCGGCAACGTCACCTTCACCGCCACCGAGCTGCACCGGCCGTCCACGATCGCCGAGTTGCGCTCGCTGGTCGCTGGCAGCGATCGGGTCCGGGTGCTGGGCACCGGGCACTCGTTCAACGAGATCGCCGACACCGACGGCGTCCTGGTGTCGATCGAGGACCTGCCGAAGGTTCTCGACATCGATGCCGAGCGCGGTTCGGTGCGGGTCAGCGGTGGTATCCGGTACGGCGAACTGACCGGGTTCCTCGAAGCGAACGGTCTCGCGCTGGCCAACCTCGGCTCGCTGCCACACATCTCGGTGGCCGGTGCCTGCGCCACCGGGACCCATGGCTCCGGTGATCGCAACAGCATCCTGGCGGCGGCGGTCAGCGGGCTGACGCTGGTTACCGCCGACGGGACGTTGATCGAATTGTCCCGTGCGGATAAGGACTTTCCCGGGGCGGTGGTCGGCCTGGGCAGCCTCGGGGTGGTCATCGAACTGACTCTGGACGTGCTGCCGAGCTACCAGCTCTACCAGTATGTCTATGACGATCTGCCGGTCCGCACGCTCTGCGAGAACTTCGACGAGCTCACCGGATCGGCATACAGCGTCAGCATGTTCACCCGCTGGCAGGCCGATCGCATCGATCAGGTCTGGCTGAAGTCGCTCGAACCACGGCCGGCCGGCGAGGCCCTGTTCGGCGCACTGCCGGCCGCACTGGCCAGGCATCCGGTGGGCGGCGACCCGTCCTTCGCGACCCAGCAGCTCGGCGTCGGCGGACCCTGGCAGCAGCGATTGCCCCATTTCCGATTGGAGTTCACGCCGAGCAGCGGTGCCGAGATCCAGTCCGAGTACTTCGTCGCCCGCGAGCATGCGGTGCCGGCTATCCAGGCGGTCAGCGGCCTTGCCGAGCTGCTGGCACCGGTGCTGCAGATTGCCGAGATCCGGACGGTCGCGGCCGACGAGTTGTGGATCAGCCCGTGCTACCAGCAGGACCGAGTGGCCTTGCACTTCACCTGGATTCTCGATCAGGCCCGGGTCGAACCGGTGGTTGCCGAGCTCGAACGCCGGCTCGCCGACTTTCAGGCGGTGCCGCACTGGGCCAAGCTGTTTCTGATCGAGCCCGAGCCGCTCGCCGCGCTGCATCCCCGGCTGGCCGAGTTCGCCAACCTGGTCCGGCGCTATGACCCGACCGGCACGTTCGCCAACGCCTTCACCCACCGGTACCTGCCGGCTGGCTAGCCTCTTCCCCGCGTCCGAAATAGGGTCTACGCTCCGTTCGCCGGGAACGTCCCGAGCTCGGAGTTGAGGACATCAGATGAGAACCAGTTTCACGAGCCGTTCGGCCGTACTCGCACTTGCAGGGCTGGCCGCCGCCACCGTGCTCGGCGTCGATTCGACCACGGCGAGCGCGGGCACCCCCGCCGGCATCGGCGCGCTGGCCACCGCCAACCATGCCAAGATGGCGTGCTCGACCAACAGCCTCGGCGGCCACGGCTTTGCGACCAGCTGCACCGGAAATGGTGGCCAGCCCGAGTACTGGTGTGCGGACTTCGCTCGCTGGGTGTGGGCCAACGAAGGCGTCTCCTACACCTCGGATCTCAACGCGCTCGCGGCCAGTTTCTACAGCTACGGCAGCAAGCACGGCACGCTGAGCAAGGTCCCGGCGGTCGGGGACGCCGCGGTGTTCGACGCGACCTCGGCCAGCCCGAACAATATCCATCATGTCGGCCTGGTGACCGCCGTCAACTCAAACGGCACCATCACCGTGGAGAACGGCGACTTCGGTGGCGAGAGTGGGACCGAGGCGCACTTCGCCAGCACCTCATCGGTCGTGCGGACGACCATCAATTCCACGGTAGGCACCAAGTCCAGCGCCGAGGGCCAGTACCTGGTGGACTACGTCAAGCCCGCTGGGGTCTAGTCCGACTTGTGTCGGACGCCGAGCAGGATGTCGTCCCAGGACGGCATCCGGGGCTTGTCGCCGCGCCGGCCGCGCTTGCCCCGGCCTTCGGCCGCCTCGGCATCCGGCGTTGGCTCGACAGCACCGTCCGGGCCGAGATCCAGCGGCAGCGGTGGCTCGTGCCAGCTCGGTTCGAAGCCGGCCGACGTCGAGGCGGCCTGGCCGCGCAGCGGCTCGTCCAGCGCGTCCTGATCGAACAGCTCGTCGTCCTCGCCGATCGGGATCGGCCGGGTGTGGGCCTTTTGCCGACGACCCGGCCGGACCGCCGGGGTGGTGACCGGCGACGGATCGCCAGCCGGCTCCGGCGCACTGATCCGGTCGGGAACCGCGGCCAGCCGGACCGGCTCCGTTGCGGCCGGCTCCTCGACCACCGGGGTCGGCATCGGCGGCAGCAGGGCTTGGATCGGGCGGTCCGAGAGCAGGTCCGCGGCGAGCGCGTTGAGGGCCGAGACCGTCCGGTTCAGCAGCGCGAAGGAGAACTTGGCCAGCAGCTCCGCCGAGTGCGCGGCGAACGTGGCGGTCACCGTCCAGCCACCGTCCTCGCGCCGGAAGGCGTCCCAGCTCACCCCGGTCGGGTCCACTCCGTGCCGGGCCAGCCGCGATTCGATCAGCCCGCCGAACTCGACCTGCTGGCCCTCGTTGCCGCGCCGGGCCCGGGCCCGCTGGGCCTCGTCGACGACCCGAATCCGCTCCTGCAGCACCGGAAACGCGAATCGCATCACTCGCTCGACCGGGATGCCGGCCGTGTCGGCGACCTGCTGGGCGGATTCGCCGGCCCGCACCCTGGTCTGGATCTCGCGCGGGCTCGGGGCCTTGCCGGCCTCGGACTCTGGAACCGGCAGCCGGGGCAGATCCGAACTGGACACGTTGCGCAACCGCTCGTCGATGGGCAAGGTGAACTGCTCCGTACCGTCGGCGGTTTCCACCAGCAGGGACGAGCCGTCCTCACCGGGTCCGACGAGACGGAGCAATCGCATGGACCGACGATACGTTCACTGCTGCCATTCCGGCAGGACTCCACGCCGGTCCGGCGCAGATCAGCCGGCCTGGTGCCCGCCGTCGAGCCGGGGGACCAGCCAGTCGATGCAGGCTGTCAGCGCGCTGATGTCGGCCGGATCGACCGCCGGATACATCCCGATCCGAAGCTGGTTGCGGGCCAGGCCACGGTACGGCTCGGTGTCCAGCACCCCGTTGGCCCGCAGTGCCTTCGCCAGCGCCAGCGCGTCGACGGACGGGTCGAAGTCGATGGTGCCGACCACCGCACTGCGCAGCCGGGGCTCGGTGACGAACGGCCGCGCGAACGGCGAAGCCTCGGCCCAGGAGTACAGCCGGCCGGCTGAATCGGCGGAGCGGGCGGTGCTGACGGGCAGCCCGCCGTCGGCGATCAGCCGCTCGATCTGGTACGCCAGCAGCCAGAGGGTGGCAATCGCCGGGGTGTTGTAGGTCTGGTCCTTGGCGCTGTTGTCGACCGCGACGGACAGGTCCAGGGACGGCGGAATCCACCGGCCGGACGCAGCGAGTTCGGCCACCCGGTCCAGCGCGGCGGGGGAGAAGAAGGCCAACCACAGGCCGCCCTCACCGGCGAAGCCCTTCTGCGGCGCGAAGTAGTAGACGTCGGTCTCGCTGATCCGCACCGGCAGTCCGACCGCGGCTGAGGTGGCATCGACCAGGTGCAATGCCTGCTCGGCGCCGGGCATCCTGGCCACCTCGAGCATCACGCCGGTCGAGGTCTCGTTCTGCGGCCAGGCGTAGGCGTCGATCCCGTCCTCGTACTCGGCCTGGATTCCGCTGCCCGGCTCGGCCCGGCGAATGCTGGGCTCGGCCAGGAACGGCGCGCCCCGGGTGACGGCCGCGAACTTCGCGGAGAACTCACCGACCTGCACATGCTGACTGCGGTGCCGGATCAAGCCGAAAGCCGCCGCGTCCCAGAATGCCGTCGAACCGCCGTTGCCGAGCACCACCTGGTAGTCCTCGGGCAACTCGAACAGCGTCCGCAGGCCCGCTCGAATCCGGCCTACCAGCGACCGGACCGCAGGCTGGCGGTGCGAGGTGCCCATCGCCTGGTGGCCGTCCCGTGCGAATGCCGCCAGGCTGCTCGGTGGCACCTTGGAGGGCCCCGATCCGAAGTGCCCGTCCCGGGGCAGCAGGTCGGCTGGAATCACGAGGTGCGCGGCAGGCGAGGTCACCGGCACATCATTTCAGTCAGCTACCGCACGCTCGCTACCGCACGCAGGGTGTCCAGCTCGTCCTGGCTGAGGGTGAAATCGGCGACGGTGAGCAGGTCGGCCAGCTGCTCGGTATTGCGAGCCGAGGCGATCGGGGCCAGCACGCCGGGCTGCTGGGACAGCCAGCGCAGTGCCACGCCGGCGATCGAGACCCGGTGGGCTTCGGCGATCTGCTGCACGGCATCGATCACCTGGTAGCCACGCTCGTTGAGGTACTTGGCCACCGCCTTCGAACGGACCGACTCGACCTGGCTGCCGCGCCGGTACTTACCGGACAGAAAGCCGCTGGCCAGGCTCGAGTACGGCCAGGTGGCCAGGTTGTTCGCCAGCGCGACCTGCCCGGCGCCGTCTTCCCAGCCAGCCTGCTCCAACAAGTTGTAGAGCGGCTGGACGGCGACGTAGCTGGCGAACTGGTGCTTCTCGGAGATGTCCAGGGCCGACTGCAGCCGTTCGGCGGAGAAGTTGGACGCGCCCAGGTAGCGGACCTTGCCGGCCCGTACCAGCGTGTCGAAAGCTTCCAGGGTTTCCTCCTGCGGGGTGTTCTCGTCGTCGCGATGTGCCCAGTACAGGTCGAGGTGATCGGTCTGCAGCCGGCGCAGCGAGTCCTCGATCGCGGTGGCGATGGTCTCGGCGCGAAGGTTGTCCAGCGGTGCAAGCGCGCCGACCTTGGTTGCCAGAAAGACCCGGTCACGGTTGCCGCGGGCCGCCAGCCACTCGCCGAGGATCGTCTCGGACTCGCCGCCGGAGCTGCCGGGCAGCCACCTGGCATAGGCGTCGGCGGTGTCGATCTGGGTACCGCCGGCATCGAGGAAGGCATCGAGCACCGCAAAGGAGTTCTCGCGGTCGGCCGACCAGCCGAAGACGTTCCCGCCGAGGACGAGCGGCAGGCTGGAGCGGGGGTCGAAAGAGTAGGTCATAGTGAGGCCAACCCGCTCGCCCACGCCGATCTTCCCGACCCGGTCAGCTTCCTAACACCCGCCGCAGGTAGTCGTTGCCGAACCGGCGGTCCGGGTCCAGCCGATCGCGCAGGCTGAGAAAATCCCCGAAACGTGGGTATACCTCAGCCAGCTCGTCGGCCGCGCGGTAATGCAGTTTTCCCCAATGCGGACGGCCCTGCACCTCGCGGGCAATGTCTTCGACCGCGGCGAAGTACCGCTCGTGTGGCCGGCGGTGGTACTGGTGCACGGCGATATAGCAGGTGTCGCGGCCATAGGCGGTGGACAGCGGAATGGTGTCCGGCGCGGCGAAGCGGACCTCGATCGGAAAGCCGATCCGCTCGTCGGAATGCCGGAACCAGCCCTCGATCTCGTCCAGGACATAGGCCAGTGACTTGCGCGGGACCGCGTATTCCATCTCGCGAAAGACGACCCGACGGGAGGAGGTGAAGACCTTGTAGGACCGGTCGGTGTATTCGCGTTTACTCAATGCCCGGACGGCAATCTGGTTCGCGCCGCGGATCAGCTTGGGGCGCTTGGCGGTCAGCCGGTTGACGGCGCCGAAAACGGTGTTGGACAGGAACTCATCATCCAGCCAGCCCTTGAACCGGCCGACCGGACTCAGCTCGGTCTCGATCGGCAGCCGAGTGTTGATCTTGGTCAGTACCCGGCGGGTGTGCGGGAACCAGTAGAACTCGAAGTGATCGTGGTGTTCCAGAACGCCGATCACTTCCAGCAGATCGTCGAAGTCGGCCGGCGCTTCGACGGCATGCAGGACGAAGGCCGGCTCGCACTGCAGCGTGACCGCGGTGATGATGCCCAGCCCGCCGAGTGAGATCCGGGCGGCGTTGAACAGTTCGGGGTCGCGTTCGGCCGAGCATTCCAGCAGCTCGCCGGTCGCGGTGACCAGTTGCAGTCCGCGTACCTGGGTCGCCAGCCCACCGAAACTCCGGCCGGTGCCGTGGGTGCCGGTGCAGATGGCGCCGCTGATGGTCTGGGCGTCGATGTCGCCGAGATTGCTCAGCGACAGGCCCATCTTCCACAGCGAATCGTTGAGTTCGCGCAGGGTGGTGCCAGCCGCGACGGTGACCAGGCCGGTATGCCGATCCGCGCTGATGATTCCTCTCAGCTGGTCCAGGGCGATCATCACGCCGCGGGTGACCGCGATGTCGGTGAAGCTGTGACCCGAACCCAGCGCCTTGACCGACAGGTTGTCCTCAGCGGCTCGGCAGACCTCGGCCGCGACCTGCTCCGGGCTGCGCGGATGCACGATCCGGACCGGGTCCACCGAGTAGGTACCGGCCCAGTTCTGCCAGCTCGTCGGAGCGTTTTCACCCATGATGAAACGACTATAGGACCCTCGTGCGGATCCGGCTCAGCCTGGCCTACAGTCGAGTCGAGGATCCGGGACAGGGGTGCAGAGCCGATGGGCAACGACCAGGCCGCCGTACGGGCCGCCGAGCGGACCACCAGGCGGCTGGCCGCCGCGACCGCCGAGCTCGACCCGCCGTTGGCCGCACTCGATCTGATCGCGCTCGACCATAATGCCGAGGACCTGGTGCGCCGGGCCGGCGGCACCCCGATCCGGGTCGCCAGCAAATCCGTCCGGTGCCGCTGGGTGTTGCGCAACGTGCTGTCCCGAAAAGGATTTTCCGGCCTGATGGGATACTCGCTGAACGAGGCCAGCTGGCTGGTCAGGGCCGGCTTTCGGGATGTCCTGATCGGCTACCCGACCGCCGATCGAGCGGCGCTGCGCACGCTGGCCGCCGACCCGAGCCTGCTTGCCGAGATCACCCTGATGATCGATGACCCGGCGCAGTTGGACTTCATCGCCACCTGTGTGCCGAACCCGGTCGCGCCGATCCGGATCTGCCTGGACGTCGATGCCTCGCTCCGGATCGGACCGGCGCACCTCGGCGTCCGTCGGTCGCCGGTTCGGACACCGGCCCAGGCTGCCGAGCTGACCAGCAATGTGTTGCGGCGAAAGAACTTCGCGCTGGTCGGGGTGCTGTTCTACGAGGCGCAGATCGCCGGCCTGCCGGACACCTCGCCGGCGGTGGCGATGGTCAAGCGACGCTCGGCCGACGAGCTCAGCAGCCGGCGTTCAGCGGTGGTGGCCGCGATCCGTGATCGGGGTGCTCAGCTGGAATTCGTCAACAGTGGCGGCACCGGCAGCCTGGAGATCTCCGCGGCGGACGGCTGCGTTACCGAGGTGACCGCGGGCAGTGGGCTGTACTCGCCGACCTTGTTCGATGGCTACCGGCAGTTCCGGGCCGAACCGGCGCTGTTCTTCGCGCTGCCGGTGGTTCGCCGGCCGGCGACCGGGATCGTCACCGCGTTCGGCGGCGGCTACCTGGCCTCGGGACCGGCGAAGAAATCTCGATTGCCGAGTCCGGTCGCCGACGGGCTGTCACTGATCGGGACCGAGGGCGCCGGTGAGGTGCAGACGCCGGTACGTGGCCGGGGCGCCGACGCGTTGAAGATCGGTGATCCGGTGTGGTTCCGGCACGCGAAAGCCGGCGAGATGCTCGAGCGCTTCGACCAGGTGCACGTGGTGGACGGGACGGCGATCGTGCACACCGTGCCGTCCTACCGCGGCGAGGGCCAGAACTTCGGCTGATGCCGGATTACCCCGTGATTGCAAGGCAATCCGGCATCAAGCAGGTCCCGCGATGAGCGCTCGCGCGAGGAGCGATTGACTACGCGAGTGAGCATCGCAGCGAGGCACGAGCGAGCCCGCGATGAGCGCTCGCGCGAAGAGCAAATGGCTACGCGAGTGAGCATCGCAGCGAGGCACGAGCGAGGAGCGGAGCGAGTCCCGTGATGAGCGCTCGCGCGAAGAGCAATTGATTACGCGTGGGCGATGTTGTCCCAGCCCTCGACATCCTTCGGGCTGCGCGGCTCTGGTCCCAGGTAGCGGGCCGACGGGCGCACCAGCCGGCCGGTCTTCTTCTGCTCCATGATGTGTGCGCACCAGCCGGCCGTCCGGGCACAGCTGAACAGCGCCGGCATCATGTGCGGCGGGACCTCGGCGAAGTCCAGCGTGACCGCCGCCCAGAACTCGACATTGGTCTCGATGGGGTGATCCGGCCGGCGCTCGCGCAGCTCGGCCAGAGCGGCCTGCTCCAGGGCATCGGCGGCGTCGTAGCGCGGTGCGTTGAGTTCCTTGCAGGTGCGCCGCAGTACCCGAGCCCGCGGATCCTCGGCCCGGTACACCCGGTGGCCGAAGCCCATCATCCGTTCCTTGCGGTCCAGGATGTCGCGGACCACCTTGCGGGCATC
Source organism: Actinomycetota bacterium (assembly GCA_030853265.1). Taxonomy (GTDB): domain Bacteria; phylum Actinomycetota; class Actinomycetes; order Mycobacteriales; family Jatrophihabitantaceae; genus Jatrophihabitans_A. Next base: position 32,569 of record JALYVK010000002.1, read on the forward strand.
GCCGGTGCGTTCGACCTCTTCGATCATCGGCAGTACCCGGGCCGGGGCGCCACCGTGCAGCGGCCCGGACATCGCGCCGATCGCGCCGGAGATGGCGGCCGCCACGTCCGCGCCGGTCGAGGCGATCACCCGGGCGGTGAAGGTGGAGGCGTTCATGCCGTGCTCGGCGGCCGAGACGAAGTAGGCGTCGACGGCATCGACGTGCCGCGGGTCCGGCTCACCGCGCCAGCGGGTCATGAACCGCTCGACGATGGTGCGGGACTGGTCGATCCGCGACTGTGGGACGGCCGGCGCGCCGACTCCGCGCGCGGACTGTGCGACGTAGGACAGCGCCATCACCGAGGCGCGGGCAGCCTGCTCGCGGGCCTCGTCGTCACTGATGTCCAGCAGCGGCCGGTAGCCCCAGATCGGCGAGAGCATCGCCAGGGCGGCCTGGACGTCGACCCGTACGTCACCGGTGTGTACCGGAATCGGGAACGGCTCGGCCGGTGGCAGGCCCGGGCCGAACTTGCCGTCCACCAGCAGCGCCCACACGTTGCCGAAGGTGACGTGCCCGGCCAGGTCTTCGATGTCGACACCGCGGTAGCGCAGCGAACCGCCATCCTTGTCCGGCTCGGCGATCTCGGTTTCGAATGCGATTACGCCCTCGAGTCCGGGGCTGAAATCGTCGGACATGCACTGACTCCGATCGTTGGTCGCGTCCTCCACAGGTTCGATCGTGTTCGGCCTGCGGACGGCTGCGGAACTCTGAAGCGGGCGGGTGGTTGCGCTTCCAACCATTCATTCTTGCCTATCAACCAGTGAGCGTGCCATCGGAGGTCCATCACTCCATCCGGCGTCGCCGACCGGCCCCCAAGAATGCGCCGAAAGCTGGAAGGATGGCAGGGTGACTGTGCCTGGACCCGACGCAAATCTGACACCGAACGTTCACGCCGATCCCACGTCCGTCCGGCGTGCTTATGAATCGGGTGAGTTGATCGAGCACGCATTGGCGTCGAACTGGCTCGACCAATTGCGCCGTTGGTATGACCAGGCCGCGGCCGATGACCGGATCAGCGACCCGAACGCGATGCAGGTGGCGACCGTCGACGATGCCGGCCGGCCGGACGTTCGTACCGTGCTGGCCAGGGGATTCGACGAGGCGGGCATCGTCTTCTACACCAACTACGACTCGGCAAAGGGCGAACAACTGGCCACGAATCCGGTGGCGGCCGGGGTCTTCGCCTGGCTGCCGGCCGAGCGCCAGGTGCGCTTCCGAGGGCCGGTGGCCAAGGTCAGCCGGGCCGAAACCGACGCCTACTTTGCCGGCCGCCCACGTGGCTCACAGCTGGCGACGTGGGCTTCGCCACAGTCCTCGGTGCTACGTGATCGGGACGAGCTGGACGGGTTGCTGAGCGAGGTCACCACCCGATTCGGCGACGGCCCGATCAGCTCGCCGCCCGGCTGGGGTGGCTACCGGATCACGGTCACCGAGATGGAATTCTGGCAGGGCCGGCCGTTCCGGCTGCACGACCGGCTGCGCTACCGGAGCACCGGGAGCGGCTGGACCGTGGAAAGACTGGCTCCGTGACCGAACTCTCGGACACCGAGCAGGCCGCTCCTCCCTCAGCCAGTTGGCTGCGCAGCCACGCGATGGATACCGAGCCGCTGCGGATCCCGGCCTTCCGCCGTCAGGTACTGGGCCAGGGCACCTCGTTCATCGGCTCGATGCTGACCGCGGTCGCCGTTCCGGTGCAGGTGTATTCGCTGTCGCATTCGTCCCTGCAGGTCGGTCTGGTGGGCCTGGTCGGGTTGCTGCCGCTGGTGGCCTTCGGGCTCTACGGCGGGGCGGTGGCCGATGTCATCGACCGCCGGACGCTGTACTTCGCCAGCTCGCTGGGTACCTGGGCGGTCACCATCGGACTGCTGCTGCAGACCCTGCTGGGACTGAACAACATCCCGCTGATCCTGGGGCTGGTGGCCGTCCAGTCGGGCTTCTTCGCGGTCGCCTCGTCGGCCCGCGGCGCGATCATCCCGCGGATCATGCCGGCCGAACTGGTGCCCTCGGCCAACACCCTGACCTTCACGGTCGGCAGCGTCGGCCAGGTGATCGGGCCGCTGATCGCGGGCTTCCTGGTCACCCGGCACAACGGCTTCGGCTACGCCTACGGGGTGGACGCGGTGCTGTTCACGCTGGCGCTGTACGCCGCGCTGCGGCTACCCAAGATCCCGCCGGACGGCGCCAGCGGCCGTCCTGGCCTGCGGTCGGTGCTGGACGGGCTGTCCTTCATCGCCGGCCGTCCAGTGCTGATGATGTCGTTCCTGGTCGACATCGTGGCAATGGTGTTCGCGATGCCCCGAGCGCTCTATCCGCAGGTCGCGGCGGACCGCTGGCACGGCCAGGTCGGGCCGCTGTATGCCGCGCTCGCGGTCGGCGCGGTGCTGGCGGGGGTGTCCGGTGGCTGGATCGGCCGGGTTCGCCGGCAGGGCGTGACGCTGACCTTCGCGATCGTGGTGTGGGGGCTGTGCGTGGCGGCGGCCGGCCTGGCGCACTCGTTGCTGGTGGCGGTGCTGATGCTCGCGGTGGCGGGTGCTGCCGACCTGGTCAGCGCGGTGTATCGCCAGACCATCCTGCAGACCTATGCCCCGGATCAGATGCGCGGCCGGATGCAGGGGGTATTCGTGGTGGTGGTCGCCGGCGGGCCGCGGCTCGGCGACCTGCGGGCCGGTGCCACCGCGGCCTTCACCGGGGCGACGGTGTCCTGGGTCGGCGGTGGCCTGCTCTGCTCGGTGGGGGTGCTGATCGCCGCGCTCAGCGTCCGGTCGTTCTGGCATTACGACGCCAAGGCGGACGCCCCGCCGTCCAGCGATCTTCAGACGTCCTGATCGCCATAACGGGCAGATAGTCTGAAGATCACCGGCGTTGCTAACGTTCGGCCATGGCATTCTCCGGTGAGCGGTTCGAGCTGGCGGCCGGTGGCTACCGCGCCGAGATCGCCGAAGTCGGTGCGGCGCTGGCCGGCCTCTGGCTGGACGACGTCCCGGTCACGGTCGAGAGCCGGCCGGACGAGCTGCCGCCCAAGTCGACCGGGGCGGTGTTGCTGCCGTGGCCGAACCGGCTCCGGGACGGCCACTACCGCTTCGACGGCACCGACTATCAGCTGCCGCTGACCGAGCCGGCAACCCACAATGCCAGTCACGGATTGGTGAAATGGGCGCGCTGGGTGCTGCTCGAACAGGCCGGGACGAGTGTCACCGTCGGCCATGACGTGGTGCCGCAGACCGGTTACCCGTTCGAGTTGCGGCTGACCGTGCGCTACGCGCTGGACCCGGTGGCCGGGTTGACGGTCACGGCGAGCGCGGTCAATACCGGTGCGTCGCCGGCCCCGTTCGGCGCTGGTTTTCATCCCTACCTCGACCTGGCCGACCACGATTTGGCCAGCGCCGAACTGCTGATTCCGGCCAGCACGGTGTTGCGGACCGACGAGCGCCAGATCCCGGTGCAACGGCTGCCGGTCGACTCAACGCCCTTCGATCTGCGCCAGCTTCGCCCGATCGGCGAGCTGCGGCTGGACCACGGCTTCGCCGACCTGACCGGCACCGCGGCGGTGTTGCGGACCGAGCGCCGGACCGTCGAGCTGCACTGGGAGGCGCCCTGGAAGTACCTGCAGGTGTACACGCCGCCGTTCATCACGCCGGGGCGCAACGCGGTGGCGATCGAGCCGATGAGCTGCCCGGCCAACGCGTTCAACTCTGGCGAGGACCTGATCCGGCTCGAACCCGGAGCAGAGTGGTCGGCCAGCTGGGGAATCGCGGTAACCAGCCAGAGCTAGCGGGCCGTCGACTACCGGCTGCTGAGGTTGGCTGGTGGGTGTCGGCTACTGAGTGTCGGCTCGGACCCGCTGGTAGTCGGCCAGGGTGGCGTCCCGCTCGGCGAAGTGATCCACGATCGGCTCGGGATAGCCCTCCGGTACGCCGTCCGGATCCTCCCACGGCTGGTGGATGTACTTTGCCGCCAGTCCCGCCAACTCGGGTACGTAGCGCCGCACGTAGGCCCCGTCCGGATCGAACTTCTTGCCTTGCAGGATCGGGTTGAAGATCCGGAAGTACGGCGCGGCATCGGTGCCGGTGCCGGCCACCCACTGCCAGCCGTGGTTGTTGCTGGCTAGGTCGCCGTCGATCAGGTGAGCCATGAAATGCCTTGCGCCATCGGTCCATTCCAGGTGCAGGTCCTTGACCAGGAAGGACGCCACGATCATCCGGACCCGGTTGTGGATCCAGCCCTCGGCGAGCAGTTGGCGCATGCCGGCGTCCACGATCGGGTAGCCGGTCTTGCCGGCCTGCCAGGCCGCCAACCGCCGCTCGGCGGTCTTGCCGGTGGCGTAGGTCAGCTTCTTCAGCTCCGGGTGGTAGTACTCGCGTGCGGAGTCCGGCCGGTGGTGCAGGATGTCGGCGTAGAACTCCCGCCAGGCCAGCTCCTTGCGGTACACCTCGTGCGCTGGGCTTAGCTGAGCGAGCAGGGTGCGCGGGTGCACGGTGCCCCATTTCAGGTGCACCGACATCCGTGAAGTGCCATTCAAGTCGGGACGATCCCGCTCGTCGGCATAGCGATCGATCGGGCCGTCCAGGAAGGCGCGCCAGGTCTTGCGCGCGGCGGCCTCGCCGACCGGCGGCAGCTCCAGGCCGACCGGCAGCCGCGGATCGGCCGGGATCTTCTCGCTGTCGGCGGCCAGCCAGCTCGGTTGTGCCGCAGGCACCGGCTCGGGCCAGCCACGATCCAGCCAGGATCGGTAGAAGGCCGAGTACACCTGGTAGTTCTTGCCCGACCCGTTGTGGATCTTGCCCGGTGGTACGGCGTAGGGCGAGCCGATCCGGTGCAGCTGCCGGCCGGCCCCGAGCCCGTTGGCGACCTCGTCGTCACGGCGGCTGCCGTACGGCCCGAAGTCGCTGGCGCAGAACACCGAGTCGGCCCCGATTTCCTTGCAAACCTTGGCAAGTACCGTGCGTGGCGTGCCGTGCCGGATGACGAGCCGGCCACCGAGCTGGTCATCCAGTTCCCGCAGCGTCCGGTACAAGGTGGCGAGTCGAGCAGGTCCGGACGGCTTGGTCAGCGCCGGATCCAGGACGAACAGGCCGAGCACCTCACCGTCTTCGGCCGCCGCGCGCAACGCCGGGTTGTCGCGCAGCCGCAGGTCGCGGCGAAACCACATCACAGTAGCCATCCCCCGACGGTATGCGTTCGCGCCGAGATGTGGTGAGGTGGAGGCATGCTGCTCACAAAATTCAGCCATGCCTGCGTCCGGATCACCGACGGGGGCCGGCGGCTGGTGATCGATCCAGGGATGTTCAGCGAGGTCGAGACCGCGCTCAGCGATGTCGATGCGGTGCTGATCACCCACGAGCACGCCGACCACGTGGACGTCGAGCGGCTTGCTGTCGCCGCCAAGGCAAACCCGTCCCTGCGGATTTGGGCGCCGAAGGCGGTGGTGGACAACCTCAGTGCGCAGCCGGCCTTCGAACGCCGGCTGACCGCGGTCGGCCCGGGCGAGGATTTCACCGCTGGTGGCTACCCGATCCGGACGTTCGGTGGCCAGCATGCGCTGATCCATTCCTCGGTGCCGGTGGTGGCCAATGTCTGTTATCTGGTCGAGGGTACGATCTACCACCCGGGTGACTCCTACGTGGTGCCGACCGCGTCGGTCGAGGTGGCGCTGGTGCCGCTGAACGCGCCGTGGGCCAAGTTGGCCGAGACCATCGACTTCGCGGTGTCGGTGCGCGCGCCGCGGGCCTACGGCATCCATGACGCGCTGCTCGGCGACGTCGGCAGGCAGGCGTACGGCGGTCACGTCGCCCGGGTCGGTGCGGAGTACGGGGTGCAGTTCACCGCGTGGAGCCCAGGAGAAAGTGTGGAACTGTGAGCGTCGGCAATTCCTCGGAGATCGCCCGCGCGCTGCTGAGCGACCATCCGATCATCGACGGGCACAACGATCTGCCTTTCGAACTCAGGGAAATGTTCAATTACGACCTGGGCGCCTATGACCTGGGAGTTCGGCAGAGCCGTACCCACACCGACCTGGTTCGGCTGGCCGAAGGCGGCGTCGGGGCGCAGTTCTGGTCGGTGTACGTCCCGGCCAGCTGGGCCGGCGAGCGCGCGGTCACCGCGACCTTCGAGCAGATCGACGTGGTGCGCCGGCTGGTCGAGCGGTACCCGGATCGGATGGCGTTGGCCACCACGGCTGACGAGGTCCGGCATGCTTGGCGCGAGGGCAAGCTGGCGAGCTTGATGGGCGCCGAGGGTGGTCACTCGATCGACTGCTCGCTGCCGGTGTTGCGGGCGATGTGCACCCTCGGGGTGCGGTATTTGACCTTGACCCACAACGACAATGTGCCGTGGGCGGACTCGGCCACCGATCTGCCGGTGCTCGGTGGCCTGAACGATTTCGGCCGCGAGGTGGTTGCCGAGCTGAACCGGCTCGGGATGCTGGTGGATCTCTCGCACGTCTCGACCGACACTATGCGCGACGCCCTGGCGGTCAGCCAATCACCTGTGATCTTCAGCCATTCCTCTGCCCGGGCGGTCTGTGACAGCCCGCGTAACGTACCCGATGACGTGCTGCTGACGCTGGCCGGCAACGGCGGGGTGTGCATGGTGACCTTCGTGCCGTACTTCGTCAGCGAGGATTGCCGGGATTTCACCGAGCAGGTTCGGCTGGACATGATCGAGCGCGGTGAGCAGCCGTCGGACTGGCATCAGTTCATGGCCGCGATCGCCCGCTATTCTCAGCACAATCCGCGTCCGAAGGCGACGGTGGCGCAGGTCGCGGACCACGTCGAGCACGTACGTGAGGTGGCTGGGGTCGAGCATGTCGGCCTCGGCGGTGACTACGACGGGTGCGACGAGCTGCCGGTCGGTCTCGAGGATGTCTCCGGTTACCCGGCGCTGATCGCCGAGCTGGTCGACCGGGGCTGGTCCTCGGCCGAGCTGGCTGCGCTGACCGGTGAGAACCTGCTGCGGGTGCTGGCCGACGCCGAGCGCTGAGCTGGATCGGCGCAGAGCTGGATCGGCGGAGCCGGTTCGGCGCAGAGCAAATTCATAGGGTGAATTCACCCACACGACACCGAAGAAGCTCTAAGGTGCGCATGACGTCCAAATCGGACACATAGCGAATCCCCGGAGGTTCTGTAATGCAGGTAGCTCATGCGCGGCTGTCTCGCCGGATTGTGGTGGGTGCGGTAGCGGTCCTCGCGGGGGCAACGGCGCTCACCGCGATAACGCTTGCAGGCGGCAACGATGCCGCGCGGGCCGCCACCCCGTACAAGGTGCTGTTCGACAACAGTCATGCTGAAACGTCCGGTCAGGGCGACTGGATCATCTCCACCTCGCAGCCCGATCCGTTGGGCCAGAATGCCAATCCGACTTCGGAGAGTTCTTGGACGGGTGGTATCTCGGCGTGGGGGGTGGCGTTGCAGCAGACCGGCCGCTACTCGCTGAAGACATTGCCGTCCGGCAGTTCGATCACCTACGGCGGCAGTGGCGCGCAGGACCTGAAGAACTTCAACGCCTTCGTGCTGCCCGAGCCGAACGTGGTGCTGACGGCGGCTGAGAAGACCGCGATCATGACGTTCGTCCAGAACGGTGGCGGGCTGTTCATGGTGTCTGACCACACCGGCAGCGACCGCAACAACGACGGCTGGGATTCGCCGAAGATCCTGAACGACCTGATGACCAACAACAGCGTGGACTCGACCGATCCGTTCGGGTTCTCGATCGATCTGCTCAATATCGGTACGGAGAACCCCAACGTGATCGGAGCTTCGGCTGGCTCGGATCCGATCATCAAGGGCCCGTTCGGTACCGCGACCGGGACGATCATCCGCAATGGCACCACCGTCACGCTGAAGCCCGGTGACAACTCCTCGGTGCGTGGTGAGATCTTCCGGACCGGTTACTCGGCCTCCGGGACGACCGGTGCGGCGGTGGCCACCTCGACGTTCGGGGCTGGCCGGGTGATGTTCATCGGCGACTCGTCCACCATCGACGACGGCACCGGTGAGTCCGGTAACACCTTGTACAACGGCTGGAACGACCCGGCCGGGACCGACTCGACGGTGATGCTGAACGGCACCGAGTGGCTGGCCAGCGGTTCTGGTGGCGGTGGCGGCACGACGCCGCCCCCGACGACCACTCCGCCTGCTGGTGGCGAGCAGTTGACCAATGGCGGCTTCGAGTCCGGGACGACCGGCTGGACGTTGGGAGGCGGCGCGGCGGTCACCACGACCCGTGCGCACGCCGGCACCCATGCGGTGACGCTGGGCGGTACCAACTCCTCGACCCAGACGTTGACTCGTTCGGTGAATGTGCCGGCCGGGATCAGTTCGGCGACGTTCTCGTTCTGGACCTACATCACCACGACCGAGACCACGCATTCCTGGGACTTCCTGACCACCACGGTGAAAAACTCGTCCGGGACGGTATTGAAAACGGTCAGCACCCAGTCCGATGCCGGCCCGACCGGTGCCTGGAGTCAGACGAGTGCTGACCTGTCGGCGTACGCCGGCCAGACCGTGACGCTGTCGTTCAGCGCTGTCAACGGAACCAAGAACCCGACTACCTTCTCGGTGGATGACGTGTCGCTGCTGGCCGGCTGAGCTGGTTCTGCCGATTGGCTTTGCTGCCGGTTGACTGGTTGTCGGTTGGCTTTGCTTCGTGGGGTGGTTCGATCCGAAACTGGTAGTGCGTCTTTACGTTTCGGATCGGACCACCCCACTACGCAGTGATCGGGCGGGTTAGAACGGTGGCTTAGTCGAGTCGGTTCGGTGGGCGAGTTGTCTGGTGCGTTGTGCCTGCGCGGCGGTGATTGCTTGTTCTGCGTTGGTGATTCTGGCTTCGTCGTTGGTCTCTTGGGCGTGGTGGAGTTCTCGTTGCCAGCGTTTCTCTAGTGCGGCGTAGGCAGTGTCTTCATTGGTGTGGACTTCTTCGAGGGTCACTTGTTTGGGTGGTGGCAGCGGTTCATCGCCCGGCGGGGTCCAGCGTTCGGGTGGGTGGCTGCTGTAGGGATGTTCGGTGTCGTCGGTCCAGGTGAAAGATCCGTCGGGGTTTCTGGTGTAGTCCCAGCCGGTGCCGATTTTGCAGTTGTTGTGTCTACGGCAGGCGAGCGCGGCATTGCAGCGACACGTCGTTCCTCCTTGCAAATACGGGGTGATGTGCTCGTAGTGGCAGCGGTAACCCGGCTGGTGGCAGGTTGGGAAACAGCACACGTCATCCCTGGCGTTCACGAAATCGCGGAGGCGCTGGCTCGGTCGGTAGCGGTCTTGGCTGATGTCCAAGAGTTGCCCGGTGTCCGGGTCGGTCAACAGCCGGCGCCAGGTCCCGGATTGGTCGGCCGCGAGTTGTCGGGCGGTTTCGGCAGTGATGGGTCCGTAGCCGGTGAGGTGTGCGGGTTGGTCATCCAGGCAGAGCAGGGTGTCTGCGGACACCACCACTTGAATGCTGGGTTTGCGGCCCTGCATGTCCGGCAACGCATCGTGCGGTAGCCCGGACAGCACTGCGTCGACGAGGAGGTCGGCGCGTTTCTGATCCATGGTGCGTGGGTCGTGTGCTGGTAGGAGGGTGGCTGCGGCGGTGAGTCGGGTGTAGATCAACTGTCCTTCCACCGCACCGAGTAGTACCGGCAGTTGGACCATGCCGTCATCGCACGGTTGGAACCCGACCTTGCGGTCAGCTAAGGCGCGTTGGTGGCGTTGTTCCCCGGTGACCGGATCGATCGCAAGTTCGGCCCGCCGGATCGATTGCTTCAACTGCAGCACCGTCTGGGAATCCGCACGGGCACACACCCGGGTCTCGAACTGACCGACCACGTCCGGGTCCAGCCGCCAGGACGCCTCCGCGATCACCTCGGCATGCCGACCCGAGATCAGACCCTGCTCCAACAGTCTCAGGGTGGTGGGCAGCTCCCGCACCAACGACCGGGCCGTTTTCAACCTGGCCTGCGCGGCACGCAACGGCACCTTCAACACCAACGACACCACCTCCTGACCCAACCCAAGCTTCGTGCTATCAGCGTTCTCGATCTCAGCGAGCACCCGAGCTTGGACAGACTCGATCCAGTTCTTCTGCTCCTCCAACCCTGCCAACAAATTAACCCGCTGGCCGCCCGATAGCCCGCGCGGATCCAACCGGGCAAGCTCACCGGTGCGCCGCACCGCCGGCACCACCGCCAGAAGCTCCCGCAACCGCTCCGCATCCGACAACATCACCGAATACACCGGATGCGAAACCCAATCCGGCTCCGGAACATCGGCCAACCACTCAGCGAACTCCGGGTCGGCAGCAGCATCGAACATACTATCGATTATAGCGAGATGCACCGACAACTACTAGTAGAAGTTAAGCCAACAATCAAAAGATCAAACTTCAACGTGGCCACCAGCTAGTAGCGCCGGCGACCACATCCAGTCGAGGCAACAGATCGTTGTGATGACATGTCGAACGCCACCCGAGATCGCGTTTCGCCTTTGCCAGAGGAGCATGGGCGAGATCCCAGCACCGAGTGGGCAGCCGCACCGATGGCGTGGATCTCCGCGTGGGATGATGTTGGACGGATTGAGGACCGCAGGTCTGAGATCTGGCAGAAAGACCGACCGGATAGTGGTTCAGAGGCCCGCAAGGGTTTCAGGCCAGCATTTCGATCCGGTCCCGCCCTCGTAGCTCAGGGGATAGAGCGCCGGACTCCTAAGCCGGGCGTCGCAGGTTCGAATCCTGCCGGGGGCACAGAATATGGGTGGCCGCTTCTGACAGCGAGTTGTCGTTGGAAGCGGACTAGACGCTTTAGCCGCGAACCGCCGCAACTCCGACCCGTGGACAACCTCTGGGTGCCGAGAAACGTGCGTCACGGGCGTTGGGTAACCGTGCCGGTCCAGGCTGCTGTCATCCTCACCGATCGAGTCGAGGAACCGACGAGATCTTCGATGCCTCAGCTCATCTCTTCAACGAATTCCTCGCGCCGGACACTAGTCGGCTGCTGACGAAATAGCCGGGCGTTTCGACGTTGTTGCCGTTCGTCGCGCGCGTCCGACCTGTTGATTTTGAAAGGGTATTGACAGCGCACCGCGGGTGGTCCTAGCGTCCGCAATGCCGGTCGATAGCGTTTAGTCGGTTAGGACGCGTCCGGTCGTCAGGCCGGGCGGGTGCTGATAACGAGGATTGGACGACATGCACCGAGTGTTCGCTCATGCATGAGGTTCGGCGATAGCGGCTGGTCACCGCGTCGCCGTGCGAGCCTGCTCGTGCGCACCAGCCAGTGGCTGCATTAACTGGCTATTTCAGGCTGCCTGATCTCGCCGGTTACGCCTCACCATCGCCGCGCCATCAGGCTCGGTTAACCGTAAAGAGGAGCTGGTCCATGTCGCAAAGAAATACCCGATGGCGCCGCGTTACCGGAGTGGCGCTTGGGTCCATTGCACTCGTCTTCACCAGCATGACCGCTGCGAGCGCGAATGTCGTCAGATTGGGAAATCCGCCCGTCATCTCGATTAACGTGACTACGGCCAACGGATTCTCGATGCCTTCGCACATCCATGCCGGCCTGGTCACGTTCAAGGTGAGCTCACCCGACACGACCGGGCACGGAATCCAGGGTTTCTACCTGAACCGGGGCACCACCCTCGCCAAGGCGAAGCAGGATGTCAATGACACCCTCTCCGGCGACCCGGTCCGGACGGTGGCGGGCGTTACCGCACTGGAGCACGATGTCACTGAGGTCGGCGTCGTGTCCACGAACTCCTACGCGCCGATATCGGTCACGATTCCGATGAATCGTGGCACGTACTACTTCCTCGATGTGGATACCGTCGACGCTCCGCCGCTGGTTCCGGTCTACCACGTTCTGCATGTCACCGGACAGTTCCGGCCATCTCGTGTCCCGGGATTCAGTGCCGTGGTCGGCATGATCATGAACAGCGGTGACATGCCTCAGTTCATTGCGCCGTCGAGCTTCGCGGCCAATGGTTCCTACCTCGCCTACGTTGCCGGCGATGAGATTCACGAGGCGGTGTTTCGGCCGGTCGTGCCGGGCACGACCGACGCCTACATCACCAACTTCTACAATCTGTTGGACGCAGGACAACCGACGCCTGCCTCGCCGTGGACCGGTTCGACAAGCGGCATGCAGGCGATGTCACCTGGACGCTGGGCGATCGTGCACATCGATCTTCCACCAGGCCCGTACGCGTTGATCTGCTACGTACCCTCGGACGAGGCGCCGGGTCTGGCGCATGCGCGCGAGGGCATGCACATGGTGGTGACGCTCCACTAGCGGAGCCTGGCTGACCGACGGAATATCGATGCGGGCGCTGCAACCCTTCTACTAATGGGGTTGCAGCGCTCGCATTCATAACGCGCCGGTACGCGGCTGGCGAGAGGCGCCGGTCAGCGGATGGTGTCCGCTACGAGGGGATCAACGTCGAGCTGCCGCTCAATCTCCTTGATTCGCCGATAGTCGGCTTCGAAGGCAGCCCTGTCCGGCGAGGCGAGCACGACCCACCCGAGCATGCTGGACAGGCCGGTCGCCGGCGGCACGACGTCGCCAGTGGCAAAGTAGAAGTGCTTCATGTGGAACGTCTCGAGCGAGTCGACCGCCGCGAAGATCTCGGCATTGCGCCAGATACCGGCACGCGGTGCCGAGATCACAACGCTGCATACATTCTGCAGAAGCTGGTAGCTGTCCAGGTACTCACCGCGCACCCGGTGCGCCACGGTGCGCTCGATCTGATCGCCGCCAGTGGCCAACCTGGTGATCATCTGATGACCGCCACCGGCTGGGCGTGCGTTGACCTCGACCAGCCGCGGGCCATCAACGGTCATGATCACCTCGCTGTGGCAGCAACCGTTGCGGATTCCGACGGCATCGAGAACCTGCTGGGTGTACGGCCACGTCGCAAGCACCCCCGGATGGTCGGGCGGGAGAAAGTCGACCAGATCGTAGATGCCGATCCGATCGCCGCGCTGTTGCTTGGTGTAGCGGCACGCGTCGACCAGGCCGTGCCTGCCGTCAACGGAGTAGCTGTCGATCAGGTACTCGGTGCCCTCGACGAACTCCTGCACGAGCACCATGTCGTTGAGCAGACCGTCCTCGTTGATGTGACCGTAGATCTGGTCGAAGAACGGTCGCCACTCGGCGCCGGTAGCGACGAAGTGGACCTCGTCGGTGCCCCCACTCTTCGGTGGCTTGACCACTAGTGGGCCGCTGCGCAGGCCGGTGTCACCGAGCCACTGTTCGATCTCGTCCGGGTCAGCGCTGCCGATCTGTCGGATGTGCGGCAGGCCCGCGCGGCTCACCGCCTGCGCCATCGGCCACTTGTCCCGTCGAGCGGCCGCGAGTTCGGGCACGTTGGCGGTGCCGGGCAGGACTAGCTCGACGAGCGCGTCCGCCAACTCGACACCGGACTCGGCACCCGGAATGACGCACAGTGGCTGGTAGCTGCGCACGGTCTCGGCAAGGGCCGTCAGATCGCCGTCGAACACGACGATGTGCTGGAAGTTCTCGGGATGCCAGGACTCCCGAAACGGCTCGGCCGGTTCGGGCAGTGCGAGCACCGCCACCGGTTCGACGCCGGCCGCCCGGAACGCCGCCGGGTACTCCTGTCCCGTCGAAAACGGATCTACCACTACGGCAAAACGTTGCATGGCTCTAGCCCCAACTGACGGAGCAGAGCACGTCACGGACCTCGAACAGCCGCCGTCCGAACAGCGAATTGAGCACGATTGCGGCGCGTACCGGTAACAGCGTGAGGTTGGAGTCGGTGAGACCCTGCGTCAACCGGGCGCGGTTCAACGCATAGATCCGGTGACCGTTCATGCCCTTCCACCGCACCGAGAAATCGGACTCGACGATCAGCTCGCCGTCCTCGCCCACTTCGACGCGTTCGCGCAGGTCATCGTCGAACGGGATCGACACGTTCTCCCGTCCGGTGGCGATCACGACGTGCCGCACACGGTGCTGCTCGGACCCCTCCAGCCCGGCGCAGGACAGCAGGATGTCGTCCCCGTCGACACCATCGGATGCCACCTGGCGCGCCGGGTACAGAGTGACCGGGAAACGATCGAGCGCGAGCATCCGGTCGTAGTTGGCCTGGTAGAGGTTGCGCATCGCCCCAGGGGTGAGCGCATCACCGGTCGGCTCCAGCCCTTCGATGACCCGACGTCGGGTCGGCAACGACATCCGTTGAAGTGCCTCGACATGCGCCGGGCGGTACACGTCGTTGGCTGCCGGCGAGTTATCGATCGTCTCGAACCACAGCCGCCGGCCGAACCACCTGATGTCGGTGAAGCCTGCGCCGAGCAGCCTCGTCACCGCCTCGTAGCCGGTCTGCCGGCCACCGATGACGGCAACGGTCGCATCCTTGTCGAGACTCATCAGCTCGATACGCTCGGCCAGCTCGTCAGCGATGAAGGCACGCTCACGCGGCAATCCGGCGAGTTCCGGTGGGATGACCGGTGCGCTACCCACTCCGATGACGAGATGCTCTGAGCGAGCCAGCACCCGATCATCGGAATAGACGACGAAACCGTGGTCACCGTAGGAGATTCGATCGATGCTCGCCCCGTAGTTGACGTTGTGCAGTTTGTCTGCCGCCCATGCCAGGTAGCGGACGTACTCCAGCCGTGGCATGACCTCGAACTGGGCATTCATCAGCCCGTAGAACCGACCGGTTGTAACCAGGTAGTTGAGGAAACTCAACTCGTGTCGCGGGTCGACGGACGAAACCAGGTCCTTCAGCCAGGACGTCTGCATACGCACGCCGGAATGCAGCAGCTTGTTGTGCCACGCCGGACCGGGTTCACGATCGAAGAGCGCGATCTTCTCCGTCGTCGAAGACTCGAACAACGCGGCGAGGCTGAGGTTCGCCGGCCCGGCGCCGACACCAACTGTGTGAAAGAACGGCGCCTGGCTGACTGCTGTCGCGTCATCGATCATGGTTGATCACTGTCTCCTCCGACGGACGCTAGCTTCGGGGATCGACTGGATTCGACGAGCCGGGTCGCGGCCCCGGCCAAGCTGCCCCCGGTGATGCACGCGCGCACGGTGCTAATGGCTGCCTTCAGCTTTCGGTCCGCGCCCGGTCAGAGCGGCCAGGGCCAGCGAATCAGAGCCGACACCAGCACTGAGCGCGGCAAGCAGACCGCGGATGGCAAGAGCCGAATCGAATCCGGACAGATGCAGCGCCCGCTCGGCGCGCTCGAGTTCAGCGGCCGCAAGGGCGACGGGCAGGCCGCCCACGGCCGGCGGTGCGCCTGCTAGCAATGGCCGCACGTACTCGACGAATGCGCGGTAGGACTGATCGGTGAAGTCGCTCTCGTACCGGTCGGGCCGGTCCCACGACAGGAACAGGCGGACCAGCTCGGCATCCTCGGCCGCCAAGAACTCGTCGGCCCAGAGCGCGTGGTTTCGGCTGGTGGAGAACTTCTTGCCTTCGAGCAGGTAGAGCTCGTTGACAGTGGCACCCAGCGCAGTCGGTGCCGGCACACCCGCGGCGGCAAGGATCGCGGGATACAGGACGGTGAAGTAGAAGGTGTTGTCCATGCCGTTGAAGTGCCAGACACCGTCGATCTCGGCCCAGGCTTCGACGAGTTCGGTAAGGCCGGACGCCGCCGGACGCAGCGCGTGCGCCGGGCCGTAGAGGTAGCTCAACCCGAGTTCGGTGGGAAAGTCCACGCGAAGCCCAGTCAACGGGCCGTCGCACTCGATACCCCAGTTGGTCGGGTACGCGAGAGGGATGGTCGGTAGCGGTGCGTCCTGGTATTGCTGCAGCACGTTGCGCACCTGCGGCGGCCACTCGGCCTGCAACCATTCGGTCTCCAGGCGATCGCGGTAATCCTCCAGACGCAAGACCGGCACAGTGGCGACCATCGGGCGCGGCCGGCCGCCGCAGCGGGCGCAACTCGGATCAATCAGCGTCTGCGCGGAGGTGAACCCGCCGCACCCCTCGCAGGACGTCCCGTTGGCCCCCGTCCCGCAGACCGGGCACTTACCCACCACGTAGGAGTGGTGCAGCGTGCGACCGCAGTCGGCACATTGATGGAGCACGAACTCCTCCATCGGCACGATCCCACTCGTCACCAACTCCCGCAGCGTGCCGGCGATCGCCTGCTGGTAGTCACGGTCCTCCGGATCCAGCAACACGTCGTAACCGATCCGGGCGAGTTCGAACGCCGACATGATCCGACCGCGGTACCGGGCGATCATCTCCTCGACATCGGCGCCGATACTCTCGGCCTTGGTCAACACATAGTTCGGGTGCACGTCCACACCGGCCACGGTCAGCACCCGCTCACCACGCGCGACCGCAGCGCGGGACGCGATGTCAGCCGCGAGGTAGGGCCCGGACAGGTGCCCGATGTGCAGTGGACCGTTGACTGTTGGTTGCGGGATGACGATCACCGTCACCCCGGTGGACGGCTCTGTCACCGCGACACCTCCGCAGCGGTTGGTCCGGCATCGATCAGATCGGGGGCGGCCTCGACAGTGCGCGGCATCCAGTAGGCGGAGAAGACCACCAGCGGGACGTCGACCGAGCGGTTGTGGATCACGTGCTCCTCCTCGCTTGCGAGCAGAAATGCCGAACCCGATGCGACATCGGTGATCTGCCCGCTGGTCTGCACGGATGCGGTGCCGCTCAGTACGACGGACAGCTCGACCTCGGGGTGGCAGTCCGCAGCAGGGCTGGAGCCGGGCGGGACGGTGTACCACATCGCCTGGAAGGGCAGCGTGCTATCCAGGCCGTACTGGTCCCAACGCGCGACGTCAACGACACCTATGGCAGACGATTCGGCCAGCTCACTCTCGAGATGCTGCATTTCTACCTTCCACATGGCCCGTGCCGCGCGCATACCGCCGGACCGAGCAATTGCGGAAACCGGTGTACGCGAGGCGCTCGCACGGCGACCGCAGCTGTTCGCAGGCAACAGTCGTACGGCGAGGATGAACCCGAGATTGCAGCAACTTAATAGCGAAATCAAGGCCTATGGCGAAATAATGCCCGAAAGGAGTCGCGTCGGTCTTGGCACCGGAACCCGTTTCGCCACGTCGCTGCCGAAAAGCGGACCCTCACGCCCGGCACAGGTCGGCCACAGTGCGCAGAATGTCTGCTCCGGGTTTATCGGCGACGCAGTTTCGGGTACGAACGTCGTCGATGCTCACGCACCGTATTCGTCTCCGCCCGGATTATGACTGCGCGCTACGCCGACCCGACCGTTGGTTACGGGCAGTATTGGGCATTGCCGGTGCTGTCGGTTGTTCGCCGAATGTGGCGCGGCAGAAGAAAGCGCGTGCGGCCTGTCTGGACTTTTCGAGTTCGAACCCATCGCCTAGCCCGATAACTGGCTATTGGGCAATAAGCACTAAGTTCGCTCGGCGTGCGGTCCGGTCACCCATCGTCGAGGACGTAGCGTTCCGAAGGGACCTGGCCCCGTCAAATATCGACATTCGGCACGTGCTGATCGGCTTAAATGAACCAGCCGCACGGTAGTTATGCCCTTTGCCTACGAAGCTTGCTTACCGACTGAATTGGGCATTGCGGCGAATGGCCTCGGCATTGTAGCGTTCCCCGCGATTGCTCTCGCAGCGTGACGAATTGCTGACCACTGGTGTTTGACCAGCGGTCAAACTGGCTCGCCGCAAAGCAGCCTTCACAGGCGGCCAAGAACAGGCGCCGGCTCCTTGAAGTGCCAAATCGGGATATATCGACGATCGAGCTATTACACGGAGGTGTTCGTGACCACTGATGTTTCCTCCCGGGACGCCGCGGCGATCCCGCTCTGGGACGGTGCATATGACTCGTCGGTTCTCGATGGCGACGCCAATCTCTGGGGAGATCCACCAGTCCCGCACGCTCGAGTGGCTGCCGCGCTGTTCGCCACGAGCGGCGCCGCGGTCGTGCTCGATCTTCCGTGTGGCGACGGACGCAACCTTCCCCAGCTGGCCAAGGGCGCGCCCATCGTCCTGGCCGGTGATACCTCGCTGAACGCCATGGCGATCGCCGAGCGGGTCGCCCGCAAGGCTGGGATCAGGGACAAGGTGGTCTTCGTCGAGGTCGACGCGTTCGCGAGCGGCCTGCTGGACAACTCGGTGGACGGCATCTTCTGCTGGGACCTGTTGGGGCACCTGACCAAGCCGGCCGACGCGCTCCGCGAGCTGTACCGCATCACCCGGCCGGGTGGCCACATCGTCGCCAACATGTGGACGATGAACGACTGCCAGGTCAGCGATCCCAACATCAGGGAGATCGCGCCGAAGGAATACATCGATCACTTCGACTTCTACTGCCGCTTCTATGACCGCGCCGATCTCGACGCGCTGCTCGCCGAGGTCGGGATGGCCGTCGAGTCCGCCGAGGTCGCGCGCTGGTGGGAACCGCCGCACGCCACCTACCGCGACTACGTCCACGAGCACGAAAGCCTGATCTTCACGATCAAGAAGACCGCCAGCTGAAGATCGGGTAACCGTCCGGCTGGTGGCCCACGATGGGCACCATCCCCCGGGGGAAAGGGTCAATGACGTTGCCCTATCTGCAAGAACTTCAATCCGCAGCTGATCGTCGCCCTCACCACGACG
This sequence comes from Actinomycetota bacterium, assembly GCA_030853265.1. Lineage (GTDB taxonomy): Bacteria > Actinomycetota > Actinomycetes > Mycobacteriales > Jatrophihabitantaceae > Jatrophihabitans_A. The sequence goes on from JALYVK010000002.1 coordinate 51,159, forward strand.
TGCACTTCGAGGTCGGTATCGGCTATGCCCCGGCGCACCACGGCGAACTGCTGCAAGGCACCTTCGAGGATGGTGCAGGCCGGCTGCGTCGGGCACTGGTGACGCTGCCGCAACCCGAGCGAGGCAGCCGGGCGACCTTCTACCCGAGCGCGCGACATTGGGGCATCGTCGGGACGCCGGAGCTGACCAAGGTCAGGCGCGCCGCACTGCTCGCCCTTCGCGAGTTCTCCACCCACCCGTCCCCCACCAAGGGCGGTCAGATCGAGGTCCTCAGCGACATTCCGCGCGGCATCGGCATGGGCTCGTCCACCAGCGACGTCGCGGCGACGATCAGGGCGGTGGCGAACTTCCATGGCGTGTCCCTGTCACGGGAGGAGGTCGGCAGGCTGTCGGTGCTCGCCGAGTGCGCGTCCGACTCGGTGATGATCGATGATCGCGTGGTGCTCTTCGCTCACCGCGACGGTGACGTGTTGGAGACTCTTGGCCCACGCCTACCACCGATGGTCGTCGTCGGTTGCAACACCGACCCGGGCGCCCGCGTGGACACGCTCGCCATGCAGCCGGCCGACTACGACGACACCGAGCTCGGCGCCTTCCAGGTGCTGCGTGCGGCGCTGCGCCGTGCCATTGCCGCCGGGGACGTCGCCTTGCTCGGTCGGGTCACGACGGCGAGTGCGCGGATCAACCAGCGGTTCTTGCCGAAGCCGGCTCTGGAGGCGTTGCTCGCGCTGTGCCTGCAGCACGGTGGTTGCGGGGTTCAGGTCGCGCACAGCGGAACCGTGGCCGGGCTGATCTTCGATGCTCAGCTGCTAGGGATCCACTCGCGTGTCCAGCAGTGTGTACGCGGCATCAAGGCGCTTGGGCTGCTGCCGACCGACGTGATCCGGGTCGAGTCGCACACCACCATCGCGGACGTAGGGATTCCCGCCTGATGAGTATCCGAACCGCGTTCGAGGAAGCTACCGAGGCATATCAGATCCCGAAGTTGATCAGGTTGGGTCCGAACCTGTACGGGGCCTGCTTCACCCTGATGAAGATGATCCCGGCGCGCTTCATCCTCCGTAGGGCGGCGCAGGATGGCAAGCTGGAGCCGGGCACCGTGGTCGTCGAGACGACGTCGGGCACCTTCGGGCTGGCCCTGGCGATGCAGGGCGTACACCTGGACCGGCAGGTGATCCTGGTCAGCGATCCGGTCATCGACGAGCGCCTCTACCGCCGGCTCACCGATCTCGGCGCCGTGGTGGAACGGGTCCCCGCCTCCGCGGCGGTCGGCGGCTACCAGGCTTCTCGGATGGCGCGCCTGCGCGAGATCCAGGCTGAACAGGTCTCGAGCTTCTGCCCAGAGCAGTACTCCAACCCCGACAACCCTCGTTCCTACGCCACCGTCGCCGAGCTCCTTCTCGAATGCCTCGGCCAGGTCGACTGCCTCGTCGGCCCGGTCGGCTCGGGTGGCTCGATGTGCGGAACGACCTCCTACCTGCGGTCGGTATTGCCCGAGTGCACTGCCATCGGCGTCGATACCCATTCCAGCGTGCTCTTCGGTCATGATGACGGCCCCCGCGAACTGCGCGGGCTCGGCATGAGCCTGATGCCGGCGAACTTGGATCATCGGATATTCGACAGCGTGCACTGGTGCAGCGCGTCCACCGCGTATGCGGCAACCCGACAGCTGCACCAGCGACATGCGGTGTACATGGGGCCGACCAGCGGCGCCGCGTTCCACGTCGCGCGCTGGTGGGCACGGGCGAATCCCACCGCGCTCACCGTGGTGATGCTGCCCGACGAGGGTTACCGGTATCAGGACACCGTCTACAACGACGATTGGCTGCTGGCGCAGGGGTATCTCGGATCGCAGCTGCCGCCGGAGCCGGTGCAGGTCGAGGACCCGAGGCTGCTGGCGGGAGCGTGGACATCCTATGACTGGGGCAGGCGATCGCACGCCGAGGTCGTGGCGGCGCTCAGCCGCGGTTCGGCACCGGCGCCCGCGTGAGCGGAACCGGTCGCTTGGTAGGCGAGCTCGGTCTGCGGACCCAGCGCGTCGTGTATGGCGAACTCTCGCAGGCTGAGATCGATGACGAGCTACCGCTGATGATCCAGGTCGACCAGGCCCACCTCGTGATGCTCGCTGAGCAGGGACTGATCACGACGGCAGCAGCGGGGCAGCTGCTGTCGTGCATGGACGAACTCATCATTCAGCGGTTCCGACCACTGCTGGCACGGCCTGCGGCACGTGGCCTGTACCTGATGTATGAGGGCTATCTCATCGAGAAACTCGGTGCCGACGTCGGCGGGGTGCTGCACTCCGGTCGCTCGCGCAACGACCTCAAGGCCACCATCACCATCCTGCGATTTCGCGAGTGGTTGCTGGAGTTCGCCGAGCAGGCGGCCCGGCTGGAAGCGGTTCTGCTGTCCAGGGCACGTGCCTACCAGTCGGTGATCATGCCGATCTATACGCACTTTCAGGCGGCGATGCCGGTCACCTACGGCTATTACCTGCTCGGGGTGGCACTCGCCGTCGGCCGCGACATCGATGCCCTACGCCTAGCTGGGACGGGGTTGCAGACCTGTCCACTGGGTGCTGGCGCGGTGGCCGGAACCGATCTGCCGATCAAGCCTCTTCGGACGGCTCAGCTGCTCGGCTTCCAGGCCACCACTCGGCACGCGCTCGATGCTGTTGCCAGCCGAGATGCCCTGCTACGGATTCTCGGCGCTGCGACCGGACTCGCGGTGACCCTGAGTCGACTGGCGACCGACCTGCAGCTGTGGAGTACCGCCGAGTTCGGCTTCGTCGAGTTTCCGGACCGCCTCGTCGGCGGAAGCTCGGCGATGCCGCAGAAGCGAAACGCCTTCCTGCTCGAACACATCAAGGCCAAGCCGGGACGAGCACTGGGCGCCTGGGCAGCAGCCGCGAGCATGATGGCAAGCACGCCGTTCACGAACTCGATCGAGGTCGGCACCGAGGCGGTTGCTGCAGTGTGGCCGGGCCTGCGCGCGGCCGAGGAGTCGGTGCTGCTGAGCCAGGTGGTGGTGAGCGGGGCGAGACCGCACGGGGCCCGCATGAGCGAACGGGCCGAGAACGGTTTCACGGCTGCCACCGCGGTGGCCAACCGCCTCGTGCAGAGCGGCGTGCCGTTTCGCACCGCACACCACCTGGTCGGCGATGCCGTGCGCCGTGCGGTGCAGGCCGACTCGACCAAGCTGGCCGAGTTCGGTCCACCGGGCTGGCTGGATGATCTCGAGCTCACCGACCTCGACCTGCCGGCACTGGTGCGTGAACAGATCTATGGCGGCGGCCCGGGCGCATTCGCAGTGCCATGGCAGGAGGCGACGGCGTCCTGGGTGGCGCATCGGGACTGGCATCGGACCTGGCGAGTGTCTATTGCCGAGGCCGAGAATGCGCTGGCCGCGGCGGTGCGATCTCGGACGGGCCCGGCAGCGCCGATGGGCGAGCACGACTACCAGCAGGCGCAGGGCAGCGCCGAGAATGAGCGCTCCCACGCGGAATCGGGCCGATGGTGACCGGCGAGTGGCTCGTCCTGGTCGAGAGCAACACGACGGGGACCGGTCAGCTGTTCGCTGCCTGCGCGCGGCGCCTCGGCCTGCGGCCGATGGTGTTCACCCGCGAGCCTGCTCGCTATCCCTACCTCGCCGCCGACGAACTCGACTTCCGGGTTATCGACACCACGCAGCCGGCCGCGCTCAGCACTGCCTGCGACCTGCTCAGTGGGCGCATTGCCGGCATCACCAGCAGCTCGGAGTACTTCATCGCCGCTGCGGCCGAACTTGCCCGCGATCGAGGGTTGCCGCACCCCGACCCGGCCGCGGTCCGGATCTGTCGCGACAAGCACCTTCAGCGCATCCGGTTACGGCAGGCGGGCGTGCCCTGTCCCGACTTCGCTGCCGCCGACACACCCGATGCGGCGGTCGCGGTGGCCACTCGGATCGGTCTGCCGGTCGTGGTCAAGCCGGTCGCGCAGTCCGGCTCGATCGGCGTCCGGCTCTGCGCGAATCCGGCTGACGTCCGCGCCGCGGCCGACGCTTTGTTCAACGGTGACTCGGCAGAACTCGCGCTGCCGCCGCAGCAGACCGTCGTCGTGGAGCAGTACCTGGAAGGCGTCGAGTATTCCGTGGAAACACTCGACGAGCAGGTAGTCGGCGTGACGAGAAAGCATCTGGGTGCGCATCCGTACTTCGTCGAATCGGGCCATGACTTTCCCGCGCCGCTACCGGCTGCCGAGCGAGCGATGATCGGCCAGGTCGCGATCGCAGCGCTGCGTGCGCTCGGACTCGGGTGGGGTGCGGCGCATGTCGAGCTCCGGCAGACCGACTCCGGACCGAGCATCATCGAGGTGAATCCCCGGCTGGCCGGTGGGATGATTCCGCGAATCGTTCAGGAATCCACCGGCATCGACCTCATATTCCACGTGGTGGCCAAGGCAGCAGGCAGGGTTGAGCCGCTGCAGGCCGACCGCACCTGCGCCGCCGCGATCCGGTTCCTGGTGGCCGACACGGCCGGGTGGCTGAGTGCAATCCACGGCCTCGACCAAGCACGGCAGGTGCCCGGTGTGGTCGAGGTCGGCATCACCCGCGAGGAGAATCAGCAGATCGTGCTGCGCCACTCCTTCCAGGACCGGCTCGGCTACGTGATCGCGTCGGCGATGGACGGCGACACCGCCGCCCGCGCGGCCGAGGACGGCCTGCGGCTCATCGAAGCACGCATCAGCACTGCCATGGTGACCACGGAAGGTTCCTCGCGCTGATGGTTTTCCACGATCAAGGGCGCACCCACCGCCTCGACTGGGACGACGTCACACTCAGGGAGTGGGACTGCACGGTGCTGTGGTCCGATCCTGACGATCCGGAAGCCGGCATCATCCTGGATCGTTCCGCGTTCTACCCGGGTGGCGGCGGGCAGCCACCCGACCACGGAGTGCTGATCTGGCAAGGTGTGCAGACCGGCATCATCGGTACCCGCAAAAGTGCCGATCTCTACCTGCTGCAGGCGCCGGGCGATCCGGTCCCGCCGACCGGAACAACCGTCCGGGGGGCGCTCGACGACGCGCGGCGCAGTTCGCTGATGCGAACCCACTCCGGTCTGCACGTTCTGTGTGGAACCGTGTTCCGAGACTTCGGTGCCCTGGTGACCGGCGGAAACATGGAGCCCGGCGAAGCGCGGATGGACTTCAACCTGCCGGACGTTCCGCCCGACTTCAAACAGTCGCTCGAGGACGCAGTGAACGCCGAGATCGCGGCCGATCGGCGGATCGACGTCCGCCGGATACCGCGAGCTGAGGCACTCGCGATCCCCGACCTCATCCGCACCCAAGACGTATCACCGCCGGAGCTGGCCGAGATGAGGATCGTCGACATCGTCGGCCTGGACGTGCAGGCCGACGGCGGAACACACGTCGCCTCCACCGCCCAGATCGGCCACCTCCAGGTGTACAAGGTGGAGAACAAGGGCCGGCAAAATCGCCGGGTACGCATCAGGTTGACGCGGTGATGCCGGGCGAGAAGGCGCGCCCATGACGCCGACGGCCTCGGTAGCAATCGTCGGGTTGGGCTCACGCGGGCTCAGCGTGCTCGAACGCGTGGTGACCCTGGCCAAGCGAGCAGGCCCAGCCGCCGGAGACGTCGAAGTCGCGGTCATCGATGCGACCTGTGCCGGTGCCGGAGTGCACGACGCTGGTCAACCGGACTACCTGCTGCTCAACACCACCTGCGCCCAGGTGTCGATGTTTCCCGATAGCTGCACGGTCGGCGACGACGTGGACGCTCCCGGCCCCAGCCTCTACGAATGGGTGACCGAGCGTGCACTGCGGATCAGCAATGACGGCTTCACGGTGGCCCCCGCCGACCGCGCCGGCCCCGCCAGCCGCGCCGACCCCGCCGACCCCGCCGGCCCCGCTAGCCGCGAGATCCGGCCCACCGACTTCCTGCCGCGTCGCGTGCTAGGCGAGTATCTCGGCTGGTTCCTCGATCAGGTGCGACAGCGAGCACCTGAGCATGTCCGGATCACCATGCACCGTGCGGTCGCGGTCGACCTGATCTCAGCACCCTGCGGCGGCCTCGACATCACGCTGTCGGACGGCAATCGAGTGCACTGCCGGTACGCCTTTCTGACCACCGGATACACCGGCAACGAGGTATCCAGCAACGACTCGCCCACCCCAGAAGTGCCCGCCGGACACGGCCGGTTCATCTCCGAGCCGTACCCACTGCCCGACCGGCTTGCCCAGGTGCGAGCCGCGGAGTCGGTAGCCATCGCCGGCTTCGGGCTCTCGGCGATGGACGTGATGTCGTGTCTGACAGTCGGTCGCGGTGGCCGGTTCGTCGAGGACGCAAGCGAGACGCGGTACCTGCCCAGTGGCCGCGAACCGATGCTTGTGATGTATTCGAGATCAGGGCTTGCGTACCGCGCGCGTCCGCGGGTCGTCGAGTTCGGGGCGAGCTACCAGCCGCTGGCATTCACCCGGGCGCGCATCGACACGGTGCGGAGCATCCGCGGTGGCCCGCTCGATTTCGACAGCGACGTGCTACCGCTGGTCCTGACCGAGATGCGGATCGCCTACCGGCGGTGTCAGGCACGTCGGTCCGGCAGCACGACCGCAGCCGCCTTGGCCGCCGACCTTGCCGACGCTGATGGACCGGACGCCATCGATGCGCTGCTCGACGAGCTGGATTCCAGCCTGGGCCGCTTCGATGCGCAGGCGCTGTTCGACGGTGCCAGCGACATGTTGCTCGACAGCGCGGATGCCTACCAGAAGTGGCTGGCCGACGTCGTGCGAGTCGACCTCGCCGAAGGGGTCCTGGGCTTTGCCGGTAGCCCGGTGAAGGGCGCGCTCGACATCCTGCGCGAGCTCCGAGACACGTTTCGCTACGCGGTCGACTTCGGCGGCCTCACCGGCCAGTCGCTCGAGCGCTTCATGGGCCGGACGGTTGCTCAATTGAACCGGGCGGTCGTCGGACCGCAGTACGAACGGCATGCCGAGTTGCTCGCGCTGCTGTCGGCGGGGGTGCTGTCGGTACCCTTCGGGCCGGCACCACGCGTCGACTGGAACGACGGCGCTGGGCGGTGGCGGATCACCTCCAGCCGGCTTGCCGAGCCGTACTCGCAGGAGGTCGACTGGCTGGTTTCGGCCCGCACCGACTTGCCAGGAGTCGAATCGTCGGCGAGCCCGCTCATCCGATCGCTGCACCGCAAGGGCTGGATTCGCCCGCACCGGCCGACCAGTCGCGACGTGCTGGGCATCGACGTCAACCCTGATCAGCATCCGCTCAACACGAAGGGCCAGCCGGACCAGCGAGTGTGGGTGCTTGGCCCGCTCTGCGAAGGCGCCACGTTCTACAACAACCTGGTCCCGTCACCGAACGTGTACTCGCGGCCGGTGTATGACGCGCACCGCTGTGTCGTGGCGATGCTCGCCGCGCACCGGGCCGAGGCACAGCAGCCATCCGCCGTTACTTCTTAGCCAGTCTCACTGAATGGGAGCGCAGCATGAACGACACCGAGGTACTGACCGATCTCAACCGCCGTTTCATCGACGCATTTCGCAAAGGATCATGGGAGCTGTTGGAACCGATCCTGTCGCCGGGCTTCAGCTATCTCGATGGACGCACGGGCGACGTGCGCGAGGTGGGTCCCTACGCAGACAATCTGCGCGGCCATCCGTCGCCGACGCTCGAGATCGATGAGGTCGTCGTGCACGTCGACGGCGATGCGGCGATTGTCTCGGCACGGACCTCGGACGCTGCCCAGCCTGGCAAACACAGTCGCTACCTCGATACCTACCAGCGACGCGGCGAGGGCTGGATCTGCGTGCACGCCTGCGTCTGGCCGTTGCCCTAGCCACCGGCGGGGCTCACTGCCAGCGCTCCCGGCGCAGCACCCGCTCGCCAGAACACAGCCCCCATGACTGGAAAGGCCTGCCATGCAGCACAACGCCCGCGGACGGACCGCGCTTGATGAGCGGCCGCTTGTCGCGATCATCGGCACCGGCGGACGCGCCTATCGCGAATACCTCCTCGACTCGATCAGTTCGCGATACCGCATACACCTCATCGAAGACGCAGAACCGACCTGGGAAAGCCGTTACCTGGCCGGCTCGAGCATCGTGGATATGTCGGAGACCGTCGACGCGGACGAGATGATCGCCGCCGTGCGGCGAGTCGCCGATAGTGAGCCGGTACAGGGCGTACTCGCGTGGGACGAGGCACGCGTGCTGCAATGCGCCAAGGTCGCGGCCGCGCTGCACCTGCCTGGCGGGGATCCGCAGGTGGCGATGCGGTGTCGCGACAAGTACTTGACTCGCGAGGCGCTTCAGATCGCACAGGTGCCACAGCCGCAATCGATCCTCGCGACTGGTCTGGATGAGGCTCGCGCCGCTGCGGACAAAATCGGCTACCCGGTCGTACTCAAACCCCGTGCGATGGCGGCCAGCCTCGGCGTGGTGCTGGTGGCGAGCCCGGATGAGCTGGCCGACGCGCTCGTGTTTGCCCGTGACACGACGATCCCGGGAGCGTGGCACTACGAGGAGGTTCTCGTCGAGGAGTACGCGCCCGGGCCTGAGATCAGCGTGGATTCGGCCGTGCACGCCGGCGAGGTCTTCCCGATGTTCATCGCACGCAAGCACGTTGGCTTCGCACCGTATTTCGAAGAGACCGGCCATGTCGTCGACAGCGCCGATCCGCTGCTGACCGATCCGATGATCGCGCGGGTAATCGCTGACATCCACGCGGCGCTCGGCTTCACCGACGGCATGACCCATACCGAGCTCAAGCTCGGACCCGACGGGCCGAAGGTGATCGAGATCAATGCTCGACTTGGTGGCGGCCTCATCCCGTACCTCGGGATGCGCGCCACCGGAATCGACCCCGGGTTGGCCGCGGCCGCCGTAGCGTGCGGACAGCGGCCCGATCTCGTGTCGAGCCGACGGCTGATCGCCGCGGTGCGCTTCTTCTACGTGGCACACGACGACACCAGGATCGAGTCCATCGAGCTCAGCGACGAGCAGCTGCCCGATGCAGTCGACCTGCTCGTCGCGTTGGCCAAGGCCGGCGATGTGATGTCGCCGCCGCCCAAGGGAACCGCCTTCGGTCGCATCGGGTTCGCCACGGCAGTCGCCGAATCGGCAGAGCAGTGTGAACAGGCACTGGACGCGGCCCAACGGGCGCTTGTCGTCAGCCCGGACGGTGCATGTCCGCCTGGGACAGGACTTCAGTGATATCGCACCGGACGCTGACTGCCGAGATTCCCGGGCCATGACCGCAGCTCGCGCAGCGCCGGCCAAGGACGACGCCGGCATCTGGATAACCCTGCGGGAGTCCTCAGTACCGGTCCGGGCCGTGCTCGCGGGAATCCTGGTCAACCAGCTCGGTGGCTTCCTGGAGGCATTCCTCGTCCTGTTCTTAACCCATCGAGGATTCACCGAGGTCCAGGCCGGCATAGTCCTCGGCGGCCTCGGTGCCGGCACGTTCGCCGGCGTACTGGTCGGTGGGGCGTTGGCCGACTGGCTTGGCCCGCGACTGGCGACCCTGACCTCGATGGCGGGCTTTGCCGTGCTGCTCATCGTCATCCAGTACGTGCGCTCGTATCCGATCCTGTTGACCGCGGTCGTTGCCACCGGCGTCATCGGGCGGTTCTACCGGCCCGCCGCCGCCTCGCTGCTGTCGGAACTGACGCCCAGGAACCGGCAGGTGATGATCTTCGCGCTGTCCCGGCTGTGTAGCAACGTTGGTGCCACCGTCGCACCGCTGTTCGGCGCCCTGATCATCACGCAGTCCTACAACCTGCTGTTCTGGATCGACGCGATCACCTCCCTCGGGTATGCGGCCATCGCCGCGGCGTGCCTGCCTCGGCGACACCCGAAACCAGCAACACCCGCGGACCCGACCTCCCCGAGCACGGTATCGGCGGGCACGGTGTCAGCGGGCGCTATGTCTCAGCACCGGGAAGATCGGCGTGGGCGAGCGGGTTGGCCTCAGCGACGTCGCCGAAGCCCCCTGGGCTATCGCGCCGTGCTCGCCGACCGCCGGTATGTGCTCTATCTGCTGGCAATCTTGATCAACGCGATCGTCTACGTCCAATACGTCAGCGTGCTACCGCTGACCATGAAGGACGCTGGCCTGGCAACTATCTGGTACAGCGCCGCGGTATCGCTGAACGGATTCATCGTGATCACCTGCGAGCTGCTCGTCACCAAGGTCGTGCAGCACTACCCGATCAAACTGATCGTCGTCATCGGTTTCGCGCTGCTCGGGGGCGGGGTCTCCATGTATGCGCTGCCGTGGGGGGCGGGCGTCTTCATCGTCGGCACGCTGGTCTGGACGCTGGCCGAGATCATCGGCGGCCCCACCATGTTCGCCTACCCCGGCCAGGTTGCCCCGGAGCGACTGCGAGCTCGCTACATCGGTTCCATGCAGACGATGTTCAGCCTGGGCGGTGCGATCGGTCCGGCCGTCGGTGTCAGCGTCTACCACGCGATTGGCGTCAACGTCTGGTGGTGCTCCGGGCTGGTGACGTTCTTCGGCATGGGATTGGCCGTCGCGGGCATGCGACGGCAGGACCCGGACACCCCGATCGAGGCGCAGATTGTCGCCGACCCGTTCACGCCAGAGCTGGCACAAGGAGACGGAGCATGATGCACAACTCGTTGACCGAGGACTACCTCGCCACTACTTCCCGCGGCGGACCGCCCGCGTCGGAGGTACTCGAGAACGTGCGTCAGAGCACGGTCGCCACCACCTACGAAGGCCGCTCGCTGAGCCGGCCGGCGTTCCTCGAGTACGCCCAGATAGCGCAACTCACGCATGACCTCGGCCTACTTCACCGCTCACTGACCGGCCTGCCGAACCGCCTCTTCGGTGGCGATGTGGCCGCCTTCGCACGTGGCGTCGGCACAACTGAAACGCAGGCCACGGCGGTCGTTCGCGGACGTGGCGAACTGCCGCCACGAATAGGGCGCGCGGACTTCTTCATGGATGAAGTCGGCTTCCGACTCATGGAGATCAACTGGGGCAGCGCCGTCGGCGGGCTGGACGGGGCCGATCTCAACCGGGCGATGCTCGCGCAGCCCTTCATCGGTGACTTCGTGCAGCGACACGGCCTCAGCTACGTCGACCCGATGGTCGAGCTCGTCGACACGCTGTTTACCGAGTGCCGGGTGCCAGCTGGCAGCCGCCCCGTCGTTGCGCTGACGGATTGGCCGAGGAGCTTCGAAACGCTCGAGCCGCAACTTCGCAGAAGCGCCGAGGGACTCGGCAAACTCGGCATGGATGCCTACCCCTGTCATATCGGCCAGCTGCGGTACGCCGACGGTCGGGTATGGCTCGGCGATCTCGCTGTCGACATCGTCTACCGGCTGTTCCTCATGGAGGCGCTGCTCGATGAAACCGGGCCGCAGCTGATCGAGCCGGTGCTCCGCGCGGCGGAGCGCCGTGAAGTCGCGATCTTCGCCCCGATGGACGCCGAACTGTACGGCAGCAAGGGCGCTCTCGCCCTGCTGTCCGATGAGGCCTACCGGCATCTTTACCCGCCCGACGAGCTCGCGAGCCTGGATCGCATCCTGCCGTGGACCCGACTGGTCCGTCCTGGTCCGGTCACGGTCGACGGCAGGATGGTCGACCTTCTCGGATACGCGGCGGCCGAGCAGGCCGAGCTGATTCTCAAGCCGACACTCATGCACGGCGGACAAGGAATCGTTGCCGGCTGGCGAGTGCCAACTGACGAGTGGCGGCAGCACCTGGAGGCAGCGACGGAGCAACCCTACGTCCTGCAACGACGCATCCACCCGGTAGCCGAGCTGTTTCCGACCGACACCGGCACCGAGCAGTGGACCCTGGCCTGGGGCGCGATTATGGCGTCCCGCGGCTACGGCGGCATGTTCGTTCGGGGAGTCCGTGACCCTGATGAGACGGTCAACATGGCGACCGGTGCCACCGGAACCTGCAGCTTCCACGCAACAGGCTGACCCTCACTGGCGGCACTCAGTCGTGCCGGTTAGCGCAGCTACCTAGGCGGAGCTGTGAGCGGGGCCGCGCAACCTCTATACGGTCGCCGTGGTTGCCGGGCGTGCGTAGGGTGAGCTATCTGGGCGTAAGCAGGACGCCGACCTGTCGAATAGTCGGAGCCTTCCATGTCCTCCCATCCTAAATTCGGATACACCCTGATGACTGAGCAGAGCGGGCCGAAGGAACTTGTCCGCTACGCCGTCGGCGCTGAGCAAGCCGGCTTCGACTTCGAGGTATCGAGTGACCACTTCTTTCCGTGGTTGACCTCGATGGGGCATGCGCCCTACGCGTGGGCGGTGCTGGGTGCGGTCGCGCAGGCCACCAGCCGGGTCGAACTGATGACCTACGTGACCTGTCCGACGATCCGGTATCACCCTGTCGTGGTGGCCCAAAAGGCGGCCACGCTCGCCCTGCTCTCGGACAACAGGTTCGTACTGGGGCTTGGCTCGGGAGAGAACCTGAACGAGCATGTCGTGGGCGAGGCGTGGCCTTCGGCACGGGTCCGGCAAGAGATGCTGGTCGAAGCTCTCCAGATCATCCGAGCGCTGCACGGGGGTGAGCAACTGAGCTGGACCGGAAAACACTTCCAGGCTGATTCGGCCAAGATCTGGGATCTGCCTGACCAGCCCGTACCGATCGCGGTGGCGGTGTCTGGCGACGCGTCGATTGCCAAGTTCGCAACCGAGGTCGACCATCTGATCGCGGTCGAGCCGGACGCGGAGCTGGTCCGTTCGTGGAACGCCGAGCGCGCGGCAGCGACGCTGCCGGCCGGACGCAAGATTGGCCAAGTCCCGATCTGCTGGGGCCAGGACAAGGCGAAGGCTGTCGACCGGGCGCATGAGCTGTTTCGCTGGTTCGGTGGCGGCTGGCATGTCAACGCGAACCTGCCGACGCCGGCCGCCTTCGAGGGGGCGAGCCAGTTCGTCAGGCCCGAGGATGTCGCGCAGGCGATCGCGTGTGGGCCCGACCTCGATGAGTTGGCGGCGTCGGTTCAGCCTTTCATCGATGCGGGATTCACCGATGTCGCGCTGGTCCAGGTCGGTGATGAGAGTCAGGATCAGTTCCTCGCCGAGGTCGCCGAGCCACTGCTGCGCAGGCTTCGCGCCCTACCGGTTCCCGACGAGGCCGATGCCTGATGAGCAGCTTGAGCGACACGTACGGCAGTGCGAAACACCCGGACCGACCGGTGGTCCACGATCGGCCGGCGGGGATGTCTGATGCCACGGTCGATGCGCTGGGCAAGTTGTCGGCGGCGCTGGAGACGGTGGAGCACGCCCGTGGCCATCTCTACGCCTTCCACCGGCTGAGCGGGACCAGCGACCTCGCCCTGCAGGAGGCACTCGTAAGCCTGCGCGAGGCCGGGCACCAGGAGCTTGCCGCTGAGATCGATGAGGTGCTGGTGGGTCGGGATGTGATCGCTGGTCGCTGGACATTCCAACTCGTCGAAGATTACGACGCTGGTTACTGGTCGATCTTTCGAGCGGTGGAGGAGCAGGCCAGAAACCGGCTCGGCAATGCGGCACCACACGTGTACGAGGCCGAGATGAAACACCGCGAACAGCGGGCCTGATCGGGCGGCCCGCCGACCAAGCGGGCTATGCTCGGATTGAGGTCACACCAGCTAGAAATGCCCGTCAACAGCGTCGGGTAGCTCCGCGGCACGGTCCGCGTCGAGCTAACAGGGATGAGCTGACAGAGATGAGACAGTCGCCATGAGCGCAACCGACGAAACCGCCAAGGTCGCCGAGCTGTTGCAGCATTTCCGGATCGCGATGCTCACCACCACCGACCAGGACGGCCAGTTGATCAGCCGACCGATGGCGGTGCAGGAGGCAGAGTTCGACGGGGACCTGTGGTTCTTCGCCGACCGCGAGTCCCGCGAGGTGTCGCAGATCGTGGCGCGGCCCGAGGTCGGCGTCGCGCTGTCGTCCAACAGCTCCTGGGTTTCCCTTTCCGGCAAAGGTGAAATCGTGGACGACCGGGCCAAGGCTCGAGAGCTGTGGAACTCCGCCGTGCAAGCCTGGTTCCCCGAAGGTCCGGACGCGGACAACATCGTCCTGATCAGGGTGCGGGCCAGCGGAGCCGAGTATTGGGACAGTGCCGGCAGCCGGGTCACCACCATGCTCAGCTACGCGAAGTCACGGCTGACCGGCAAGCGTCCGGATGTCGGTGAGAACGAGCGGGTCGAGCTGTAGCAGCGGTCGCCGTCCGCCCGGGCCGAGGAGGCCAATGATGCGAGTAAACGTGCTGCTGGAGCGGTTGATCGCGCGCGTCGAGGTCTGGCCGGCGCTCGACAAGATCGCCGATCCGCTGGCTTCGGCTGTCGCGGTGCCGCTTCGCTCACGCAGGCTGCGCAGTTGGACGGCGGGCAGCCCGCTCGGGCACTCCGCGCACCCGATGCTGGTCTCGGTGCCGATCGGAGCGTTCGTGGCGGCCAGCGGGCTGGACCTGCTGGCCGGCGAGCAGGCCGGCCCGGCCGCGGAACGCTTGATCGGTATCGGGATACTCAGCGCGCTGCCCACCGCAATCACCGGCGCCAGTGACTGGTCCTACACCACCGGCGCCGAGCGCCGGGTCGGCATCGTGCACGCGATCGCGAACTGGGTTGCAATTGCTGGCTATACGGCGAGCTGGCAGGCCCGCCGCAGCGGCCGGCGGCGCCGGGGCGTGCTACTCGCGGCCGGCAGCGCGGCGGTGCTGTCGCTGGCCGGTTGGTTGGGCGGTCACTTGGTCTACGCCCGCGGCGTCGGGGTGGACACCACGGCGTTCCTGCCCGGCGTCCAGGAATGGACGGAGGTGCTTGCTGACGCCGAGCTGGCGCCGTCGAAGCCCACCCAGGTCCGAGTCGGCGGTGTCCCGATCCTGCTGGTGCGATTGGGCGACCGGCTGCTGGCGGTGGATGACCGGTGCAGCCACCGTGGCGGTCCGCTGCATGAGGGCAGCCTGACCGGTGACTGCATCAGTTGCCCTTGGCACGGCGGCACCTTCGACCTCACCGACGGCTCAGTGCTCAGTGGGCCGCCGACCCGGCCACAACGACACTGGGACGTCCGAGTGCAGGCCGGCAGCATTCAGCTACGCACCGCCGAGGAACCCGGCTCACTCCGACAGAACCCCACCAGCTAAGGAGATTCGACAGCGGTTCGTCCGGATGCGCGGCGGCGCAGTACGGTCAGATCATGCGCTGCGTGGTGTACGACCGAACCGGTGAACCCGATGTCCTGACCCTGATCGACAAGCCGATCGCCGAGCCGGGCCCGGGCGAGGTGCGGGTCCGAATCCACCGCTCGGGGGTGAACCCGACGGACTGGAAGTCCCGGCGGGGCACCGGGTCGCCGGTGGCACTCGATCCGCCGCAGACTCCCAACCAGGACGGGGCCGGAGTCGTGGACGCGGTCGGCGAAGGCGTCGAAGCCGCCGTCCTCGGAATGCGGGTCTGGGTGTGGGAGGCGGCCTATCAGCGTCCCGAAGGCACCGCACAGGAGTACGCGCTGGTGCCGGTGCGCCGCGTGGTCATGCTGCCCGACCAGGCGTCCTTCGACCTCGGTGCGAGTCTGGGAGTTCCGTTCCTGACGGCGCATCGCTGCCTGACGGTGACCGAGGACGGTCCGAGCCGGTTGGGTCCGGGCACGCTGGACGGCCGGGTGGTGCTGGTTGCCGGTGGAGCAGGCGCGGTCGGCAACGCCGCTATCCAGCTTGCCCGCTGGGCCGATGCCACCGTGATCACCACGGTCAGCAGCCCGGCCAAGGCGCAGTTGGCCGCCGCCGCGGGCGCGAACCACATCATCGACTACACCCAACAGGACGTGCAGGCTGAGATCAGTCGCATCGCACCGCACGGGGTCAACACGATTGTCGAGGTCGCGCCCCAGGCCAATGCCGGGATCGACGCGGCAGTGCTCGCTCGGCACGGCTCGGTGGCCATCTACGCCAACAACGGCGGTGACGAGTTCACGCTGCCGATTCGGCTGCTGATGGGCCCGAACGCACGCTGGCAGTTCGTGCTGATGTACACCGCCCCGGTCATCGCGATGGGCCACGCCGTCGACGATGTCTCACTCGCGCTGCTCGACGGTGCGATCCGAGTGGGGCGCGAGGCCGGTCTGCCACTGCATCACTACCCGCTGGACCAGGCGGCCGCCGCGCACTCAGCCGTGGAGAACTCCGCCGTCGGCAAGGTGCTCATCGACGTCATCGCCTGAGCCCGCATCGACCGAGACTGCATCGACCCAGACCGCATCGCCTGAGCCCGCATCGCCTGAGACCGACGAGCTAACCCAAGCAGGTGCGGGCAGCTGTGGCCGCCAACACCGCACCTGCGGCACCGGCCGACAGACCCGCCCACCGCGGCTCGCTTCAAGTTGCGGCCTCGATACGCCGGGACGACGCTGTAGCAGAGTTCCACGGCAGCACCGCCCGATATCGGGCGCGTGGCGTACCGCTCGTGATCGAGCGCTGAGGACGATCGCGAGGTGGGGCGTGGCAGCGCAGGACTTTTCACTCGACCTGCCACTGGTTGCGGCGCGTTCGGACACCGCCGCGGCCGACCCGGTGCTGCGCGAGTTGGCCGCCCGGGCGGCACGCACCCTGCCGGCCCTGACCGCAGCCATCACCGAGGAGATCCTGCGGCAGATGGACGTGTACGGATCGGAAAGCACCGTGTCCCGCTCGGAATTGAGCAGGTCGGTGTCGGCCAACCTCGAGACGATGATCGTGGCGCTCTGGGAGCCGGAGGTCGTCGACCTCGCCCAGGCCCGCGACACCGGCACCCGGCGGGCCACCGACGGCGTCCCGCTACCCGAGGTGCTGCGCGCGTTCCGGATCGGGTTTTCCGCGCTCTGGGCGCAGATTCTCGATCTTGCGGTGTCCTCCGGTGAGACCGAGCTCCGCACCCTGATCGCGGCGTCCAGCCGGTTCTGGTACCTCATCGACCAGTACCTGGAAGCGGTCACGGCCGCCTATCGCGCGGCCAACGCCGAGCTCGTCCGGGCCCAGCGTCAGCGTCGCAGCGCACTGCTCGAAGCGCTGCTGACCGGCGGGGTGGTGTCGGAGTCTGCGATGTGGGAGGTCGCCCAGCAGTTGGGCCTGCCCGACCCCGGGGTGTACGTGGTGGTTGCCGCCGAGACCGGGGTGCTTGCCGGTGCGGCATTGACCGGGGTCGAACGGCTGCTGGCCGATCAGCTGATGGCCTCGGCCTGGCGGCTCACGCCGTCCTACGAGCTGGGCATCGTCTCGCTGGGGTCACCCGATCGGCTGGCTGAGCTCGCCGAACTGCTCGCGGCTCACACGACGGTCCGGATCGGGATCAGCCCGCCCTACGACGGGTTGGCGCAGACGCCCCGTGCCCTGCATCTGGCCCAGGTGGCCGGGTCGAGCATTCCCGCTGGGCAGGGTCGGGTGGCCTGCTTTGACGACTCGCCGCTGTCGGTCCTGTTGGCGGCCGCGCCGGACGAGGCGATCGGCATCGCGCAGCGGGTGCTCAAACCGGTGCTGGAGATGGCCGAGCTGGATCGGGAACTCCTGCTCGACACCGTGGAGATGTGGATCAGTGAGGGCGGCTCGGCCGGTGCGGCCGCGGGCAAGTTGTTCTGCCACCCGAACACCGTCCGGTATCGCTTGCACCGGGTGGAGAGCGAACTCAAGCTGTCCCTGACCGACCCGGTGCAGCTGTCCCAGCTCGTGGTGGCACTGCGGTCGTGGCGGATGTTTGCCAACGTCCGACCGATCGGATCGCAGTGGCGCGCCCCGGCCGGGCGCTAAATCCGCGTTTTGTTCACCACACCTGTGGACGGCCTTCCGGGTGGTGCTGAGTACAGAATCCGCTGGTAGTCATGGAGGTTCGGCATACCGTCGGGCAATGAACGCTCACCTTGACGATGCGGAAGCGGCCGCCGGTACCTCACGCCGCCGGTTCCTCGGGTATTTGCTCGCGGCACCCACCCTGGTGGTGGCTGCGCAGCTCGGTTCGGCCGCACTCGGCCAGGATAAAGCTGACGCCGCCGTCCCGTCGCTACCCGAACCATCCGACCTGTTCGACCTCGGCGACCTGTTGAACCTCGCCGCGTTGGCAACCTCGAACCTGATCGCCATCCAATTGAACTCCGACGGCACGGTGGCTTTTGATATGCCGCGCGCGGAGGTCGGACAGGGCATCACCACCGCGGTCGCGATGCTGATCGCCGACGAAATGGACCTGCCGCTGAGCGCGGTCGACGTCACCCTTGCCGACGCCCGTCCGGAGTTGGTGTTCAACCAGCTCACCGGTGGTTCGAACACGATTCGCTCGATCTATCAACCGGTGCGGGTCGCCGCGGCCACCGCGCGGCAGCGGCTGATCACGACGGCCGCGACCCAGTGGGGCGTCGCTCCGTCCAGCCTGACCACCAAGAACGGTGTGGTCAGCTCACCCAACGGCAAGACCGCGACCTACGGCTCGCTGGCCGTTGCCGCCGCCTCGCCCAGCGTCGTTCCGGTAGGCGTCCAGCTCAAGCCGGTGTCGGAGTTCTCGCTGGTGGGGACGGCACAAAGCCGGATCGACGCCCGCGCCGCGGTGACCGGGCAGAAGCAGTACACGATGGACCTCGACGTGCCCAACGCGCTGCCGACGATGGTGTGCCGGCCGCCGACCATCAACGGCACCGTTCGATCGGTCGCCAACCTTGCGGCGGTCAAGGCGATGCCGGGAGTCACCGACGTCCTGGTCGTGTCGACCGGCGTTGCCGTTCGGGGCAAGACCTTCGGCCAGTGCATCGACGCGGTGGATGCACTGGTGGTGAGTTGGGGACCGGGCAGCGAGGATGCCCAGTCCGATGCGTCGGTGCTCGCTGAGCTCAAGGCGGCCGAACTGCCGCTCGCGGTGCCGCCGCTGAACCTGCTGGCCAGGACGGTGGAAGGAGCTTTCACCTTCTACTTCCGGAGCAACAGCCCGCTGGAGACCAACTGCGCGATCGCCGACGTGCGCTCGAACACCGCCGAGATCTGGTCCAGCCTGAAGTCGCCGATCGTGGCGCAGGAAACGATCGCCACCAAGCTGGGCATGCTGCCCAGTGCGGTGAAGGTGCATGTCGTTCAAGGCGGCGGCTCGTTCGGCAGGCACCTGTTCTTCGATGCCGCCCAGGAAGCCGCTGAGATCTCGCAGAAGCTGGGCAAGCCGGTCAAGCTGATGTGGCATCGCACGGACGACTTCAGACACGGCCGGACGCACCCGATGGCAACCTCGCGGGTGCGGGCCACCTACGCCCTGGGCAACGTCCTCACCCTGGAACAGCGCCACACCAGCGTCTCGACCGACTTCACCCATGGACTGGGCGAGATCATCACCCGGTTCGCCGCCCAGCTTCCGGTTGGCAACCTCGGCTTCTCCGAGACCATCTTCGAGTTGACCGCCAACGTGCCCTACAACTTCGGGGTGACCACCCAGGCGCTGAACGAGGTGGACATGGGCTTTCACACCGGCAGCGCGCGCAACATCTACTCACCCGACGTCTGCACCGCCCAGGAGCTCATCGTCGATCAACTGGCCAAGGCGATGGGGCAGGACCCGTTCAAGTTTCGCCTTTCCTTTCTGAAGGATGACCGTTCCAGAGCGGTGCTGGACAAGGTCGCCCAGGTCGGTCAGTGGGGCAGGTCGATGCCGGCGAACACCGCCCAGGGGATCGCGTTTCACGCCGAATACAAGGGAGTCTGCGCTGCGCTGGTCGAGATCGACTGCACCCCGGCCACCGTCAACCGCAAGATCCGCGATGCCTACACCGGGCCCCGGGTCACCAAGGTGGTGTTCGCCGTCGACGTGGGCCTGCCCATCAACACCAAGGGCCTGGAGGCCCAGATGCTCGGCGGCATCATGGACGGCATCTCCCAGACCCTGACCCAGAGCCTGCACTTCAAGAACGGCATTCCGCTGGAAGGCAGTTGGGACAACTACTACTACCTGCGGCAGTGGAACGTCCCGCCCGACATCCAGGTCATCGTCATGCCGCCGACCTCAGAAAACCCTGGCGGCGCAGGTGAATTCGGGGTCGCGGCGACGATGGCTGCGACCGCGTGCGCCTTCGGTCGGGCCACCGGGACGATGCCGACCAGCTTTCCGAT
Source organism: Actinomycetota bacterium (assembly GCA_030853265.1). Taxonomy (GTDB): domain Bacteria; phylum Actinomycetota; class Actinomycetes; order Mycobacteriales; family Jatrophihabitantaceae; genus Jatrophihabitans_A. Next base: position 71,259 of record JALYVK010000002.1, read on the forward strand.
CAACCACAACCTGCCGCTCGGCTTCACCCCGCTACCGACCGTGCCGCCGCTGCCCATCGAACCCACCAACGGTCTGACGTCCGGAAACTAAGGAGCACCCGTGCCCACTCACACCTTTACGGTCAACGGCAAATCGGTCACGATCGATGTCGAGGACGACGTACGGCTGCTCTGGGTCCTGCGCGACCTGCTCGGGATCAAGGGACCGAAATACGGCTGCGGGCTGGACGTCTGTAAGGCTTGTACCAGTCACATCAATGGAAAGTCCTTCAATCCGTGTTCGGTTCCGGTGTCCGACATCGCACCGAGCGATGAGATCACCACGATCGAAGGGCTGCCCGCGACGGTCGGGCAGGACCTGCATCCGATGCAGCAGGCCTGGCTGGACTACGACGTCGCGCAGTGCGGTTACTGCCAACCGGGCCAGATCATGACCGCGGTCGCGCTGGTGAAGCAGAAGGGCTCCAACATTACCGACGCCGACCTGGACCAGATCCGCAACATGTGCCGGTGCGGGACGTATCCGCGCATCCGGGAGGCGATCAAAGCCGGTGCGCAGAAGATGTAGCGCCCGCCGGATCCGCGGTTAGCAGACCTTGAACTTTCCGTATATGAACCAGTTCAATACGGTGTAGGAATACCCGGTCGATGAATTTCCCGACCAGTGCGGCACGGCAGCATTGGTCACGCCCTGGCTGGCGTAATACGCAGTTGGATACAGGATGGCCTTGGCGCCGCCGGTCTCGTTGTTGACTATCCAGCCACCGGGACCGGTGTATGTGTTGGTGTAGGTGGCGCACTTGTAATACGTCTGGAAACTTCCACGCCACATGCACAAATCGCCCTGGTAGCAGTAGTAGGTATGACCGCCACAGCTCAGCTTGACCACGCCAGCGCTCTGCGGAGTGAGTTCCACGGAATAGAGGCACGAACTTGGTGCGCTGGCAGGGCTCGCGGTCGCGCTTGCCGAGCCTGCCGTCGCGTTCGCCGAGCGTGCCGTTGCGTTCGCCGGGCGTGCCGTTGCGTTCGCCGGGCCGGCTAGCACCGACGCGCTGAAGATACAGAGGAGCACTCCGATCACAACTATCAGCGGGGCTCCAAACCTGGTGGATGTGCCCGCTACGACCCGGCCAGCTGCCATGTTGAACCCCCTGTGATGCCTGCTATAGCAGGGTTTCCTTGCTCTTGAGCTGAAGTAAATGCCTGCGAGGCAGGTCGCGTCAATGAGTTCGGGCCTAACAAACAGCCGGCAGGACGGCGGTGAGGGCACCCGGCCCCCACCGCCGCGTGCTGCCCAGGTGTCAGAGTTCAGCCCGGACCTGGCTGGTCGCGGCGACCAGGTTGGCCAAGGTGGCGCGGACCTCGGGGTAACCCCGGGTCTTCAGCCCGCAGTCCGGGTTGACCCACAATCGCTGGGCCGGAAACGCCGAGGTCGCCACCCGCAGGTGCTCGGCGATCTCATCGACCGACGGGACCCGCGGGGAGTGGATGTCCCACACCCCGGGGCCGACCTCGTTCGGGTAGCCGGCTCTCGCGAGGTCCGCGACGATGGCCATCTTGGAGCGGGCGGCCTCCAGGCTGATAACGTCGGCGTCCATGTCGATGATCGCCTGCAGGACGTCGCCGAACTCCGCGTAACACATGTGGGTATGGATCTGGGTGTCGTCAGCCACCCCGGCGGTGGCCAGCTTGAACGACTCGACCGCCCACTCGAGGTAGCCGGCACGATTGGCTTGGCGTAGTGGCAGCGTCTCCCGCAGCGCGGGCTCGTCGACCTGGATGACGGCGATCCCGGCCGCCTGCAGGTCGGTCACCTCGTCCCGCAGCGCGAGGGCGACCTGGCGGGCGGTGTCGCCACGGGGCTGATCGTCGCGGACGAACGACCAGGCCAGCATGGTCACCGGTCCGGTCAGCATCCCCTTCACCGGCCGGTCGGTGAGGCTCTGGGCGTAGGTCGCCCAGTCGACGGTCATCGGCTTCGGGCGTGACACATCACCGACAATGATCGGCGGCCGGACGTAGCGGGTGCCGTAGGACTGCACCCAGCCGTGGCTGGTGGCCAGGAACCCGGTCAGCTGCTCGGCGAAGTACTGGACCATGTCGTTGCGTTCAGGTTCGCCGTGCACCAGCACGTCCAGCCCGAGGCGTTCCTGCTCGGCGATGACCTCGCCGATCTCGGCTCGCATCGCGGCGGCGTAGTCCGCCGAGGTCAGGGCTCCGGTGCGGAGCGCCGCCCGGGCCTGACGCAACCGGGTGGTCTGCGGGAACGAGCCGATCGTGGTGGTCGGCAGGTCGGGCAGGTGCAGGCGATCCTGCTGCGCCTGGTGCCGCTTGCCGTACGGGCTGGCCCGGTGCAGGTCGGCATCGGTCACCGCTTCGGCGCGGGCTCGGACCGCCTCGACCCGGGTGATCGCCGACCCGGACCGGGTGGCGCGGCGGCCCGCGTTGACCTGCAATTCACCGGCGATACTGTCCCGGCCAGCCGTCAGACCGCGGGCGAGGGTGACGAGCTCGTCGAGCTTCTGCCGGGCGAAGGCGAACCAGCCGGCCAGCTGTGGGTCGAGATCGCGCTCGGCGGTCACGTCGAGCGGAACGTGCAGCAGCGAGCAGGACGCGGACACGTCCACGGTGTCGGCCAGACCGAGCAGGGTGCCCAAAGTTGTCAGGGCGGCCGGCAGATCGGCGGTCCAGATGTTGTGCCCGTCGACCACCCCGGCGACCAGCCGCTTACCAGGCAGGCCGCCGATCGCCGCAAGGTCATCGAGGTTTGCCGCGGCCGGACCGGTGAAGTCCAGCGCGATCCCCTCGACCGCGCTAGCGGCCAGCACCGGCAGCGCCGCACCGAGCCGGTCGAAGTAGGACGCGATCAGAATCTTGGGACGGGCCAGCTGGGCGGTCAGCAGCTGGTAGGCGCGGGTCACCGCGGCCAGCACCGCGGGCGGCTGATTGGTGACCAGGCAGGGCTCATCGAGCTGGACCCAGTCGGCGCCGGCGTAGCGCAGCTTCTGCAGCAGTTCCGCGTACAGCGGCAGGATCCGATCCAGCAGCGCCAGCGGTTCGAAGCCGGCAACCCGGTTGGGTTCAGCCTTGGCCAGCAGGAGGAAACTGATCGGGCCGAGGACAACCGGCCGGGTGATGACACCGGCCTCCTTCGCCTCGGTGAACTCACCGATCGGCTTGCTGGCATCCAGGCTGAAGGTGGCGTCCGGGCCGAGTTCGGGCACCAGATAGTGGTAGTTGGTGTCGAACCACTTGGTCATCTCCAGTGGGCCCGCTTCGGTGGTGCCGCGGGCCATCGCGAAGTACCGATCCAGCCGGCCCGCGGGCGTGCTCACGTCCGGTACCGCGGCCAGCTGCCGGGCCGGGATCGCGCCGAGCATGACGGCGGTGTCCAGCACGTGGTCGTAGAGCGAGAAGTCGTTGCTGGGGAGCTCGTCCAGCCCGGCCTCGCGTAACTGCGCCAGGCGATCGACCCGCAACTGGCGGGCCGCCTCCAGCAGCTCGCTAGCGGTGCTGGTGCCGGCCCAGTAGGACTCGACGGCCTTCTTGAGTTCTCGGTTCGAGCCTTGGCGCGGGTAGCCGTACACGGTGGAACGGCTCACTGATCGGGCAGCGGTTGATGTCACGGGAGCTCTCCTTCGCGAGTCCACGTAACCTGCGGAGAAGGAGCATCGACGCACACGACACCCCTGGGATGCGTGTCCGGCGACGACCCACCCACGAGGTCCTAGCCAGCGGCCCCACGGTCGCGGGGTCGCACAGCGGGCAGGTCTTCGGACTCGCGGGCGCGACCAGCTCACCATCGCTGGTCTCCTACTGGCCGTCGCTTCCCGAGCCACCGATCCTGCTGGACCAGTGCTGCTCAGTGCTGTTCCCGCCGCACCTGTCGGCGCGGCTCGGACGGCGGTCGTTCCCACTCACCGCTGCGGGGCAGTCCCGGACTTGCCCTTACGGGCGCACCGAGTTCCCTGTTATCTCAACGATCCCCTCGGTCAGGAGGCGATCGTCGAACCAGCTGCACCCATGACTGTAGCGCCGACCCCAATGCGGTGCGGCGGCCGGCACTTGACATTGGCGGGCTTCGCGCAATACTTAGGCACATGCTTAAGCATGCTGAGCTCGACCGGGTGTTCCAGGCGCTCGCCGACCCCACCCGGCGGCAGATCGTCGAGCGCCTGAGCTACGGCTCGACCTCGGTCAGCGAGCTGGCCAAGCCGCTGCCGATGTCGATGCCGGCCGTCTTCCAGCACCTGCAGGTGCTCGAAGCGAGTGGCCTCGTCCGGTCGGAGAAGGTCGGCCGAGTTCGTACCTGTCACCTCGACCTGAAGATGCTCAACACCGCAGAAGCCTGGATCGAGGCACGGCGCGCGATGTGGTTGCGGCGCCTCGACCGGTTGGACACCTACCTCGCGAGCCTTCCGCCGGAATCGCCGGAGGAAGCCGCGACCAAGAAAGGGAAGCACTGATGACCCGCACCGTGGTGCACGGCACCTTCGTGATCGACCGTAGCTACCCCGCCAGCCCCGGCCGGGTCTTCGCTGCCTTCGCCGACCCGGCGGTCAAGGTTCGCTGGTTCGGCGATCCCGCTATCGAGAAGGCTGCCCCGCACCAGATCGACTTTCGGGTCGGCGGTCGCGAGTCGCTGCGCGACGCTGCCGGCGGCGGGCCGAGCTTCACCTACGACGCGCTCTACCAGGACATCGTCGACAACGAACGGATCGTCTATTCCTACGAGATGACGATGCAGGGCAAGCGGATCTCGGTGTCGGTGGCCACCCTCGAGTTCATCCCGGCCGATGGCGGCACCCGGTTGATCCTCACCGAACAGGGCGCATTCCTCGACGGCCTGGACACCAACGAGGCCCGCGAGCACGGCACCCGTGGCCTGCTCGAAGCGCTGGGCCGCTACCTCGAGGAAGGATCGTGACCGAGTCCGACCGGTCGCGCTGGATCGCGCTCTACGTGCTGTGCACCGGGATGCTGATGATCGTCCTGGACGTGACCGTGGTGAACGTGGCGCTGCCCTACATCCAGACGGACCTCGGCTTCTCACCGTCCAGCCTGGCATGGGTGGTCAACGCCTACCTGATCTCCTTCGGTGGCCTACTGCTGCTGGCCGGCCGGCTCGGTGACCTGCTCGGGGCCCGGCGGGTTTTCCTCGGCGGTCTCACGGTGTTCTCCATCGCGTCGATGGCCTGCGGCCTGGCTCCGAACCAGTTGACGCTGGTGGTCGCGCGGTTCGTGCAGGGTGCCGGCGGTGCGCTCACCTCGGCGGTGATCCTCGGCATGATCGTGACGATGTTTCCCGAACCCGGCGATCAGGCAAAGGCGATCGGCGTGTTCGCGTTCGTCGCGTCGGCCGGCGGGGCGGTCGGCCTGCTCGCCGGCGGCGTGCTGACCCAGGCGATCAACTGGCACTGGATCTTCTTCATCAATGTTCCGATCGGCATTGCGACCGCGGCCCTCACCCGGCGCTATGTCAGCGCTGACCGCGGTGGCCGGCGGGCCGCCGGGATGGACGTCAGCGGGGCGCTGCTGGTGACCCTCGCGCTGATGCTCGGCGTGTACACGATCGTCAAGCCGGCAGCCGAACACGGCTGGACCGCCGGCCGTACGCTCGGCTGCGCGGCGCTCAGCGTGGTGCTGCTGGTCGGGTTCGTGATTCGCGAGGCGAGGGCGGCGAATCCCCTGATGCCACTGCGGATCTTCCGCTCGCGCAACGTGTGCGGGGCGAACGTGATCCAGGTGGTCGGGGCCGCCGGCATGTTCGGCACGTTCTTCCTCGGCGCCCTCTACGTGCAGAAGGTGTTGCACTACGACCCGCTCAAGATCGGCTTTGCGTTCCTGCCGGTGTCGGTGCTGATGGGGGTGCTGTCGGTTCGCTACTCGGCGCGGCTGATCCTGCGGTTCGGAGCGCGCAGCCTGTGCGTGCTCGGCCTGGCCCTGATCGCCGGCGCGCTGGCAATGCTCGCCATGGTGCCGGTCGCGGGCGGCTACTGGCTGCACCTGTTCCCGCCGCTCGCGCTGATCGGTCTCGGTGCCGGGCTGTGCTTCCCGCCGCTGATGGGGCTGGCGATGTCGGGCGCGACGCCGCAGGACGCCGGGCTGGCGTCCGGGTTGATCAACACCACCGGACAGGTCGGCGGCGCGCTCGGGCTCGCGGTGCTGGCGACCCTGACGTCCACTCGAACCGCGCACCTCACCGCCGCCGGGCACTCCACGGCGGTGGCACTGACCGGCGGCTACCACCTCGGTTTCTGGATCTCCGCCGCCCTGGTCGTCCTCGGCATCGTGGTCGCCCTGCTGGTGCTGCAACCGGCCGCCGAGCAGCCCGACCGTCCGGACATTGCGCGGCCCGAGTTCCCGCGACACGCCGAGCCAGCTGGGAACTCGGGCCGCACAATGCAGCACTAGGAATCGCCCAGCTCCGCGGCCCGTACCAACGAGGTCACCCGGCCGAATTGCCGGCGGGTCTCGTCAGCCAACTGATCGACCAGCAGGGACAGCCCGGCCAGTCGGGCGCCACGCTGCGCGAGCAGGTTCGCCACGCCGCCGGCCTGGCTGCCACGCTCAGCCCAATCATCAACGAGTACAACGGTATCCGCCGGTCTGATGACGTCCTGCATCCGAAGCAGGTGGGTCAGGCCGCGATAGTCGGGTGCCGTCGGCGCGGTCAGTTTCGGGCCGGGCAACATCCCAGCCGACTTTCGTACGGCGAGGAAACCGACGCCGAGCCGGACGGCGACCGCGCCCCCCAGCAGGAAACCGCGGGACTCGATGCCGGCAACGTGCGTGACACCGGAGCCCTGCCATGGTTCGGCAAGCCCTTCGACGACGGCGGCGAGAGCCACCCCATCGGCGAAGATCGGCCACAGATCGGCATGCCCAGCAGACCAGGCAAAGTGACGCAGGAAGGCGATGCGGGCCGCTTCGACCGCGGGCTGGTGAGTCACCCGTCCGAGTGTGCCGTAGCCAGCCAATCGTGCTCAGGACGCATCTTGCGGGCCGGCACTCAACCCGAGAAGCTACCAACCGGGGTGAGGAAGGGTTGGCCGGTGAACGACGCCAATCAGTGCTGCCGCGCGTCGAGGGCGGCGTAGGACCGTTGCACCGCCAGCCGCAGCCCGGCGGTGGGGAACGGCCACCGCTGGTCGGCTGCCAGTGCCTCGTCGATACTCAGCCCGGCCGACCAGCACGCGCTGGCCTGGGCAGCGAACGCGGCAAGGTCGGCCAGCTGATCCACCACGAACCCACGCGGGACGGGACGTCCGTGACCGGGAATGACGAGGTGGGATGCCCCGATATCTTCGAGCAATTGGGCGACGGCGTCCGGCCAGTCGAGCGGGAAACAACCGGAGCCGTACATCGGCGGCCCGGACTCCTCGACCAGGTCACCCACGATCCAGGTGTCCGCATCGGGGACGTGCACCACCAGGTCGGTGTCGGTGTGTGCCGCCCCGAGTGGCCACAGCTCCACCACCCGACCGCCCACCACGATCGCCTGACGATCGGTGACGAGGTTCGTGGGCGGGGTGATGACGACGTCGGCCCAATCGCGCGGGGGTTCGTCCCCGGTGCACAACCGCCACCGCTGCAGGCGGGGACCCTCGTGCTCGATGAGATGGGCCGGCAACCGGTGGTGTCCGTAGATGGGGACGTCGAACGCCGACGCCGGTCCGAAATGCTGATTGCCGAACGTGTGATCGAAGTGGGCATGGGTATTGACCACGCCGACCAGTGGGCAGGACCCCAGCTGCCGCAGGTCCGCCTCGATCTCGGCGGCCTCGGCCGGTGATGAACCGGTGTCCACCACGAGCAGCGCGCCGTCGCCTCGTACGACGCAGATGTTGAGGTCCATCGCCTGGTACCGAAGCACGAAGATCCCGGCTGACACTTCCTCGGCGATCACCACGCTGCGAGGATAGCCACCCCTGTCCGTCCTAGCATCAGGCAATGGCCACCGATCCACCGCTCACCGTCCGACCGCAGCGCGCCGCCGATCGAGATGCGGTACGGAACGTCCTCACCGCAGCCTTCGGACGGCCAGCAGTAGCCGACCTATCCGAGGCGCTGCAGATCGGCGCGGCGGCCCAGCGGGCTGGCGCCTTGGTCGCCGAACTGGCCGGTGAGCTGGTCGGGCAGGTGCAGCTGTCCACCTCCTGGGTCGATGCGCCCGAGCGAGTCGTCCCGGTGCTGGTGCTCAGCCCGCTCGGGGTACTGCCCGAACAGCAGGGCCGCGGCATCGGCTCCGAACTGGTGCGCGCCGCGCTGGCGATGGCTGCCGAGCTCGACGCGCCGGCGGTGTTTCTCGAAGGATCACCGAGGTATTACCCGAGGTTCGGCTTCGAGCCGGCCGGCCGGCACGGCTTCAGCGCGCCATCGGTGCGGATCCCGGCGGCCGCGTTTCAGGTGGTGCTGTTGGAGTCCTGGCAACCCTGGATGGTCGGCGCGCTCGCCTACGCCGATCCGTTCTGGGCATTCGACTGCGTCGGGTTGCGCGAAACGCCCTGACCGATCGGGACGATTACCGAAGCGCGCTCAGGACGTCGGTGAGGTCCCAGTGGATCGGCGGAATGTCCTCGAAGTTCAGGCCACGGCGCTGGATGTCCAGGCGCGCGCCGAGCACGTTCCTGGCCCGGTAAAACAGCGCGCGCACCGAGCTGGCCGGATCCTGCGGACGTGCCCCGTAGGTCTCCCAGAAGGCGTCCACCTCGGTGCCCGATCGAGAAAGGACTTGGTTGATAGTCCAATCCGACATCGGATCGCCCCAGTACGCGGCATCGCAGTCGAGCACCCCGGTGATGGTGGGACGCTCCGGATCGGCGTCCACCAGGATGTTGAGCGTCCACAGGTCACCATGCAGCAGGGACGGGGTGGTGATCTCGTCGAGCACCGCGCGATGCCTGTTTACCGAGTCGATCACGTGGTAAACGTCATCGGTGGGCAGGCCGGCGACCGGGAAGTCGGCGGCCAGTTCGTGAAACCGGACGGTGAGTGCCTCGCTCCAGCTGGCCTCGAACGGGCCGGCTACCGGGCCGAAGACTTCACCGGAGACCTCGTGCAGCGTCCGGGTGACCGATCCCAGCTCGCGGTAGAGCTGCCGTAGCGCGCTGGGGGAGTAGCTGGCAATCCGTTCGGAGGCCGGCGTGCCCGGCAGCAGGGTCTGGACCAGGTAGTCGCGATCCAGCAGTTGGTGGGTGAAGTCCACCGCTATGGTCCGGGGCACCCGCACCCCGAGCGGCGCCAGGAACGGCAACGCCGCGTACTCGTTTCGCATTGCCTGCTTGCCGGCGGCGCCTTGGAGTGCCGGTCGCGGCGCAACCCGCAGGATGACCGGCTCGCGGCCCTGGACGTCCACCCGGTAGGTGTTGTTGTAGGTACCGATGCCGATCTCGGTGACCTGGCCGAGGACGACCGCACTGCCCAGCGCACGTCGGCAGATCGCCAGGATCACCTCCGGAGCGACCGGTTGTTGAAAGGCATCGGCGCCCCGTTCGATCGAAACTACGGCGACTTCGCGGTCACAGGTCATGAAGCCATGTTGACAGGGTGCATACGGTGACAGCATCCGATGACGGACGGATCACGGCATGCACGAGCTAGCTGTCACCCAGAGCATCGTCGACGCGGTGAGCGAGTACGCCGGCGATGCGACGGTGAGCTGCGTGCGCCTGCGGGTCGGCAAGCTGTCGGGCGTGGTGCCCCATGCCCTGCAATTCTGTTTCGAGCTGGTGACCGAGGGGACGACGCTGCAGGGCGCCGAGCTGATCATCGACGAGCAGCCCGGCGTCGGACATTGCCGTGGCTGCGACAGCGAGATCGCCCTCACCGATCTGATCCTGCTGTGCCCCTGCGGGAGCGCGGACGTCGGCGTCACCTCGGGACGGGAACTGACAATCCAATCGATCGAGGTGGCCGAGCGTGTGTGACACCTGTGGATGTTCCGATGACCAGGGCACCCGGGTAACCACCATGCGCCCGCATGCCCATCCGCACGGCGAGCACGAGCACCCGCATCCGCACGGCGAGCACGAGCACCCGCCAGCCACCCGTACCCAGGTCCTCGAAGTGAACGTGCTCGCCAAGAACGACGGGCTCGCCGCGGCCAACCGGCAGTGGCTTGCAGAGCACCAGATCACCGCATTGAACATGATGAGTTCGCCGGGTTCGGGCAAGACCACGCTGCTGGTCCGCACGCTCACCGACCTCGCCGCAGGCCTGCCGGTCGCGGTGATCGAGGGCGATCAGGAGACCGTGCTCGACGCCGAGCGAATTCACGCGACCGGGGTGCCCGTGGTGCAGGTGAACACCGGGGCCGGCTGCCATCTCGACGCGGAGATGATGCGGACGGCACTCGATGAACTTCAGCCCCGAGACGGCTCGGTGCTGTTCGTCGAGAACGTGGGAAATCTGGTCTGCCCAGCGATGTTCGACCTCGGCGAGAGTGCCAAGGTGGTCGTGATCTCGGTGACCGAGGGCAGCGACAAGCCGCTCAAATACCCGCAGATGTTTGCCGGCGCGGACCTGCTGGTTGTCAACAAATCAGACCTGCTGCCCTACGTGGACTTCGACGTCGAGGCCTGTATCCGCTTTGCCCGGCAGGTGAATGCCGGCCTGCCGGCCTTGATTCTTTCGGCTACCACCGGCGAGGGACTGCATGGGTGGTACGAGTGGGTACGGGCGGTAGGCAAAATGCCTCATACGACCGTAAAGTAGGAAATGACTTTCAACTTGACCGTTTCGCAGGCAGGGGGTAAAAACGAGACGTTGGTCACACAGGTGGGTCGACGCTCGATTCCAGTGGCCGGGAACCTTGGTTCCGGAAAGCGGCGAGCATGCTCTCAGAGGCTGCGGTCAAAGCGGAAGAAACCCTGATCCATGTGCTGTGGATCAATGCGGGACTCAGTTGTGACGGGGACTCGGTAGCGCTTACCGCGGCCACCCAGCCGTCCATCGAAGAGATCGCGCTCGGTGCGTTGCCGGGGCTGCCGCAGATCGCGGTGCACTGGCCGCTGATCGACTTCGAGTGCGGACCCAACGGCGGAGCCGACGACTTTCTCGAGTGGTTCTTCAAGGCCGACCGCGGCGAGCTGGAGCCGTTCGTACTGGTGGTCGAGGGGTCAATTCCCAACGAGGCACTGCACGATGAGGGCTACTGGTGCGGGTTCGGCAACGATCCGGCCACCGGCCAGCCGATGACGACCAGCGAGTGGCTGGACCGGCTCGCACCGAAGGCGACCGCCATCATCGCGGCCGGTACCTGCGCCACCTATGGCGGCATCCATGCGATGGCCGGCAACCCGACCGGTGCCATGGGCGTTCCCGATTACCTCGGCTGGGACTGGAAATCGAAGGCCGGCATCCCGATCGTGTGCGTCCCCGGTTGCCCGGTGCAGCCGGACAACCTTTCCGAGACGATCACCTACCTGCTGTACATGGCAACCGGCCAGGCGCCGATGATCCCGCTCGATGACGCGCTGCGTCCGACCTGGCTCTTTGGCCAGACCGTCCACGAGGGTTGCGATCGCGCGGGCTACTACGAGCAGGGGGACTTCGCGACCGAGTACGGCTCGCCGAAGTGCATCGTCAAGCTCGGTTGCTGGGGACCGGTAGTCAAGTGCAACGTGCCCAAACGGGGTTGGATCAACGGCGTCGGCGGCTGCCCGAACGTCGGCGGAATCTGCATCGGCTGCACGATGCCGGGCTTCCCGGACAAGTTCATGCCGTTCATGGACGAGCCACCCGGCGGCAAGGTCTCCACGGCTGCGTCCGGTGTGTATGGCAGGGCCATTCGAAACCTCCGCTCGATCACGATCAATACGGTCGACAAGGAGCCGAAGTGGCGCACCAAGGGCCGCGAACTGACCACGGGTGCTAAGCGAACTTGGTAGTTCCGGCCGACCCGGCCACCCACCGCAGGACTCGGCGACCTCAGAGAGGTAACCCGCTATGACCTCAACCCGCTCCCGCCCCAACCACAGCGTCGAGGGCAAGGACGGCCTCGTTGAGATGGCGTGGGATCCCATCACCCGCATCGTCGGCAGCCTGGGCATCTACACCAAGATCGACTTCAAACAGCGGGTAGTGGCCGAGTGCCACAGCACGTCCTCGATCTTCCGCGGTTACTCGATCTTCATGAAGGGCAAGGATCCGCGCGACGCGCACTTCATCACCAGCCGGATCTGTGGCATCTGCGGCGACAACCACGCGACCTGTTCCTGCTACGCGCAGAACATGGCCTACGGCGTGAAGCCGCCGCACCTCGGCGAATGGATAGTCAACCTCGGTGAAGCCGCCGAGTACATGTTCGACCACAACATCTTCCAAGAGAACCTGGTCGGCGTGGACTACTGCGAGAAGATGGTCTCCGAAACGAACCCCGGCGTGTTGGAGTTGGCCAACCACACCGACTCGCCGCATGCGGGTGATCACGGCTACAAGACGATCGGCGACATCATGCGGTCGCTGAACCCGTTCACCGGCGAGTTCTACCGCGAGGCGCTACAGGTCAGCCGCTCCACCCGCGAGATGTTCTGCCTGATGGAGGGCCGGCACGTCCACCCCTCGACGCTCTACCCGGGCGGGGTCGGCACGGTCGCCACGATCCAGCTGATGACCGACTACATCACTCGGCTGATGCGCTACGTCGAGTTCATGAAGAAGGTCGTCCCGATGCACGACGACCTTTTCGACTTCTTCTACCAGGCACTTCCCGGTTACGAGCAGGTCGGCCTGCGCCGCACGCTGCTCGCCTGCTGGGGTTCCTTCCAGGATCCTGAGTACTGCAACTTCGACTACAAGGACATGACCCAGTGGGGACGCAAGATGTACGTCACCCCGGGCGTGGTGGTGGACGGCAAGCTGGTCACCACGGACCTGGTCGAGATCAACCTGGGTATCCGGATCCTGCTGGGCAGTTCCTACTACGAGGATTGGGAGGGCCAGGAGATCTTCGTCAAGAACGATCCGCTGGGCAACCCGGTCGACTCGCGACACCCGTGGAACCAGCACACCAACCCCCGCCCGCAGAAGCGCGATCTCGACAACAAGTACAGCTGGGTGATGTCACCGCGCTGGTTCGACGGTAAGGACTACCTCGCGCTGGACACCGGCGGTGGCCCGCTGGCCCGGCTCTGGACGACCGCGCTCGCCGGCCTGGTCGACATCGGCTACGTGCAGTCGACCGGCCACAGCGTGAAGATCAACCTTCCCAAGACCGCGCTCAAGGGGCCCGTCGAGTTCGAGTGGAAGATTCCTCAGTGGAGTAACACCATCGAGCGCAATCGCGCCCGTACCTACTTCCAGGCCTATGCGGCCGGTTGCGCGTTGCACTTTGCCGAAAAGGCCCTCGTGGAGATTCGCGCCGGCCGGACCAAGACCTGGGAGAAGTTCGAGGTGCCGGACGAGGGCATCGGCTGCGGGTTCACCGAGGCGGTGCGCGGCGTGCTGAGCCACCACCTGGTCATCCGCGACGGCAAGATCGCCAACTACCACCCGTACCCGCCGACGCCGTGGAACGCGAACCCGCGTGATTCCTACGGCACGCCCGGGCCGTACGAGGACGCGGTGCAGGGCCAGCCGATCTTCGAGGAGAACGACCGCGAGCACTTCAAGGGCATCGACATCATGCGTACCGTGCGCAGCTTCGATCCCTGTTTGCCCTGTGGCGTGCACATGTATCTCGGCGAGGGAAAGACGCTGGAGGCGCTGCACTCGCCGACGCAGTCCGTCACTGGCGAGTGAGTACCGCCGCGCAGGACCAGCCGGCGGCGCGGGCCGATGCGCTGCGTGCAGCCGGTGACCGCATCGAGGCGCTCATCGAAGCCAGTGCCGCGGGTGGTCCCGCATCCCGCACCCGGGCCGAGGATCTGGTCTCGTGCGTGTCGTCGTTGTACGGGGCCGGCTTGGGCCGGTTGCTCGAGGTCATCGACGACGCCGGCCACCTCGACCAGCCGGTACTCGACGCGATCGCCGACGACGAACTGCTCTCTGGCCTGCTGCTGGTGCACGATCTGCATCCCTACGACGTGGAAACTCGAATAGCCCGGGCACTCGACACGGTCCGGCCCTACCTCGGTACCCACGGTGGCGACGTCGAATTGCTCGGCATCGATTCCGAAGGGGTGGTTCGCCTGCGGTTACTGGGTAGTTGTGATGGCTGCCCGTCATCCTCGGCCACCTTGGAACTCGCGGTCGAGGGCGCGGTGCAGGCCGCCGCACCCGAGATGACCCGGATCGAGGTGGCGGCGAGCGCGGCGAAGGCCAGCCCGGTCGGCGGCGTGATCGGGATCGATGCGTTGCGCTCGCGGATCGATCGGCAACCCGCGGCGTCGGTCAACTGGCTGGTGATTCCGGAGCTGGCCGATCTGGTATCCGGCCAGCTCGCGGGCTTCGAGCTGGACGGGCTGACGATCTGCGCGTGCCGCTTGGGCAACGACATCTTCTGCTTCCGGGACCGGTGCGGGCATTGCGCACAGAGCCTGGCCGGCAGTGCGATCGAGCGCCGGCTCGGTGAGCCGATCGGCTCGGGGGTGCTGCGCTGCGCCCAGTGCCGGGCACACTTCGACCTTCGGCATGCCGGTGCCGGCCTGGACGGTCCCGAAGAACATTTGGAGCCGTTGCCGGTGCTGGTCCGGGACGGCATCCTGTCGGTGGCACTACCTTCCGCAGCCGTCTCATGAGCTCCTCGCCGCTGTTCGTCCTGCGGCGAATAGCCGAACGTCCGCCACCGCCGGCCGCTGGTGAGGTCTGCGAGATGTGCGGCGTGGCCATCTCTGATGAGCACGGGCACGTGGTCGATCGCACGCACCGCTCGCTGATGTGTTGTTGCCGGCCGTGCTACCTGTTGTTCACCGCCGACGGCGCCGAACTGCGGTTCCGCGCGGTACCGGATCGCTACTTCAGCTTCCCGGATTTCCAACTCGGCCCCGGCCAGTGGGATCAACTCGAGATCCCGGTCGGGCTCGCCTTCTTCTTCTACAACTCGACAATGCAGCGAATGGTGGCCTTCTACCCTGGCCCGGCCGGTGCCACCGAGTCCGAGCTTCCACTGGATGCTTGGAGCACGGTGACCGCGCAGAATCCACAACTGGGTTTGCTGGCAGCCGATGTGGAAGCGCTGCTGGTGCGCACCCCTGGCCGCGGCAGTGGCGAGGTGAGCTGTTACCTCGTCCCGATCGACGTCTGCTACGAGCTGGTCGGCGGCCTGCGAACGGTCTGGCGTGGCTTCGACGGCGGACGCGAGGCGCACGATCGCATCGACGCCTTCTTTCGGATGGTGAGCGACCGGAGTAAGCCAGCGCCGGTTCCGCAACGCCAGGACGAGGTCGTGCGATGACCGAACTCGAGTTCGCGATCGCGGACCTGTTTGCCGAGCCGTACGCGGTGGCTCCGCAACTGACCGCCCGGCTGCGCATCACCGAGGCCACCGGCGCGCGGATCCATGCGATTGCCCTGCGCGCGCAGGTACGGATCGAACCGCAGCGCCGGGCGTACACCGCGGACGAAGAAGGCGCCCTGCTCGACCTGTTCGGTGCTCGCGAGCGGTGGTACGACACGCTGAAGCCGTTCATGTGGATGCAGGCCAGCGCGATGGTGCAAGGCTTTTCCGAGATCACCGAGGTGGACCTGGCGCTGCCGTGCAGCTATGACTTCGAGGTCACCGCGTCGAAATACCTACACGCCTTACGCGATGGTGCGATCAGCGTGGTGCTGCTGTTCTCCGGCACGGTGTTCATCCGGGGCGAGCGCGGTTTCGGTGTCGAGCAGGTGCCCTGGGATCGCGAAGCCCGCTGGGAGATGCCGATCAGCGTGTGGCGCACGATGATGGACCTGTACTACCCGGGCACCGGCTGGTTGCGATTGGACCGCGACCTCATCGAACAACTCGCCCGGTACAAGGCCGAGCACGGCCTGACCACCTGGGACGAAACGCTGCGATCGTTGCTGCCCGACGCCGACCGGACGCTGTCATGACCAGCAGCCTCGACTACGCCCGGGCGGTCGCCGATGCCGTGCTGTACGAGGGTTATCTGCTCTATCCCTACCGCGCGAGTTCGAGTAAGAATCAGTCCCGCTGGCAGTTCGGCGTGCTCGGCCCGGTCGGCGCCATGCAAGCCAGTCAGGGCGAGGATCCCTCGCTGGCATCGGAGTTCCTGCTCCGGCTGACCGACCTGGACCAGGCAACGGTCACGGTGGATCTGCGTTTCCTCCACTTGCAGAAGCGAAGCGCGCAACGCGCGGAGGAGGCCGGTGAGTTCGCCGAGGTCGCCGAACTCGTCGTCGGCGAGCAGCGCTGGTTGAGCTGGGACGAGGCGACCGCGCGTGAGCTCACCCTCGGGCCGTGGTCGCTGGCCCAGCTGATCGGCGGTCACCGCGAGCAGCTCGAGGTCCCGGCCGGCGAGGAGATCGAGTCGGTCGGACCGGCCGCCCGGTTGGTCCGCAGCCGGCGCGCGCTGCACGGCGAGCTGTCCGTCCGGGCCACCGTCGTGGGTGGTCTGGTCCGGCTCTCGATCAGGATCAGCAACACCGCAACGGGTGCTGCCGCCGACCACGACGCCGCGATCGCCGCCTCGTTCATCGGCACCCACCTGCTGGTCACGGTCGAGAATGCCGAGGCGTTGTCGATGACCGATCCACCCGAGGACGCCGTCACCGCGGCGGCCGGCTGCGCCCAGCACCGGTGCTGGCCGGTGCTGGCCGGCCCGGCAGGCGACAGCTCGCTGATGCTGGTCTCGCCGATCATCCTGTATGACCACCCCGAGATCGCCGCCCAGAGCACCGGTGCGCTGTTCGACTCGACCGAGATCGACGAGATCCTGACGCTGCGGGTCATGACGCTCACCGATGAGGAGAAGGCCGCCGCCCGCGCGACCGATCCGCGGGCGGCCGAGATCATCGATCGCTGCGATGCGATGACCTCCGACGAACTGGCGCAGTTGCATGGGATCCTGCGTGATCCACACGCGGATCCCTATCCGAAGGCTGCCGATCAGGTCGATCTCACCAGCTCGTTCGGCTTCGACGGCGAGGTGCCGTGGTGGGACCCGGCCGTCGACGGCAGCGTGTCACCGGAGACCGACGAGGTACTCATCGACGGCGTGGTCGTGTCGGCGGGCAGCGTGGTGCGGGTTCACCCGTCGCGGCGAGCGGATGCCCAGGACATCTTCTTCGCCGACCAGCTCGCCAAGGTCGCCGCGGTGCATTCCGATGTGGACGGTCAGACCCACGTTGCGGTGATCCTGTTGGACGATCCGGCGGCAGACCTGCACGAGTGGTACGGCCGCTACCTGTACTTCGCACCTGAGGAACTGGAAGTGGTGCAGGCGAATCCGCCCGCGCCGTCTGACAACCGAGAGGAGAGCCGACCGTGAGATTCATCGGAATCATGGCTACCGCCGCCATAGCCGTAGTGGCCGCGGCGACGCTGAAGCTGGGTATCGCGTCGATACCCGACATCAAGCGTTACCTCAAGATGCGCAGCATGTAGTCGGGAGTACCCAGTGGATGACGGCGTGCTCGTTGCGGGGATCGGCAATATCTTCTTCCGCGACGACGGTTTCGGCCCCGCGGTCGTTGCTGCGCTGCTGACCGCTGTCGACCAGCATCCGCTGCCCCCGGACGTCCGGGTCATCGACTATGGCATCCGGGGCGTGCATCTGAGCTATGACCTGCTCGGCGGAGTCGCTGCGCTCGTCCTGATCGACGCCGTCCCCGCCGGTACCGGTGGGCATACCGAGCCAGGCACCGTACTGACCATCGAGATCGGCCCGGACGATCTCGGCCACGGCGACAGCGACGCGCACGGCATGTCGCCGGTGGCGGTGCTCGCCAATCTCGCGCCGATGGGTGGCAGCCTGCCACCGACCTACCTGATCGGCTGCATAGCGGCCGACGTTTCCGACGGGATGGGCCTCAGTGAACAGGTCACCGCGGCGATCCAGCCGGCGGCCGACGCCGTCCGTGCGCTGCTGGGCACCCTGACCGCGCTGACCGAGGCGGTGAGCTGACATGTGCCTTGGCATCCCTGGCCGGGTGGTCGCCCGGGTCGAGGGCTACGGCGATCAGCTCGTCCTGGTCGATGTGCTGGGCGTCGAGCGGCAGGTCAACATCGGGATGCTCGAAGATGCCGACCAGGCAGCTTTGGCCTGCGGCGACTGGGTACTGATTCATATGGGTTTCGTGGTCGAGCTGGTCGACGAGGCGGGTGCGGCGAAGGCGATGGCCGGCCTGGAGCTGATGGGTCGCCCACGCGAGACCCGTCAGCGGCTGCGGTTCGAGGTCCGAGGCGTCGTGCAGGGCGTCGGGTTTCGGCCGTTCGTCTACGTGAGCGCCACCGAACTCGGGCTCACCGGATCGGCCGCCAACGACACCGAAGGCGTGCGGATCGAGGTCGAGGGCGAGCCGGCCGCGCTGGTCGAGTTTGCCCGCCGGCTACAGGAAGAACCGCCACCGCTGGCGGTGGTCTTCTCGGTCGAGTCCGAGGAGCTGGCAGTCCGCGGTGGCACCGGCTTCGTCATCGAGAGTTCGCTACCTGGCGAACGCGCTCGTACCCTTGCCTCGCCCGATGTCGCAACCTGCCCGGATTGCCTTGCTGAGCTGCTGGATCCGGTAAACCGTCGCTATCGGCACCCGTTCCTCACCTGTACCAATTGTGGGCCGCGCTTCACCATCATCACCGCACTTCCCTACGATCGCGCGGCGACCACCATGAGCGACTTCGCGATGTGCGAGGCATGCCGGGCCGAGTACCAGGATCCGACCGACCGCCGATTCCACGCGCAGCCGATCGCCTGCCACGACTGCGGGCCGGTACTCGAATTCGTCCGGCCGGATGCGGTCGCCAGCACCGGTGCGAACGCACTGGAGGAGGCCCGTTCGGCTTTGCGGGACGGGCAGATCCTCGCCGTCAAGGGCCTCGGTGGCTATCACCTGGTCTGCGACGCGAGCAACGAGGATGCGGTCGCCGAACTGCGCCGGCGAAAGCAGCGCGGCGCCAAGCCGTTCGCGATCATGGCCGCCGACGTGGACACCGTGCGCGAGCTGGTGACGATCGCCGATGACGAGCTGGCGTTGCTGGCCGGCAGCCGCCGTCCGATCGTGCTGCTCGCCCGGCACGCCGGTGCCGAGGGTCGGGTGGCTGCCTCCGTCGCGCCAGGCAACCCGGACCTCGGCGTGATGCTTGCGCACACTCCGCTGCACACCTTGCTGTTCGGGCTGGCCGGCGACGAACCGGGACCGCGGGTGCTGGTGATGACCTCGGGCAACCTGGGTGGCGAGCCGATCGTCACCGACGATGCCCAGGCACTGCAGAGGTTATCGACGCTTGCCGACAGCTGGCTGCGGCATGACCGCCGGATCGAGGTGCCGTGCGACGACTCGGTGCTGCGCATCGTGGACGGCGTCGAGTTGGCGATTCGACGTTCCCGTGGTTACGCACCGCTGCCGATCGCGCTGCCGTTCGAGGTGGCGCCGGTGCTGGCGGTCGGTGCCGACCTCAAGAGCGCCTGCTGCGTTGCCGAGGGCCGTTATGCCTGGCTGAGCCAGCACATTGGCGATATGGACGATCTCGCCACGCTGGAGGCGTTCACCGCAGCTGAGCGGCACCTGGAGCTGCTGACCGGGGTCGTCCCCGAGCGGCTGATCGCGGACGCGCATCCCGGCTATCGCTCCAGCCGGTGGGCGGTCGCGCACGCCGAGCAGCGGCCCGTTGTCACCGTGCAGCACCACCACGCCCACATCGCCTCGGTGATGGCCGAGCACGGCCTGGACGGCAGCCAGCCGGTGATCGGAATTGCCTTTGACGGCACCGGATACGGCGACGACTCGGCGGTCTGGGGCGGTGAGGTGCTGGTTGCCGACTACAAGCAGTACCGCCGCGCCGGGCACCTGGCCTACGTGCCGCTGGCCGGCGGCGATGCCAGCGTGCATCGGCCGTACCGGATGGCGCTATCCCATCTGCGGGCGGCCGGGATCGACTGGGACGACAAGCTGGCCTGTGTCGCGGCCTGCCCGCCGGCCGAACGTGCCGTGCTGCATCACCAGTTCGAGACCGGCTTCGAGTGCCGGCCGACGTCCAGCATGGGCAGGCTTTTCGACGCGGTGGCCTCGCTGATCGGGGTTCGCCAGGTCGTCGACTTCGAGGCTCAGGCGGCCATCGAGCTGGAGGGCCTGGCCCGCGCGGTCGGCCCGAGCGACGGCTACACCTTTGGCCACTGCGACGATGGGTCCTTCGAGGCGGCGCCGGTCATCCGGGCGATCGTCGCCGATCTGCGGGCGGCCACCGACAGCGCAGTGATCGCCGGCCGCTTTCACCAGGCGGTCGCCGAGCTGATCCTGTTCGTATCGTTGCGCGAACGGCACAGTGGTGGCCTGGACACCGTGGTGCTCGGCGGTGGCGTATTTCAGAACGTCGTGCTGCTGCGCTCGGCCCGCCGGTTGCTGGCCGAGGCTGGCTTCGCCGTCAAGGTGGCAACCAGGTTGCCGTCCAACGACGGCGGACTGGCGTTGGGACAGCTCATGATCGCCGCGAGTGGTTAGGGAGAAAATCATGTGCCTTGCCGTACCTGGACGGGTGATCAGTATCGCCGAACGGGACAACACCCTGATGGCGCAGGTGGATTTCGGTGGGGTGACCAAGGAGGTCTGCCTGGCCTACATCCCGGACGCGGTGGTGGGCGAGTACCTGGTGGTGCATGTCGGCTTCGCGATCCAACGGCTGGACGAGCGGTCCGCGCAGGAAACGCTGGCCAACTTCGAGAAGCTCGGCATTCTGGAAGAGGAGTTCGGAGACGGCTTCGAACTCGGCGCCAGGCAAGCCGGCCTCGGCACGGATTCCCCGGTTTCGGCAGTGCGAGAGGACATTCGATGAAGTATCTCGACGAGTTCAGCAATCCCGACCTGGCCCGCCGGCTGCTCGATCAGATTCACGAAGCGGCGACCCAACGCTGGGCGATCATGGAGGTCTGCGGCGGCCAGACGCACTCGATCATCCGGCACGGCATCGACCAGCTGCTCCCCGACGAGGTCGAGATGATCCACGGACCGGGCTGCCCGGTCTGCGTGACGCCGCTCGAGATCATCGATAAGGCACTGGCCATCGCCGCCCAACCGGGCGTGATCTTCTGCTCCTTCGGCGACATGCTCCGGGTACCGGGCAGCGAGCAGGACCTGTTCCGGATCAAGAGCGCCGGCGGGGACGTCCGGGTGGTCTACTCGCCGCTGGATGCGCTGAAGCTTGCCCGGGAAAACCCGGACCGTCAGGTGGTGTTCTTCGGGATCGGCTTCGAGACCACGGCACCGGCAAACGCGATGACGGTCTATCAGGCAAAGCGGTTGGGTATCACGAACTTCTCGCTGCTGGTCTCCCATGTGCTGGTGCCGCCGGCCATCTCGGCGATCATGGAATCGCCGACCTGCCGGGTGCAGGCATTCCTGGCCGCCGGGCACGTCTGCAGCGTGATGGGTACTGCTGAGTACCCGGCGCTGGTCGAGAAGTATCGCGTCCCGATCGTGGTAACCGGCTTCGAACCCCTCGATATTCTCGAAGGAATCCGGCGTACCGTGCTGCAGCTGGAATCCGGTCGCTACGAATTGGAGAACGCCTACCCCAGGGCGGTCACCGCCGAGGGCAACCTGCCGGCGATGACGATGCTGCGTGATGTCTTCGAGGTCACCGACCGGGCCTGGCGGGGCATCGGCATGATCCCGGGCAGCGGCTGGCGGCTGTCGGCCGATTATGCCGACTTCGATGCCGAGCTGCGATTCTCGGTTACCGACATCCACACCGAGGAGTCCTCGCTCTGCCGGTCCGGCGAAGTGCTGCAGGGATTGATAAAACCGCACGAGTGCGAGGCGTTCGGCCGGGAGTGCACGCCGCGCAATCCGCTGGGCGCGACGATGGTGTCCTCCGAAGGTGCCTGCGCCGCGTACTACCTCTATCGCCGGCTCGAGATCGTCGGTGCCAGCCGTGGCTGAACCGCAGCTCGCCTACGAACCGGAACAAGAACCGGATCCGCCCAAGGTCGCGCCGATCGACCTGGACAGCTGGGTGTGCCCGGCTCCCCTGCGGGACTCACCGGTCGTGGTGATGGGCCATGGTGGCGGCGGCGCGATGTCGGCGGAGCTGATCGAGCACCTGTTCCTACCCGCCTTCGGCAGCGCCGCCGACGCGCAACTGGGTGACGCCGCCGTCGTCGAATTGGGCGGTCTGCGGCTGGCATTCTCCACCGACTCCTTCGTGGTCAAGCCGATGTTCTTTCCCGGCGGCTCGATCGGCGACCTCGCCGTCAATGGCACCGTCAACGACCTCGCGATGGCCGGCGCCGTCCCGCTGGTGCTGTCGACGGCGTTCATCCTGGAAGAGGGCACCGCGCTCGCCGAGATCGGCAAGGTCGCCGAAGCGCTCGGCCGGGCAGCCCGGACGGCCGGGATCAAGCTGGTCACCGGCGACACCAAGGTGGTGGACAGCGGTAGCGGCGACGGGGTATTCATCAATACCGCAGGAATCGGCGTCATCCCGGACGGGGTCGACATCCGGCCCGAGCGAGCTACCGCCGGCGACGTGGTGATCATCAGCGGCGAGATCGGCGTGCACGGCGTTGCCGTGTTGAGCTGCCGGGACGGCCTGGAGTTCGGTACGGCAGTTTCCAGCGACTGTGCCGCGCTGCACGGGCTGGTCGCCGCGATGATCGCAACAGGTGCCGACCTGCACGCGCTTCGCGATCCGACCCGGGGTGGCGTCGCCGCCTCCCTGAACGAGATCGCCAAGGCGGCCGGCGTCGGCATCAGCCTGGTGGAACGGGAACTGCCGATTCCACAAGCCGTTCGCGACGCCTGCGGGCTGCTGGGACTCGACCCGCTCTACGTGGCCAACGAGGGAAAGCTGCTGGCGATCGTGGCAGCAGAGGACGCCGATCGGGTGCTGGCGGCGATGCACCAGCACGATCTCGGCCGCGACGCGAAGGTGATTGGCGAGTGTGGAACGGAACATCCGGGCATGCTGACCGCGCGTACCGCGCTCGGTGGCACCAGAGTCGTCGACCTGCCGATCGGTGAACAGCTGCCGCGGATCTGCTGATGACCGCCTCGGGCGCGAGGATGTTCGCGCGCTACGCCTACCCACCCAACGCGCTCGGCTACTGCGGGCCGGACGACGCGGCCGTCCTGCTGAGTCGAGACACGCCTGATGCCGAAGCTCGAATCGCCAAGCACGCCCGGGAATTCGAGGGAGCCTGGGCCTATCTGGAATTGATCGCCGAGGCCGCGCGGATCGCCGACCCGCTGGACGAACGGGTGGTGGAAGCCTACTGGGTCGGTAACGAGCTGCTGGACAGGATCGATCCCGCCGCGATGCTGGCCGAACTGCGCAGCCGCTTCGTCGGGCAGAGCGATGCCGGCTGGACACCGGGGTTGCCGCACCACAGCTTCCACGTTTTCACCGTCTATCCCTGGGTAAACTTGCTGAGCCGGGCCGCCAACCGGGACGTCGCGCTGTCGGTGCTCGACCAGTGCCGAATCCGCTGGGGGGACGTGCTGGCCGTCGAGGGGGAGCGGGTACGGGTCCGCTCGCAACCGCTGGTGCTGGTGGACGGCCGGCTCGAACTCGGTCCGGCCCGGGAGCAGACCGCGGCCTGGTCGGCCGATGGGCAGGCGGTGCTGTCCTCGGTCGCGGTCGGCGATCAGGTGGCGATGCACTGGGACTGGGTGTGCGATGTCCTGGACCACCGGCAGCTCGCCGAACTCGAAGCACGCAGCGCGGACCAGCTCGGTGCCACGAATGCTGCCCTTTCAGGCAGCGCACGCTAGTTAACCGATGCTGACCAGCGCGTGCACGTCATCGCCCGGCAACGGCCCGTCGATCACCGCGCTGACCGACGTTTCCAGCAGGTCGGCGGCCCCGCCGTAGGCCGACAGGAACGCGGTGTCGGCGGCGTCCCGGCCGGTGGCAATCCGCACCAGGCCCGAGCGCGGTGCCAGCAAGGTGGCATCGACCACCCGCCAGTAGCCGCCCACCGCCGCCTCGGCCACCGCGTGAAAGTCCATCGGCTCCAGTCCCGGGGCATAGACCGCGGCCAGCCGGGCCGGCACGTCCAGCGCCCGCAGCAAGGCGACCACCAGGTGGGCGTAGTCGCGGCAAACCCCCTGCCGCTGCAGCAAAGTGTCGACCGCGCCGTCCGTCGGCCCGCTGCTGCCCGGCACGTAGCTGAGCCGGGACCCGACCCAGGAAGAGACAGCCGCCAGCAACTCGGCGGCACCGTCGATACCGGCGAACTCGGCCTGCGCGATGGCACCCAGCCGGTCAGACTCCGCGTAACGGCTCGGCCGCAGGTAGCCGATCCGGTCGGCATCGGTGACCGGCAGCGGCGGCAGCCCGCCGGTGACCGTGGCGGTGTAGTCCACCGTGACCCGACCCGGGATCGGCAGGAACACGTGTGCGCGGCCGGCCGCGGGCATCGCCACCTCGGTCGGCTCGATCGGCACGCCCGCGCAGCTGATCCGCAGGTTCTCAGCCAGCTGGCCGCCGGCCACCGCCACCTGCAAGATCACCTCCAGCGGTTGGTGAACCTGCAGCACGAGATGGGCACTTACCCGCCGGATCTGCTCAGTCACCCGTCCAGTATCGATGATTTGCTCAGTTCCGGAACAACGCGCTGTAGGCATTGAGCGCCGGCTGGCCACCGAGATGGGCGTACAGCACCTGGGAATCCTTGCCGATCTCGCCGTTGCGTACCAGGTCGATCAGGCCGGCCATCGACTTTCCCTCATAGACCGGATCGATGATCATGCCTTCCAGGCTGCCGGTGAGCCGGATCGCATCCAGCGTGGACTGCACCGGAATCCCGTAGTGGTCACCGGCCCAATCGCCGAGCAGGACGATCTCGTCCTCACGCACCGGCCGGCCGAGCCCGATCAGTTCGGCGGTGTCACGGGCGATCCTGCTCACCTGCTCACGGGTCGCGTCGAGCTTGGCGGAGGCGTCGATACCGATCACCCGGCGCGGCCGGTCCTGCCCCGCGAAGCCGGCGATCATGCCCGCGTGGGTCGAGCCGGTCACGCTGCAGACCACGATGGTGTCGAAGAAGACTCCGAGCTCGCACTCCTGCTCGGCGACCTCGGCTGCCCAGTTGGCAAAGCCCAAACCACCGAGGCGATGGTCCGACGCACCGGCCGGGATGGGGTAGGGCGTCCCACCCTGAGCCCGGACGTCTTCGAGGGCTTGTTCCCAACTGCTTTTGAAACCTATGCCGAAACCGGCCTCGACCAGCTCGACGTCGGCGCCCATGATTCGTGACAGCAGGATGTTGCCGACCCGGTCGTTCACCGAATCCGGCCAGTCCACCCAGCTTTCCTGGATCAGTCGCGCCTTCAGGCCGAGCTTGGCGGCGACCGCCGCGACCTGCCTGGTGTGGTTGGACTGCACGCCACCGATCGAGACCAGGTGCGTCGCGCCCTGGGCCAGCGCGTCCGGCACCAGGTACTCCAGTTTGCGAGTCTTGTTGCCGCCATAGGCCAAACCGGAATTGCAGTCCTCGCGCTTGGCCCAGATGCCGGCCCCGCCGAGCTCGGCGCTCAGCCGGTCGAGCCGGTGCACCGGGCTCGGCCCGAACAGCAGCGGGTAGCGCGGAAAGTCGCTCAGCGACATGGTGAATCTCCTGATCTGGTAAGGCTGATCTGGTATGGGAAGGGAGTCTCAGCTGGGCTGGTCGAGTAGCGGCTGCAGGGTTTGCCAGTTGAGCCTGGCCGCGGTCGCCGCCGCGGCCGCATCGCCAGCCGCGCAATGGCCGATGATCTGCTCGTGCAGGCGTACCGAGCCCTGGCCGGTCAGTGAGGAGAACTGTAGCCGTTCTACCCTGCGCAGTAAGGGTGTCACCAGCTCCAGCACCGTCCGGACGGTGCTGTTGGCGCAGGCAGTGACCGCGACCTCGTGAAAGTCGTCGTCGGCGGCCAGGGCCGCGTCCACGTCCTTGCGTTTCAGGGCGGCGGCGAATCGCTTGTTGGCCTGGCGCATCGCCTCGAGCTCGGCAGCGGACAGCAACGGCACCGCCTCGCGGACGGCCAGCTCGTGCATGGCGGCAGCCACCGACTGCGCGCCGCGGGTCTCCCGGACGTCCAGCGGGCTGACGATGGTGTAGCGACCCGGCTTGGTCTGCACCAGGCCGGACTGCTCCAACCGGGCCAGCGCCTCCCGGATCGGCGTGCGGCTGACCCCGAGCCAGCTCATCAGCTCCGGGTCGTTGAGCCGCTCACCCGGTGCCAGCGTGCCGTTGATGATCGCGTCGCGAATTGCCCGGTAGGCAGCGTCGCGCAGCAGTGACTTGTCGATCAAGCCCTGACTCCCCGGTACCGGCATGCAATATATTGCACATGGCGTACCGCAGTCTGTCAACCATCAACTTAGCGAGGCCTCAGGCGCTGACCTGCTCCACCTTTGCCGGCTGGCCGGCGACGGTCAGCGCGACCGGCGGTGCCTCGTTACTGCCGTCGTACAGCACCGCCCGGTCGCGGCCGGATCGTTTCGCCTCGAACAGCGCCAGATCGGCCCGGGCAATGATCTCGGACAGGTCCTCGGCATCGTCGGCCTCAGTCACCCCGAAACTGCAGGTGAAGGCCGGCAGGCCATGCTCGCCGGCGGTCGCGGCCAGCCTGGCCCGGACGTTGTCCAGCGCCGTCCGCGCGTCCTTGCCCGAGCAGCCGGGCAGCACCGCCACGAACTCCTCGCCGCCGTGCCGGGACAGCAGATCCTCCCGGCGCAGCGAGGCGGCAAAGGTGGTCGCGAACAACCGCAGCGCCCGGTCGCCGGTCTCGTGGCCGTAGGTGTCGTTGAGCACCTTGAAGTGATCCAGATCCGCGACCACCACCGCGAGCTGTTGGGTGGTCCGGCGCAGCTCGCGGAACTTGTTCTGCATCGAGCGCCGGTTGAGCAGCCCGGTCAGGCTGTCGGTGGAGGCCTGCAGCTGCGATTCGGAGATCACCCGGAGCAGGCCGATCCGGGCGCCTACCTTGTCGGCCAGGATGCCAAGATCCTGGCCCTGTTCCAGGGTGGGCGCGCTGTCCGGCTCGTTCACCGCGTGCAGCACGCCGACCGTCCGGCCCATGATCGAGACCGGCACGCAGATCGCTGAGAACCGCTCTTCGGCCCGTCCACGCAGCTTCGGGCAGGCGTCCAGGGCAGTGCTGTCGGCGAAGCGCTGGACCTGCGAGCGGCGGGCCGCCGGGCAGTGGTCAGGCGAATCCACCGAACAGCCGGCGGCCCGGTCGGCCGGACCGCTGGTCACCATCCGGGTCAGGTGCGCGTGGCTGTTGTCGGCCAGTAGCAGTTCGGCCGCGGAGTCGGGCAACACGGTGGCCAGCGCCCGCTCGATCACGTCGATGACCTCGGGCTCGTCCTCGGCCATCTCCAGCGCGCTGTGCAGGCTGCGCTCGAAGTCCTGCCGGCGTACCTGGGTGTGCCGGCGCCCGCTCTCGTTCTCGACCTCGTCGATGGCGTTGCTCAGCTGGGTGCGCAGCGTCTTCATCAGCCGGTTGGACAGCCGCTGCTGATGGTCCATCCGCCACCACACCAGGCCGGTCAGCGGCAACGCCGCGAACAGCATGCCGGCGGCGGTGACCAGCGCGGCCACCAGGCCGGTGAAGAACCGGCTGGCCAGGTAGCTTGCCGGCACGCTGATCACCGTGATCAGCGAGACGGCCTGGACGGCGGACTGGGTGCCCAGCTGCTTCATCCTGGTCCGGGCCTGGTACCACTGGCCTTCGGTGGCGGCTATGACGTCGCGGTCGACCATGCATTCCTCCACGACGCTGCGCTGCCGGCGGGTCCGAGAGACTCACCAGTTTCATCGGCAGTTGCCGACGATTGCTGAGGACTGGCACAGCTTCCAGCCCGTTCGGCGGGTTTTGCCAGCTGGTGCAGGGCTAATCCAGCTGTCCGATGTCCGATTCGGCCAGCTGGCGGGCCTGCTCGGCACGCTCAGCAGCGCGCTCGGCCCGGCCGTGCTCCCGCTCGGCTGCCGCCGTCTTGGTGGTGGCCGCGGTCGCCTCTGCGCGGGCCGCTGCCAACCGGGCCTGCAGCTCGGTGATCTGCTGGGCGAGCTCGCGCTCGTGCCGGTGCGCCTCGGTCAGCCGGTTGGCGGCCTCGGCCAAGGCT
>JALYVK010000148.1 GCA_030853265.1 Actinomycetota bacterium
GGGTATCTGGGCCCGGCGCTCATCGGCCTGGGCGCGGCCGCCACCCTGGCCGACGGCCACGCCGTGGCCCTGCTGTGGGGGCTCCTGGTGCTCCTCGCCCTTCTCCTCCTCCAGATCCGCAACTTCTTCGGCCTGTGGTCGGTGCTGATCACCGGCCTGGCCGTGTTCGCCGTCACCTGGTGGCTCCCGGCCCGCGCCCAGTCGGCGTTCGCCTACTTGGTGACGTGGTTCCTGTTGCTCGGAGCCCTGCGATCGGTGATGGACCTGATCGGCCGCCGGCGGGGACGGCCGGGCCTGGTCTCCGACCCCGATCAGCTGGCCCGCATCTCCCCGTTGCCGGCCGGCGCCTGGGTGGCGGTGTTTGCGCTCGGCGTCCTCGGCGCCCTCGTGGCGGGCGGCGCACTCCTCCTCCCCTGACGCTGTCGGCTGCTGGGCGGCTCGGGCCCGAATCGAATCGGGCATCGAGGTCACGACCAAGGCTATTGTAGGCACCGTCTACTACAGCCTTGACGTCGAGCTTTGGTACGAACGAACCCGTCGAGCGCTGTCCACGCTTACCGTCTTCCAGGACCTGCTCGCCGACGGTGTCGAGCTGCTCGGCGCCAACGAGCGCCGCGCCCGACGCCTCGTCGAGGTTCATGACCTCTACACCGAGATGGAACAGGACCTTCAGGGGCTGTGGGAACGGTGGGAGTCGAGGCGCAAGCGGCGATGAGCTCCGCCGTGCTGGCTTGTCGTCGTGTGACCAAACGCTTCGGGACGCTGACCGCCGTCGACCGGGTCGATTTGGAGGTTGCGGCGGGCGACGTGTACGCCTTCTTGGGCCCGAATGGCGCCGGCAAGTCCACCACGATCCGGCTGCTGCTAGGACTGACACGTCCGAGTGCCGGCCAGGTCGAGCTTTGAGCGGTGACCCTGCCGAGGGAGAGCGGCGCCGCCGGGTCGGTTACCTCCCCGGTGAGCTGCGTCTCGACGACAGGTCCACGGGCCGGCAACTGTTGGACCACTGGGCTCGCCTGCGCGGTGGGATCGACCCCGACTACCGAGCGGCCCTGACCGATCGTCTGGGCCTGGACCCAACCCGGGCTGTCCGTGAATTGTCGACAGGCAACCGACGCAAGGTCGGCCTGATCGGGGCGTTCATGTCCCGCCCGGATCTGCTCATTCTCGACGAGCCCACCAAGGGCCTCGACCCCCTCGTCCAAGCAGAATTCCTGCAGATGGTGCGAGAGGTCAACGCCGCGGGCACCACCGTCTTCCTGTCCTCGCACGACCTGGGCGAAGTGCAGCGAGTCGCAGATCGGGCCGCAGTGTTACGCCAAGGCCGGCTGGTCGCGGACGATTCGATCGAGAACCTGCGCCATGCCGCCCGGCAACGCTTCGAGGCGTACTTCGACGGGCCGGTCCCGTCGATGAGCTCGCCGCTTGTCACGGAGTAGCCGACCTCGTCGTCGAGGGCGACCGCGCCCAGTGGACCGTCACCGAGGGTCTCCCCGTGGTGCTCAGTGTGCTGGGCGCCCACCCGGTACGCACCCTCATCGCCCCCGAACCGGACCTCGAGGACGCCTTCTCCTTCCTGTACCACCAGGGAGAGCAGTCGTGATCGAAGTTGCCTTCGCCCTCCGCCGACAACGCCGCACCCTCACCGTATGGACTGTCGCCACGACCTTCTACGCGGCGCTGATCACTCTCGCCTTCCCAAGCGTGCATCACGCCGCCAAGTCCATCCAAGACACCCTGCCCAAGGATCTGGCCCAAGCGTTCGGCATGGGCGACCTATCCACTCCCGCCGGCTACCTCGGAGCCGAGCTGTTCGGCCTGATCCTGCCGCTGCTGCTGATCGCCGCAACGATCACCGGCACCGCCGCCCTCACCGCCGGCTACGAGGACGCCGGCTACTTCGAGACCCTCCTGGTCCTCCCTACCTTCTACGCCGCCTTGCTGGACATAGCCGACGCACAAGTCGCTCGGGACCCGGAGTGGTCGGAGGTGCGCCTGACTGACCCTAGAGTCAAGCTGGCGTTCCAGCGAGCCGAGGGCTACATACGCCCGCAGTGGCCCGCGGGGACCCCGCAGCAGGCTCACCTCGTATCACGGTCGCGGATCTGGTCGACGCGTCCGCCCGGGCCAGGGCGCTCGGCGCCACCGTCCTGGGGGAGCAGACCGATGAGGACAACGGCGTTTTCCAGGTCCATGCCGACCCGGACGGTCACCCGTTCTGCTTCTGCCGGGACCGGTGACCGGATCGCAGCCGCTCGTCGCCCAAGATGATTGGTCAGAGGCCAATTTCGACCTACGGCCGCCACCATGACGGGGACTGGCGGATCACCACCACGCCGGCCGCGCCTTACAGCCAGTCTTTGCGCTTGAATGAGAAGTACAGCGACAGGGAGCTGACGATCATGGCCATGACAACGACGGCGAGGCCCCAGTGTTTGGAAAACCCGGGATAGGGCAGGTTCATCCCCGCGAAGCCGGTGATGAACGTGGGCACGGCAATGATCGCGGCCCAGCTGGTGACCTTTTTTGAGAGGGTGTTCATCCGGTTGCCCTGGATCGTAAGATTGGTCTCCAAGATGGTAGTGACCAGATCGCGGAGGCTCTCGGTCCACTCGGTGGCGCGCAGCACATGGTCGTAGATGTCTTGGTAGTAGGGCTGGAGGATGTCGTCGATAACGCCGAGGTCTCGGCGCAGCAGCGCGTTGACGACCTCTCGCATCGGTAGAACCACCCGGCGGAGCAGGACCAGCGACTTGCGTAACTCGAAGCTGCGACGCTGTACGTCCCGCTCCGCTGGCTTGTCGGCGAAGAGGTCGTCCTCGAGACTGTCGATCTGATCGTCGAGGGATTGCACGGCAGTGAAATGGCTGTCGACCACGACATCCAGCAACCCTTGGAGCAAGTAGCCGACCCCATGGGCGGCCAGGTCGCTGCTTTCGTCCCAGCGGTCGATCAACGAGCCGACGTTGAGGCCGTCATCCTGGCGCACAGTGATGAGCGCGGTGGGGGTGACGAAGGCGTCCACCTCGGTCGTAGCCAGCTCCCCCGTCTGGGTGTCGAGTCTGACGGCATACGCGCTGAGGAACAGATGGCCTTTGTAGCGGTCCAGCTTGGGACGCTGATGCTCGTTGCCGGCGTCTTCGACAGCCAAGGGATGGAGGCCGAACTCGTCGGTGACGACTGCCAAGTCAGCCTCGTCAGGGTCAAGCAGATCCAACCAGACCATGGCCCCAGCCTCACCCAGGTGGTCGCTCACCTCACTCACCGGAAACCCCTCCAGCACCGTGACCCCATCCCGGTAGAGGCGGGTGCGGACCTGGCAGCTGGTCGACGTCGACGAGCAGATCGTTCCGACGCTGGTCGTTTCTGGCCTTGCACCGTCAGCGGTGGGCTCCACCGGCTCGACCGTAGCCCAGCCGACCGCGACGAGCCCGCCCCGCAGCCAGCTCGATCGCCGGCCAGCCCGCGGCGGCAGCGGCAGCGTGCTCACAGGTGTGGCCCTGGTCGGAGTGGCGGGCAACAACGGCAAGGTGACACCCGCATCGACCTCGTCATGCAGACATACGACGGCGGGGCCCGCCCCCACCGAGGGCCTGCTACCGGTCCCCTAGCGCCTAGCATGCTCCGCCATGTCCAAACGCACTGCCAAAGCCCGGCTGCGGGCCAAGCGCAACAAGGCCAATCACGGCCGTAAGCCCAACCGCGGCCGCGGCTGAACCAGCGCCCCGAACGATCGGCTGGGATCGGTCCTAAGGCTGAGGCTGGACCGTGTAGGAGATGGTCACCAGCGTCTCGTTGTATCCCGGTCACCCGGAGATCGGGACACTGAGGAAGGCTGCGAAATTGGCCACGTCGACGTCCATCGACGTGATGTTGGCCGGGGGAGCGGCGAAGGTGGCGGCACCTGCCGGCTGTCGTGGTTCGGCGCCATGGTCAGGACCGTGAGGGTGAAGCTGAGGACCAACAGGCCGCTATGACGGTGGCGCTTCCGCCACCCGATGCCGATGGCGGCCGTCGTGGAAGTCGGGCTACCGGCGTCCCCCCACCACAAGTCGGTCCGGCGTCAGTGGCGGTAGGAGGCGTTGACGATCGGTGACTGAACTGATCCGATGGCCTCGACCTCCACGGTGACGACGTCGCCGGGATGGAGG
>JALYVK010000032.1 GCA_030853265.1 Actinomycetota bacterium
GAGCTGCACCGACCCGGCCTGCCCGTACCGCAGCGCGGTGGTGGCGGCCGTGCTCGACGGCGACACGGTGGTCGGCGCGCTGCTGGCCTACGCGCCGCAGACCTCGCCCGCGCTGGTCCGCGCGGTGGAGGAGGTGGCCGGCTGGGTCTCCGCACAGGTCGAGCTGGCCGGCACCGACCGGCGCGAGAACCAGCTGATGGAAGCCGAGCTGCGCGCGCTGCGGGCCCAGATCAGCCCGCACTTCATCTACAACTCGCTGACCGCGATCGCCTCCTTCGTCCGGACCGACCCGGATCGGGCCCGCGAGCTGCTGCTCGAATTCGCCGACTTCACCAGGTACGCGCTGCGCCGGGGCAGCGAGTTCACCACGCTGGCCGATGAGCTGCGCAACACCGAGCGGTACCTGGTGCTCGAGCAGGCCCGCTTCGGCGAGCGGTTGAAGGTGTCGCTGCGGGTCGCGCCGGAGGTGCTGTCGGTGGCGGTGCCCTACCTGGTCGTCCAGCCGCTGGTGGAGAACGCCGTCCGGCACGGCCTGGACGCCGAGGGCGCCGTTGGCACCGTCTCGATCGTGGCCATCGATGCCGGGCCCGAGGCGCTGATCAGCGTCGAGGACGACGGGATCGGCTCCGATCCGGAGACCATCCGGCGGGCGCTGGCCGGCGAATCCGAGGTGGACTCGATCGGCCTGGGCAACGTCGACGCCCGATTGCGCCAGCTCTACGGCGACGCCTTCGGGCTGGTGGTCGAGACCGCGCCGGGAGCCGGCACCAGGG
This sequence comes from Actinomycetota bacterium, assembly GCA_030853265.1. Lineage (GTDB taxonomy): Bacteria > Actinomycetota > Actinomycetes > Mycobacteriales > Jatrophihabitantaceae > Jatrophihabitans_A. Next base: position 774 of record JALYVK010000032.1, read on the forward strand.
TGAGCTTCCGGGTGCCCAAGTACGCGCCGGGATCGCGTCGCGGCTGAGGTCGTTGCGCGGCCCTGCCGGGTCGCCGGCAGGTATAGCCTCTCGTCATGTCGCCGCCGGTCGCCGAACCGCTGCGGGTGCTGGTGATCGAGGACGAGGCACCCGCCCGGGAAGAGCTGGCCTACCTGCTGCGCCAGGACGGCCGGGTCGGTGAGGTGTTGTTGGCCGCCGACGGGCTGAGCGCACTGCGCGCGCTGGACGAGCATCCGGTGGACGCGGTCTTCTGCGATATCAAGATGCCCGGCCTGGACGGGATCGAGCTGGCCCGGGTGCTGGCCCGCTTCGCCAGCCGGCCGCAGATCGTGTTCGTCACCGCCTATGAGGAGCATGCGGTCGATGCCTTCGACCTGCGCGCCGTGGACTACGTGATGAAACCGGTCCGTCCGCAGCGGGTGGCCGAGGCGGTCCGCCGGGTCGCTGAGGCCGGCCAGGGCGGTGAGCCGGCCATCGCCGACGAGGAGTCGATCCCGATCGAGCTGGCCGGCGTGACCCGGTTCGTGCGCAGGTCGGAGGTGCGTTACGTCGAGGCGCAGGGTGACTACGCGCGGCTGCACACCGGCAGCGGCAGCCACCTGCTCAGGATCCCGATGTCGGTGCTGGAAGAACGCTGGGCGGCGGCGGGATTCGTCCGCATCCATCGCAGCACCCTGGTCGCCGTCAGCCATGTCGATGAGGTGCGGGTCGCCGACGGGCACTGCAGCCTGCGGCTCGGGGCCGACGTCCTGCCGGTAAGTAGGCGGCATACCCGCGAGGTACGGGACCGGTTGATCAGGGCCGCGGCGCTGACCCGGCCCGCCGACGGTCCAGGGTGAGCGGGCCCAAGCAGGATCCACCGCGCCGGGTGCGGATCACCCATCCCCGGATGGACGAGGTGCGCCGGGCGCCGGCCCGGGCGGTAACCCGCGAGATCGACGAGCAGACCGGCCTGGGCGAGGTCTACCTGCGTGCCCTGCTCCGCAGCCAGTTGAGATTGGCCTTACTGGTGTGCTTCGTTGCGGCCGTCCTGCTGATCGGGATCGCGGTCGCCTTCGGCCTGAGCAGCCAGCTGGCCGGCGGCCGGGTCGGTGGCATCCCGCTGGCCTGGCTGGTGCTCGGCGTGCTGATCTACCCGGCGCTGATCGGGTTGGCGGTCTACGCGGTGCGCCATGCCGAACGCAACGAGGAGGACTTCGCCAGGCTGGTCCGGCGCCGGTGAGCCAGCCGTACCCGCTGGCCGCGGTCCTGGTGGTGAGCGTGGCCACCGTCGCGGTCGGGGCACTGGGGCTGCGTCGGGCCCGGCGCACCAGCGACTTCTACGTCGCCTCACGTACCGTCTCGCCGCGCTGGAACGCGGCGGCGATCAGCGGCGAGTACCTGTCTGCCGCGTCCTACCTCGGGATTGCCGGGCTGATCCTGGCCTACGGCGTGGACATGCTCTGGTACCCGGTCGGCTACACCGCCGGTTACCTGATCCTGCTGGCGCTGGTGGCCGCGCCGCTGCGCCGGTCCGGGGCGTACACGCTGCCTGACTTCGCCGAGATCCGGCTGAACTCCGCGGCGGTACGCAGGCTGTCGAGCCTGCTGGTCGGCCTTATCGGCTGGCTGTACCTGGTCCCGCAGTTGCAGGGCGCGAGTTTGACGCTGGCCACCCAGACCGGCGCGCCGCGCTGGCTCGGTGGGCTGGTGGTCTGCCTGGTGGTGCTGGCCTCGGTGTTCTTCGGCGGGATGCGCTCCATCACCTTCGCCCAGGCCTTTCAGTTCTGGCTCAAGCTGACCGCACTGCTGATCCCGGCGATCGTGCTCGCGGCCGTCTGGCATTCGACCGGCAACTCGACCCAGCCGGGGTATCCGCGGGCGAGCAAGCCGATCACGGTCACGCTGTCGGCCGCGACCACGATCCGGGAACCGGTGGCCGGCCAGCTCGGCGTCGACGGTGAGCTCGACGGGCGGCAGGTGACCGGTCGGCAGCAGCTGGCCGCGGGGGAGCACCGGCTGGGCAGCGCGACGGTGCTGAACCTGGCCGTCGGCGATCCGGTTCCGGTGCTGAATTCGCTGCCGGCTATCAGCAATCGCGATTGGGCACGTCCGCTGGGTTCTGGCCGGGAGCACCCGCTCTATGCGAATCTGTCGCTGATCCTGGCGATCTGCCTGGGCACGATGGGCCTGCCGCACGTGCTGGTGCGCTTCTATACCAATCCCGACGGCCGTGACACCCGGCGGACGGCGCTGATAGTGATCGTCCTGCTGAGCGGTTTCTACCTGCTGCCGACGGTGTTCGGAGTGCTCGGGCGCCGATACCTGCCGGACCTGTTGCTGACCGGACAGACCGATGCCACGGTGCTGCTGTTACCCCAGCGAATGATCGCCGGTTCGGTCGGCCAACTACTGGGGGCACTGGTGACTGCCGGTGCCTTCGCCGCATTCCTGTCGACGGCCTCGGGCCTGACCGTGTCGGTGGCCGGCGTGCTCTCCCAAGACCTGCCGCGGGCCCGACTGGCACCGGTCCGGGCCTTCCGGCTCGCCTCGGTGGTCGGGATCGTGGTGCCCTACCTGCTGAGCCTGCTCACCCGCGATCTCGGGTTGGCCGCCGTGGTGGGGCTGGCCTTCGCGCTGGCCGCCGCGACCTTCTGCCCGTTGCTGGTGCTGGGGATCTGGTGGCCCCGGCTCACCTGGGTCGGCGCCTTCGCGGGTCTGGCCACCGGTGGCGCACTGGCCAGTGCCGCGGTGCTGAGCACCATCCTCGGCCCGACCGCGCACGGTTGGCTGGGCGCGTTGCTGGCCCAGCCCGCCGCCTGGGCGGTGCCGGTCACCTTCATGGTGATGATCATCGGATCGCTGCTCTCGCCGGGTCACCGGCCGGTCGACGTGGTGCGGACGATGGTCCGGCTGCACGCTCCGGAGTCGCTGGAGCTCGACCGGGGCCGGTATCCGGCGAGCCGGGACGAGACCGAAGACCAGGGCCGGTATCCGGCAAGCCCGGACGAGGCCGACGGCGAAGCTGCGATGAAGGGCCGTTCGTCGTAGCGGATCGACCGTTCGTCGCGGCGTATTCGGCCGTTGGGCGACATCCCCGACGCGGTCGGCGCATCGCCGGGCGCCGACCCGCTCGGACGGCTCGAGAGCTGCAATCTTTTCGCGAGGACCCATCCATCAGCTGAGGAGTGCGCTATGGCAGCCACCGAGACGACGTCCGCTATCCCCAACTTCGGAACCGCGTTCGCCGACCCTGGCCCGCTCGGCCTGGGTGCCTTCGCGATGACCACCTTCTTCCTGTCCAGCGTGAATGCCGGCTGGCTGTCCGGGACCGTCGAGGGAGTGGTGCTCGGGCTGGCCTTCTTCTACGGCGGCCTCACCCAGCTGCTCGCCGGGATGTGGGAGTTCGTCAAGGGCAACACCTTCGGTGCGGTGGCCTTCTCCTCCTTCGGCGCGTTCTGGCTGTCCTTCTGGTACCTGAGCGCGCATGTGGACCTGACCAAGGCCAGCGCGCACAATGTCTCGCACGGCGTTGGGTTCTTCCTGCTCGGTTGGGCCATCTTCACCCTGTACATGTTCGTCTGCTCGTTCCGGACCACCGGCGCGGTGATGGCCGTCTTCGGCTTCCTGTTCCTGACTTTCCTCTTTCTCAGCCTGGGCAAATTCAACACCTCCACCGGCCTGACCAAGGTCGGTGGCTACCTGGGTCTGATCACCGCACTGCTTGCCTGGTACGCCTCGATGGCCGGGGTCATGAACGCCACGGCCCGGCGGATCATCATGCCGGTCTTCCCGCTCGTGGGCCGGACACATGACTGAGGATCAGACCGCGATACCAGCCCTTTCCAACCTGTCCCGGGAGGATCGACGCTTCGCCCCGGACGCCGACTTCAGCGCGCAGGCCAACGTCACCGCCGATGCCTACCAGGCGGCGAGTGATCGGCTGGCGTTCTGGGAGAGCCAAGCCGATCGGCTGCAGTGGGAGCGCCGCTGGGACACCGCGCTGGACTGGAATCCGCCGTTCGCGAAGTGGTTCGTCGGCGGCACCCTGAACGTCTCGGTGAACTGCGTGGACCGGCATGTCGCGGCTGGTCACGGCGAGCAGGTCGCCATCCATTTCGAGGGGGAGCCAGGCGATTCGCGTTCGGTGACCTACCGCGAGCTGCAGGAACTGGTCTGCCAGGCCGCCAATGCGCTCGTCGAACTCGGCGTCGGCCAGGGCGATCGGGTGGCGATCTACCTTCCGATGATTGTCGAATCCGTGGTGGCCATGCTGGCCTGCGCCCGGATCGGGGCGATCCACTCGGTGATCTTCGGAGGGTTCTCCGCCCAGGCGATCTATGACCGGGTGCTCGACGCCGACGCCAGCCTGGTGATCACCGCCGACGGCGGCTACCGCCGAGGGGCCGCGTCCGCGCTCAAGCCGATCGTGGATGCCGCGCTGGCAAAGGGAAAAACCAACGTCCGGCACGTCCTGGTGGTCAAGCGCTGCGGCAACGATATCGACTGGGTGGCCGATCGCGACCTCTGGTGGTCCGAGACGCTGGACCGCCAATCCAGCACGCACGAGCCGCAGGCCTTCGACAGCGAGCACCCGCTGTTCATCCTCTATACCTCGGGAACCACCGGTAAACCCAAGGGAATCCTGCATACCACCGGCGGCTACCTGACCCAGGTCTCCTACACCCACCATGCCGTCTTCGACCTCAAACCCGACACCGATGTCTACTGGTGCACCGCCGATGTCGGCTGGGTGACCGGGCACTCCTACATCACCTACGGGCCGCTGAGCAATCGAGCCACCGTGGTGCTGTACGAGGGCACCCCGGACACCCCGCACCGCGGCCGGTTCTGGGAAATCGTCCAAAAATATAAGGTAACCCTGCTCTACACCGCGCCGACCGCGATCCGGACGTTCATGAAGTGGGGCGAGGCGATCCCGGCCGAGTTCGACCTGTCCTCGCTGCGGCTGCTCGGCTCGGTCGGTGAGCCGATCAACCCGGAGGCCTGGATCTGGTACCGCCGAGTGATCGGCGGTGATCGGACCCCGGTGGTGGACACCTGGTGGCAGACCGAGACCGGCGCGATGATGATCAGCCCGCTGCCCGGCGTCACCTCGACCAAGCCGGGTTCGGCCACCCGACCGCTGCCGGGAATCAGCGCCGACGTGGTGGACAGCGACGGCACGCCGGTACCCAACGGCGGTGGCGGGTTCCTGGTGCTGACCGAGCCCTGGCCGTCCATGCTGCGCGGCATCTGGGGCGATGAGGAGCGCTATCGGGAGACCTACTGGTCCCGTTTCGCCGAGCAGGGTTACTACTTCGCCGGCGATGGTGCCAAGAAGGACGACGACGGCGACCTATGGCTGCTCGGCCGGGTCGATGACGTGATGCTGGTGTCCGGTCACAACATCTCCACCACCGAGGTGGAATCGGCGCTGGTGTCGCATCCGGCGGTCGCCGAGGCGGCGGTGGTCGGAGCCAGCGATCCCACCACCGGGCAGGGCATCGTGGCGTTCGTGATCCTGCGGGGTGACCACGCCACGGCCGAGGGCGATGCCGCCGCGTTGATCAGCGAGCTGCGTAACCATGTCGCTGCCGAGATCGGCCCGATCGCCAAGCCGCGTCAGATCCTGCTGGTGGCCGAGCTGCCCAAGACCCGGTCCGGCAAGATCATGCGCCGGCTGCTCAAGGACGTTGCCGAGCATCGCGAGATCGGCGATGTCACGACGCTGGCCGACTCGACCGTGATGGACCTGATCTCGCAGAAGCTGCCCTCGGCGGCTGCCGAGGACTGAGCGAGGCTGTTTCTCGGGCCGGTCGGCGTGCCGGGCTGGGCCGAGTCTTTCGGGCCGGGTCAGTGTGCGGGACTCGCGGCCAGCCCGGCGCACTGGCTGGCCCGGGCGAACTCGGCGTCGATCCGCTGGGCGTTGGCGCCGGTTGCCGGTGGCGAGATGCCCTGATCGTTGAGCTGGGACGGGTCGAAGTTCGCCGAGACGACCCGGTTGCCGGCAAAGGTCAGGGTCAGCACGCCGTTGTCGTCCTGGTTGTTGCCGAAGGATCGCCACCAGAAGTAGTTGCCCAGCCCGTACGCGACGTACTTGCCGTCCGGACGCCAGCCGGCCCCCTGCAGGACGTGTGCGTGGGTGCCGACGATCGCGGTCGCGCCGGCCGCGGCCAGCGCGTCGGCGAGGCTGCGCTGGTCGGAGTTCGGGCAGGTCTGGTACTCGGTTCCCCAGTGCAGGTAGGCGATAACCACCTGGGCGTGCGCCTTGGCTGCCCTGACCGCGGCCACCAGCCGGTCGGAGTAGGCGTTGGCGATGCCGGGGCTGGTGTCGGTCGCTGAGAAGTGCGCCAGCGTCTCGTCCTGGACCTGGCTGGCGGCCACGATCGCGATCCGGACGCCGTTGACCGTCCGGTAGTAGGGCGCGAAGGCGGCGGTGGCGTTCGCGCCGATGCCCACTACCGGAAAGCCACTGGCGTGGATGGCGGCCAGCGTCTGGGCCAGGCCGGCCGCGCCGTAGTCCGCGCCGTGGTTGTTCGCCATCGTCGCGATGTCGATTCCGGCGTCCTTCAATGCCGTGAGCGCCGACGGTGGCGCCTGGAAGGTGAACGACTTGCTCTCGGGCCGGCCACCCACCGCGATCGCGGTCTCTAAGTTGACCATGGTCAGGTCGGCCTTGGACAGCACCGCCGCGGTCGAGCCGAAGGCGGTTGCCGGATCGGCCGCCAACCGGGTCGCCGTCCGCTCGGCGAAGTGCACGTCACCGGCGAAGGCGATGGTGAACTGGCCGGCTGGTTCGGTGCTGGTGGTTGGGCTCGTGGTCGCGCTGGTTGGTGCTGTTGCTTTCGCGGTTGCCTGGTGGCTCGGGGCCGGCTGGCTGCCGCGGACGGTCGGCGTCGAGTGGCCGCCGCCGCAGGCCGAGAGGGCGATGCTCAGGGTGGCCAGCACGGTGACGGGCGCCGTGGCCCCGATATTGCGTCGGAGTGGTCGGGGCATCGCACTAGCATGCATGGTGTTGCGCATTCGGCGCAGCACCCTGAGTTAGAGGAGAGCCTTCGTGTCCAGCGTCGTGTCGCAGTCCACCGCTCAGCCGGAGTCCCGGCCGCAGGTCGTGGTGGCGTCCGGCACTACGCCCCGGGTCGCGCTGGAAGCCGCCGGCATCGACCTGAACGGACCGTCCGGCGCGGTGGTGGTCCGGGATTCGGGCGGCCAGCTACGCGATCTCGACGTGCCCTTCGCCGTCGAGGACCAGGTGGCCCCGGTCGCCATCGACTCGCCGGACGGGCTGGCGGTGCTGCGGCACTCCACCGCGCACGTGATGGCGCAGGCCGTACAGCAACTCTTCGGCGAGACCCTGCTCGGGATCGGCCCGCCGATCGACAACGGTTTCTACTACGACTTCCTGCCCAAGCGGCCGTTCACCCCGGAAGACCTCGGCGCCATCGAGAAGAAGATGACCGAGATCATCAAGGCGGCGCAACGGTTTTCCCGCCGCGAGATCAGCGACGAGGCCGCGCGTGCGGAGCTTGCCCAGGAGAAGTTCAAGCTCGAGCTGATCGGTCTCAAGGGCGGCTCGGACAACCACACCGCCACCGAGCTGGATGCCGAGGAGGCGTCCCAGATCGGCGGCGGCGCGCTGACCATGTATGACAACCTCAACCGGGACGGCGAGCTGGTCTGGACCGACCTCTGCCGTGGACCGCACCTGCCCACCACCCGGCGGATCCCGGCGTTCAAGCTGATGCGCACCGCCGCGGCGTACTGGCGTGGCGACCAGCACAACGAGCAACTGCAGCGGATCTACGGCACCGCCTGGCCGACCAAGGATGCGCTCAAGGCCTACCTGACCCAGCTGGAAGAGGCCGCCAAGCGCGACCACCGCAAGCTCGGCATCGAGCTGGACCTGTTCAGCTTTCCCGACGAGCTCGGTTCGGGGCTGGCGGTGTTCCACCCCAAGGGTGGCGTGCTGCGCAGGGAGATGGAGGACTACTCCCGGCGCCGGCATGAAGAAGCGGACTATCAGTTCGTCAACACCCCGCATATCTCGAAGCAAAACCTGTTCGAGACCTCCGGGCACCTGCCGTACTACGCCGACGGGATGTTCCCGCCGATGGAGTTCGAGGGCAGCAACTACTACCTCAAGGCGATGAACTGCCCGATGCACAACCTGATCTTCCGCTCCCGCGGTCGGTCCTATCGGGAACTTCCGCTGCGGCTGTTCGAGTTCGGTTCGGTCTATCGCTACGAGAAGTCCGGCGTGGTGCACGGGCTGACCCGGGTCCGCGGGATGACCCAGGACGACTCGCACATCTACTGCACCAAGGAGCAGATGGCCGACGAGCTGACGAACCTGCTCAGCTTCGTGCTTGACCTGCTGCGCGACTACGGCCTGGACGAGTTCTATCTCGAACTGTCGACCAGGGATGATTCACCCAAGTTCATCGGGGAAATGTCGGAGTGGGCCGAAGCTACCGAGGCGCTGGCCAGTGCCGCGGCTGCCTCCGGGCTGGATCTGGTGCCAGACCCCGGTGGCGCGGCCTACTACGGGCCGAAGATCTCGGTGCAGGCCCGCGACGCCATCGGACGGACCTGGCAGCTGTCGACCATCCAGGTGGACTTCCAGCAGCCGAAGCGGTTCGAGCTGGAATACACCGGCGCCGATGGCGAGCGGCACCAACCGGTGATGATCCACCGCGCCCTGTTCGGCTCGGTGGAGCGGTTCATCGGGGTGCTCACCGAGCACTACGCCGGCGCGTTTCCGGCCTGGCTGGCGCCGGTCCAGGTGGTGGCGATTCCGATCACCGAGGACCAGGTCGACTACCTGTACCAGGTCGCCGCCCAGCTTCGAAAGCATCGGATCCGGGTCGAGGTGGACGCCGGGTCGGATCGGATGCAGAAGAAGATTCGTACCGCGCAGCAGGCGAAAGTCCCGTTCATGCTGATCGCCGGCGGGACCGACGCGGCCGAGGGCGCCGTGTCGTTCAGGTACCGCGACGGCAGCCAGCGCAACGGGGTCCCGGTCGCCCAGGCGGTCGAAGAGATCGCCGACTTCATCGCGCGCCGAGCCAACCAGTCACCGTCCGAGGCGGATTTTGCGACTGTCGAGGCCGGCTAGCGGTGGCAGAGTACGACTCGCCGGGTGCGGCCGAGGTCGTGGGCGCTGCCGATTCTGCGGGCGCGGCTGAGTTCGCGCGTGCCGCCGAGTCCGCGGGTGCGGCTGAGGTTGTGGATGCGGCCGAGTTTGCCGGCGTGCCGGATGTCTTTCAGCGGCTGTGGACTCCGCACCGGATGGTGTACATCGGGGGAGCGGGCAAACCGGCCTCCGATGCCGCGCAGCACTGTCCATTCTGCGAGATCCCGGCTCGGTCGGACTCGGACGGCCTGATCGTCGCGCGTGGCAAACTGGTGTACGCGGTACTCAACCTGTACCCGTACAACCCTGGCCACCTGATGGTGGTGCCGTACCGACATCTTGCCGACTACACCGAACTGACCGTGCCGGAGGCGGCCGAGCTGGTTGATTTCACCCAGCGGGCGATGACCGTACTGCGGGCGGTGGCTGGCCCGCAGGGTTTCAACCTGGGCGTCAACCAGGGGGCGGTTGGCGGTGCCGGAATCGCTGCGCACCTGCACCAGCACGTGGTGCCGCGCTGGAGCGGCGACATGAACTTCATGCCGGTGGTCGGCCAGACCAGGGTGCTGCCGCAATTGCTGGCAGATACCCGGGAATTGCTGGCCCGAGGCTGGGCGGGCCAGCCAGCGCCCCAGTCCGACTGAGCGCCGCTATCAGAGTCGGTCGGTTTGGCAGCCCGGTGTGGTCGCGGTCGGTCGGCGAAGTCGCGCATCGGTGTAGCCGCTCGGAGTCGGTGATTGGTGTGGCGCGGCCGGTCGTCGGTATGGGGCGGCCGGTCATCGGTGTGGGGCGACGGTCGTCGATCGCTCGATGAAGTCGCGCATCGGTGTGGCGCGGCCGGTCGTCGATCGCTCGACGGAGTCGGTCATCGGTGTGGCGCGGCAGCTTGGCGTGCGCGGCCGCTTGGCGTGCGCGAGTCTTGTTACGCACCACTGGCCGGCCCATTAGGGTTGGGCCGGCCAGCGGAGCTGTTCTTGGCAGGGCTAGTGCCCGGCCAGCGGAGAGATCTTGGCAGGGCTAGTGCGACTCGTCCTGGTGCGGGGCGGCAAGCGCCGCCTTGGCGCCCTTGGCCGCGACCGCCGCGATCCCACCGATCAACAGGATGAGGCCGAAACTCTTCTTCTTGCTGCGCTTGGCCTTACGACCGGTGGCCTGGGCGAAGGCATCGGCGGCCTCGGACCGGGCGTCGGCAAAAGCATTCGCGCCCCGCTTGCGGGCCTTCTTCGTCTGCTTCTTGGCCTGCTTGCGCCGGCGATCGGCTTCCGAACGGGCCTGCTTGGAACGTCGCTCGGCCTCGGCCTTGGCCTGCTTGCGGGCCCGGCGACCCCGGGCTGCCAGCGCATCGACACTGGACCCGACGGCGCTGGTCACCGTATCGGCGGCGCTGCGGGCGTTGTCCGATACCACCGCGCCAGCGGACCGAGCCGACTCTGCCACCGAATGCACCGCATCCTGCACGGCGTCAGTGACCTCTGACTGGCTTCGACTCCTGCTCACCTTGGACTCCCATCAGCTAGCGGCACCAGGTGGTTGCGGTACCTCACTCTGAGAACCTACCCAATGCCGTCACGGACCAGTCACCTCGCGGTTGGCGGCTGCCGGACAAACCCTGTGACCCTTGACTCGATCCGACCAGCGCGGGCCCAGCGCCGCCGGAACCGCTAGCTCTGTGCCCACCGGTTCTGAGCCGGCCAGCGCTGCTGTCGCTTGCTCTGTACCCGCCGGTTCCGCGCCTGCCAGCGCTGCTGGCGCTGGCTCGAGAACGCTGGTTCCGCGTTTTCTGCGCCGGCGGGCTCTGTGCCCGGGCCGAGGACTGGCCGATGCTGAGATCTTCCGCTGCTGCACGACGCCGGCTGCGGTTCGCGCGGCCGCGCGAACCGGGGCCAGGAGGCAATTCTGGTGCCTTCGGCACGTACTGGGGCGAGCCGCACGGCTGACTCGGTGTTGCTGTCCGGGTTATGTCAGACCTTGGTCGCAGGGTGTCCGACATGAGAACAGCGGTGGGCGGCACGGTGGAGTTTGCCGTTTACTTGTTTGGTGATCAGAGTCGGTGGGTCGGGTTTTGTCAGAGGTTGGTCGTAGGGTTTCTGGTATGACGACGGCAGTGATCAGTGAGGTGGCGGCGAAGGTGGGGGTGGTGTTGGCTGCGGTGTCTGAGGTGTTGGGGTGTTCGTTGGCGGGGTTGTCTGAGGATGAGTTGTTGGACGTGATCCGGGTGATGGAGAAGGCTCGGCGCAAGGTGGAGGCGTTTGATCATGCGGTGGTGGCGGAGTTGGAGGCGCGGAATGTGCCGGGGCGGTATGTGGTGCGGGGGTCGCGGCAGTTCCTGGCGGGGTTGTTGAACCTGTCACCGGGAGAAGCAGGTGTGCGGGTGCGGCAGGCGCACGAGTTGGGTTCACGCGTCACCCTGACCGGTGACGTACTGCCGCCGCTGTTACCGGTCACTGCACAGGCCCGGGTGGCGGGTGCGATCACCGGTAGGCAGGTCGAGGTGATCATTGGTGCGATCACCAAACTCCGGGCAGCGGAGCTACCGGTGGAGGAGTTGGGTGCGGCGGAGGCGTTCCTGGTGGAGCAAGCCCACACTTTCGACGCCCAGGTGTTGGCCGGTATCGCTAGGCAACTGGTCGACACTCTGGATCCGGATGGTCAGTTGGTGGATGAACGCCGACAGCAACGACTGCGGTCCCTGCACTGTGTCCCGAACGGTGACGGCATGTATCGGTTGACCGGGGACCTGGACGCTGAGACCTCCGCCCTGGCCATGACTGTGTTGCATTCGCTGTCGGCACCGAAAACCACCGACGGCGACCGGGATGAGCGGAGTTCTGCGCAACGAATGCATGACGCATTCCGCGCGGTGTTGAAAATGGCGCTGCGATCCGGGCAACTCCCCGCCTCCGGTGGGGTACCGGCGACGGTGTTGATCACCATGACCGCCGAACAGTTCGAAACCCGCACCGGACTCGCCACTACCAGTTTCGGACAGAAACTCACTGTGGACCAAGCGCTACGGATCGCTGACCAGGCATCGATCGCGTGGATCGTGCACAACAGCAACGGCGGGATCCTCAACTACGGCCGCACCCGACGAATAGCCACCCAAGGCCAAACCCTGGCGTTGATCGCTAGGGACAAGGGCTGCAGCTTCCCCGGCTGCACCGACCCACCCGAATGGACCGAACGCCACCACATCCAACCCTGGACGCAAGGAGGCACCACCGACCTGGGCAACATGTGTCTGCTTTGCGACCACCACCACGACCGAATCAACACCCACCAATGGCGAATCACCATGAAAAACAACGTGCCCTGGTTCACCCCACCACCCTGGCAAGACCCCACCCAAACACCACAACGCAACCACCGACCATGAAACGGAGAAGCCGCATGTGACAGCAGCCAATTCGCAAACCCGGGCGCCCTGAACAGCCGCCGCTCTGCTAGCTCCCCAGAAGTCCGGGGCCGGTGGCGCCGCTGCTCAGATTCCGCCGATCGGGCGCTACTCCTCGGTGACGCCGAGCTGCTCGAGCAGGATCGCCCGGACGGTTGCCGCATCCGCTTGGCCGCGGGTGGCCTTCATCACCGAGCCGACGAGCACTCCGACAGCCGGGACTTTGCCGCCCCGAATCTTGTCCGCGACATCGGGGTTGGCGGCGATCGCGGCCTGCGCTGCGTCGGTCAGCGCCGAAGTGTCCGACACCAGGGCCAGTCCGCGCGCCGCCACCACGGCGTCCACGTCCTCACCGGTTTCGAGCACCCCGTCGACGACCTGCCGACCGAGCGCGGTGGACAGCGTGCCGGCCGCAACCAGGCTGATCACCTTGGCCACCTGAACCGGAGTAATCGGCAGCGACGAGGCCTCGACCTCGCGCGCATTGGCCAGCTGCGCCAGGTAGCCCAGCCACCAGTTGCGTGCCTCGGCGGCGGGCGCACCGGCAGCCACCGTCTCGGCGAAGCTATCGACCAGGCCGGCATTGACCAGCGACTGCAACTCCTCCGGGCTCAGGTTCAACTCTGCCTGCAGCCGAGCCCGGCGAGCAGCCGGCAACTCAGGCAGCGTCGCGCGAATCTCCTCGATCCAGGCCGCATCCGGTGCCAACGGCACCAGATCTGGCTCCGGAAAATACCGGTAGTCGGTCGCCTCTTCCTTGCTGCGACCTGAGCGGGTCGACCCGGTGGTCTCCTGAAAATGCCGGGTCTCCTGCTTGATCGAACCGCCGGCGTCCAGCAGCTCGGACTGCCGGATGATCTCCGAGCGCATCGCCCGCTCGACACTGCGCAACGAGTTGACGTTCTTGGTCTCGGTCCTGGTCCCCCAGCCCGCCGGCCCCGAAGCCGAACCGATCGGCGACAGCGAGGTGTTCACGTCACAGCGCAAGCTGCCCTGTTCCATCTTGACGTCGGAAACCCCCAGCGTGCGCAGGATGTCGCGCAGCTCCGCAACATAGGCGCGAGCCACCTCGGGCGCGCCGGCTCCGGTGCCCTCGACCGGCTTGGTGACGATCTCTACCAGCGGGATGCCCGCCCGGTTGAAGTCCACCAGCGAGTAGTCCGCGCCATGGATCCGGCCGGTTGCGCCGCCCACATGGGTGTTCTTGCCGGTGTCCTCTTCCAGGTGCACCCGCTCGATGCCGACTCGGACCTGCTCGCCATTCACCTCGACGTCAAGGTATCCCTCGAAGCAGAGCGGTTCGTCGTACTGCGAGATCTGAAAGTTCTTCGGCATGTCCGGGTAGAAATAATTCTTGCGCGCGAAGCGGCACCAGGGCGCGATGGAGCAGTTCAGCGCCAGGCCGATCTTGATCGCGAACTCGATGGCCGATGCGTTGACCACCGGCAGCGCACCGGGCATCCCCAGGCACACCGGGCAGGTATGGGTGTTCGGCTCGGCCCCGAACTCGGTGTCGCAACCGCAGAACATCTTCGACTTGGTGCCGAGTTCCACGTGTGTTTCCAAGCCAAAAACCGGCCGGTAGCGGCTCAGTGCCTCGTCGTACGTCGGGCTGCTCATCGTCCGGTACCTCCCGTCGGGATGGCAGGAATGCTGTGCAAGATATTGCCATTCTTGGAGTTGTAGGCAGCTTCGAAGGCGGCCCCGATCCGGTAGCAACGGTCATCGGCCATCGCTGGCGCCATGATCTGCAGGCCCACCGGCAGCGCCGGTCCGGTCTCGGCGGACAACCCGCACGGCACCGAGATCGCCGGCGTGCCGGCCAGCGACGCGGGCAGCGTGCAGAGGTCGTTGACGTACATCGCCATCGGGTCGGCCGTCCGCTCGCCGATCCCGAATGCCACGAACGGCGACGTCGGCGAGACCAGCACGTCCACCTGCTCGAAAGCAGCCCGGAAATCGCGCACTATCAGCGTCCGGACCTTCTGCGCCTGACCGTAGTAGGCGTCGTAGTAGCCCGAGGACAGCGCGTAGGTGCCGATCATGATCCGGCGCTTGACCTCGGGTCCGAAACCCTGCTCCCGGGTCAGCGACATGACCTCTTCGAGGGAATGGCTGCCGTCGTCCCCGGCCCGCAGGCCGTACCGGACCGCGTCGAAGCGGGCCAGGTTCGACGAACATTCACTCGGCGCGATCAGGTAATACGCCGCCAGCGCATAGTCGAAGTGCGGGCAGGACACCTCGACGATCTCGGCGCCCAGTTCTTGCAGCGTCCCGATCGCCTCGCGGAACGAGGCCAGCACGCCAGCCTGGTAGCCACCACCGGCGCCGGTGAGTTCGGAGACGATGCCGATCTTCACCCCGGCCAGGTCGGCTCGGGCCCCTTCGCGCGCCGCGCTCACCACGTCCGGACCGGCCTGCGGGATCGAGGTCGAGTCGGCCGGGTCGTGCCCGGCCAGCACCTCGTGCAGCAGCGCGGTGTCCAGCACCGTCCTGCCGAACGGGCCGGCCTGGTCGAGCGAGGACGAGAACGCGATCAGCCCGTACCGGCTGACCGCGCCGTAGGTGGGCTTGTGGCCGACGATGCCGGTCACCGCGGCGGGCTGGCGGATCGAACCGCCGGTGTCGGTACCGATCGACAGCGGCGCCTCGAAGGCGGCGACCGCCGCCGATGAGCCACCGGACGAGCCACCCGGCACCCGGCTCAGGTCCCAGGGGTTGTGGGTGATCTGGTAGGCCGAGTTTTCGGTGGATGAGCCCATCGCGAACTCGTCCATGTTCGTCTTGCCGAGCATCACGATGCCGGCATCGAGCACCCGGCGGGTGATGGTGGCGTCGTAGGGCGGGATCCAGCCCTGCAGGATCTTCGAGCCGGACGTGGTCGGGAGCCCCTTGGTGACCACCACGTCCTTCATCGCCAGCGGCACCCCGGCCAGCGGGCCGAGTTCCTGGCCGGCGGCACGCCGGGCATCGACGGCCCGTGCCGCGGCGAGCGCGCCCTCGGAATCCACGTGCAGGAACGCCTTGACCTCGCCGTCGACCTCGGCGATCCGGTCCAGGTGCGCGCTGGCGACCTCCACCGCACTGGTGTCACCGGCGGCGATCGCGGCCGCGGTCTGCGCCGCGTCGAGCTGGATGAGGCTGGTCACTATTCCTCCTCCCCCAGGATCTGCGGTACCCGGAACCGGTCGTCCTCGATGGACGGGGCGCCTGCCAGCACCGCCTCGCGCGGTAGCGACGCGGCAACCACGTCGGGACGCAGCACGTTCTGCAGCGGCACCGCATGCGAGGTCGGCTCGATGTCGGCTGCAGCGACCTCGCCGATCCGGGCTATCGAACCGAGGATCACGTCGAGCTGGCCGGCGAACAGGTCCAGCTCCTCTTCGGTCACGGCCAGCCGGGCGAGCCGGGCCAGGTGGGCGACTTCGTCGCGGGTCAGCGTGGAGCGTTCTTCAGGCACGGGACTGGAGTCTAGGGCCCGGCAGGAAAGGCCACCGAGCGCGGCCGATGTGTACACGCCACTTGTCGATCGTGGGTACGGAGCGGGCACCTCCTGACCCCCTTAGCAGCAGGGAGCTACCAGCAGGTTGCCTGGTGTAACAGCCTGGATACCTGCACACGGCACACTGTGTTGGTGTCCTTCCTGATTCGTGTGGTCCTGCCCGACCGTCCCGGCGCCCTGGGGGCGGTGGCTTCGGCGCTCGGCCAGGCAGGCGCGGACATCCTGAGCGTCGATATCGTCGAGCGGTCGGCCGGCCAGGCGACCGACGATCTGGTCGTGGAACTGCCGGCCGACCGGCTGGCGGACTCGCTGGTCTCCGCGGCGGCCAGCGTGCCGGGGGTGCGGGTCGAGTCGATCCGGCCGTACGCCGGGGTGATCGATCCGTTCCGGGAGCTGGAGCTGCTGGAAAAGCTGGCCATCAGCACCTCCGACGCGCCGACGGTGCTCGCCGACGGGGTCTGCAGGTTGTTCCGCTCGGGCTGGGCGCTGGTCCTGCAGGCCCCGGAACTAGACGGGCAGCCATCCACGGTGATCGCACGCAGCGCTGCCGCTCCGGAGATCGACACCCTGTCCACCCCGTGGTGGCCGCCGACGCCACCCCGTTCGCTCAGCCCGGACGAGGCCTGGGCACCGCGAGAATGGGCCAACCTGGACACCGAGTTGGCGGTCGTCCCACTCGGCAAGAACGCAGTGCTGGTCGGTCGACCGGCCCTTCGTTGGCTGGCCAGCGAGATCATCCGGCTGTCGCATCTGGTCTCGATCGCGGCCACTGCGCTGGACGGTCAGTAACCCGGCTGCTGTTCGGCGTTGCCCACGGGGCTGCCAGGTAGCCAGCCCAGAGATGCCGGCGGGCCGGCTCGTGGGTCTCGGCCCAGATATTGGCGTCAGTGGCCGGCGCTACTCGCTGGGTTGCGCTGGGGCTCCTTCTTCGTCCGGGCCTTCGGCGTGGCTTTCGGCTTCGTCTGAGCCTTCGGCCTGGTCCGGCCGCTGGGTTGCGCTGGGTCGCCGAGCTCATTCCGACTATCAGGCTCGTTCGGGCTGCCCGCCTGGTTTGGGTCTTCGGGCTGCTCTGGGCTTCCATCCTGGTCTGGGCTGTCCAGCTGCTCCGGGTCGCCGGGTTGGTCTGGGTCGCCGATCTGAGCTACTTCTCTGGCTGCCTCGGGGCCGCTTTCGAGTAGCAGCGTGAAGCCGGCCTCGTCCAGGATCGGCACCTTGAGCTCGACAGCCTTGGCATGCTTGCTACCCGGCGAGTCACCGACCACCACGAACGAGGTCTTCTTCGACACCGAGTTGGTCGACTTGCCGCCCCGTCCGGTGATGGCCTCGGCCGCCTCGTCCCGGCTGTACGCCTCCAGCGAGCCGGTAACCACCACCGACAGGCCGGCCAGCGGTTTCGGTCCGGTGTCGGCCGCGCGCTCTTCTGCCAGGTGGACGCCGGCCGCACCCCATTTCCGCACGATCTCGCGATGCCAATCGACCTCGAACCAGTCCAGGACCGCCTCGGCAATGGTCATCCCGATGCCGTCGACGGCCGCCAACTGCTCGGCGGTGGCGGTGCCGATCGCCTCGACCGAGCCAAATTCGCGGGCAAGGTCCTGCGCCGCGGTCGGGCCGACATGCCGGATGGACAGCGCCACCAGCACCCGCCACAGCGGCCGGGTCTTGGCCGTCTTGAGATTGTCCAGCAACTTCTTGGCGTTCGCCGCCAGCCCGCCACCCTTGAGGGTGAAGAACTCGCACCGTTCGAGATCCTCGATGGTGAGTGCGAACAGGTCGCCCTCGTCGGTGACCAGGCCGCCCTGCAGCAGCGCCACGGCCGCCTCGTAGCCGAGCACCTCGATGTCGAAGGCACCCCGGCCGCCGACATGGAACAGCCGCTCACGCAGCTGCGCCGGGCAGGACCGCTGGTTCGGGCAGCGGATATCGGCGTCCCCCTCCTTCTGCGGTTTGAGTTCGGTACCGCATTCGGGACAGTGCGTCGGCATCTGAAACTCGACCTCGGAACCGTCGCGCAGGTCCACCACCGGTCCCAGGATCTCGGGGATCACGTCGCCGGCCTTGCGCAGCACCACGGTGTCACCGATCAGCACACCCTTGCGGACCACCTCGCTAGCGTTGTGCAGGGTCGCCATCTCGACCGTGGAACCGGCCACGAACACCGGCTGCATCACGCCGTACGGAGTGACCCGGCCGGTCCGGCCGACATTGACCCGGATGTCCAGCAGCTTGGTGTTGACCTCTTCCGGCGGGTACTTGTACGCGATCGCCCATCGTGGTGCCCGGCTGGTAGAACCCAGTTGCCGTTGCTGTGAAAGGGAATTCACCTTCACCACCACGCCATCGATCTCGTGCTCGACGTCGTGGCGGTGCTCGCCGTAGTAGGCGATGAATTCCGCGACCTCAGCCAGGCTGGTCAGCACTTTCGCCTGGGCCGATACCGGCAATCCCCACTCGGCGAGCGTGGCGTACCAGTCGGACTGGGCCTGCACCCGCGGGCCACCGTCCACCCGGCCAACCCCGTGCACCACCATCTGCAACCTGCGCGAGGCGGTCACCCGGGGATCCTTCTGCCGCAGCGAGCCCGACGCCGTGTTGCGCGGATTGGCGTAGGGCGCCTTGCCATCGGCCACCAGCTTGGCGTTCAGCGCGGCGAACTCCTCGAGCGGGAAGTAGATCTCGCCACGAATCTCGATCAGCTCGGGCAGCTCCGCACCGGTCAGCCGGTCCGGGATGGCGGCGATGGTCCGCACGTTCGGGGTCACGTCCTCGCCGGTCCGGCCGTCGCCCCGGGTGGCGCCACGGACCAGCCGGCCGTGCTCGTAGACCAGGTTGATCGCCAGGCCGTCCACCTTGAGCTCACACAGGTAGGCCGCGCCCTGCACGTCGCGCTCGACCCGGTCAGCCCAGGCGTGCAACTCATCGGCGCTGAAGGCGTTGTCCAGCGACAGCATCCGTTCCAGGTGGTCCACCGCCGTGAACTGCGAGGACACCGCGCCAGCCACCTTCTGGGTCGGCGAATCGGGGGTACGCAGCTCGCTGAACTGCTCCTCGATACCTTCCAGCTCGCGCATCATCCGGTCGTAGTCGGCATCGGACAGGGTCGGCGCGTCGGCGATGTAGTACCGGTAGGAGGCGTCGGACAGCTGCTCGGACAGCTCGGCGTGGCGTTGCCGGGCAGCCGTCGTAGTCTCGCTTGGCTGGTCGCTTGGCCCGGCCGCGAGGGCAGCCTCGGATCTCGGGTCAGCCCCAGCTGCAGGATCAGTCGCGTCGGCGGTGGTCACGACACAAAACTTACCGCCCGCCACCGACAACGACTGGGAGCCCGCGGCAACCGGTCAGTCCGGCCGAGCCGCGCCCGTCCAGGGCGACTTCGACCAGCCGGCGGCTTACCCGATACGTCCGATCGCTGGCGGTACCGGACGGTCCGCGCTCACTCCTTCACCGCGCCCTCCGCGGTGCTCATGATGTAGCGCTGGAAGATCAGGAACAGCGCCGCGACCGGAATCGTCATCAGCAGCGCCGCGGCCAGTTTCAGCGGGAATTGATTGCCTTTTCCCAACTGGCCGCTCACCAGGGTGGCCACCCCGCTGGTCAGGGTGTTCAGCTTCGGGTCCTGCCGGGAGACGATGAAGTGCGACAGCTCGTTCCAGGAGCCCTGAAACGACAGGATGGTCAGCGTGATCACCGCCGGCCGGGCCATCGGCAGCACGACCGACCAGAACGTCCGGAAGGTCCCGGCGCCGTCGAGCTGGGCGGCTTCCTCGATGCTCAGCGGGATGGACAGGAAGAACTGCCGCATGATGAAGACCCCGGCAGCGTCGGCGATCAGCGGGACGATCATGCCGCTGTAGGTGTCATACATCCCGAACTGGTTGAGCACCAGGAACTTCGGGATCAGCAACACCACGCTGGGCACCGCCATCACCCCGACCATCGCGGTGAACAGAGCATCGCGGCCACGAAAGCTCAACCGCGCCAGCGCGTAGCCGGCCAGCGAGTCGAAGAACACCCGGCCAATCGTGACGCAGACCGCGACGATCACCGAGTTCAGGAACCAGCGCGGAAAATCCACCTGTGCCAGCTGATGGAACGCAGCTGTCGTCCAGGTGTGCGGCAGCGGGTTGAGCGGATGCGCCGTGGCGTCGGAATCGGTCTTGAAGGACGAGCCGATCTCGATCAGGAACGGGAAGATGTAGATCACCGCGGCCACGATCAGCGCGAGATAGCTGAGGATCCTGGTCAGCGGCCGGCTCTGGCCGACCCGGTAGGGCCGACTGGGTCGCTGGGGCGGCTGGACCGCTTCGATCGCCACTTCGCGGACCTCGTTGGACTGGGTCATCCGGCCCTCCCGATAGCACTTCTGCCTTGGCTGCGCTGCTGTTTGCGCTCGCGGGCCAGGTCCCGATCACGCAGGACGTAGCGTTGCAGGGCGGCCAGCACCACGATGATCGCGAACAGCACGAACGAGATCGCCGCGCCCTGGCCCCACTGCTGATTGCCGAATGATGTCTGATACGACAGATACGCCGGGGTGGTCAGCGTCGGGTTGTTGGCATTGAGCAGGAACACCGCGTCGAAGACCTGCCAGGTACCGATCAGGCCCAGCGTCAGCACCAGGAACATGGTCGGCCGCAGCATCGGCAGGGTGACCTGGCTGAACCGCTCCCACGAGCTGGCCCCGTCGACCAGGGCAGCCTCTTCGATCTCGGCCGGGATGTTCTGCAATGCCGCCAGGAACATCAGCATGAACGTCCCGGCGGTGGTCCAGACCGCCAGCACGATCAGGGCCACCATCGCCACGCTCGGGCCGGCCAGCCACTCCCACCAGGACTGGCCCAGTACCGAATGATTGGCGAGGAATCCTGGAGCGGTGTGCACCCCCAGCTTGTCGAGCACGATATGGATCAGGCCGTCCTGGCGGGTGAACCAGTCCGGCCCGCTGACCCCGAACTGCTGCAGGACCGCGTTCACCACCCCGCTGCCACTGAACAAGAAGATGAACACGATGGTGATAGCCACCGAGGACGTGACGGACGGGAAGTAGAACGCGGTCCGGAAGAAACCCCGGCCGGCCAGCCGACGCCGGTTCACCACCACCGCCAGGAACAGCGCCAGCACGGTCTGCAGCGGGACCACCAGCAGCACGTAGTAGAAGTTGTTGCGCAGGCTTTCCATCAGGTTCTGCCGGGCCAAACCGTCCTGCACCAGGATCGCCGAATAGTTCTTGACCCCGACGAATTTCACGTTGGAGGAGAACGGGCTGCCGATCCCGCTCCAGTTGCTGAGGCTGACCCACAGCGCCATCAGCATCGGTACCACCAGGAACAGCACGACCAGCACGATCGCCGGTGCGGTGAACAGCCAGCCGGCGGTGGCCTGCCTGCCTCGGATGCCGCCGCCGCGCCTTGGCGTCCGGGCCGCCGAGGCCCGGACTCCCGACTCCTGCGCGCCGGCGGCCGTCTGGATAGCCATACCGGTGCTAACCGTTCTGCTTGATCACCGCGGTGATGTTCTTCTGCACCGTGCTGAGGATCGTCTTCGGATCACCGCTCTGCAGGGCAAGCAACTTCGCGTCGTAGTCACTGATTGCCTGCGCACCACCGGCCAGGGCCAGGTCACCGTGCGCGACAGCTGCCTGGGACAGGAAGGCCGCGTCGTTGGGGAAGGCCGCGGTCCACTGGGCCTTGGCCGACTGCCGGGACGGCATCACCCCGAATGCCTTGGCAAAGCCCATCTGAGACTCCGCCGAGGTGAGGTAGTCCACCAGCTTCACCGCGTTGGCCTGGTTGGCGCTCTTGGCCGGGATTCCCCAGCAGTTGGTAAAGGAGTTGGTGGCCTTGATGCCGGTCGGGCCGGCCGGCAGCTCGGCGACCTGGTACTTGACGTTCGGATAATCGCTCTTCATCGCGCCGTCGATCCAGTTGCCAACAATGGTCATGGCGGCCTTGTTCTTGCCGAAGGCCTCACCGTTCCAGCCGGCGCTCAGGCTGGATGGGTACTTCAAGGCCCCCTCCGTCATGAGCTTCTTGACAAAGGTCAGCGCCGCGACGTTCTGATCGCTGTCGAAGGCGGCCGACTTCTGGTCGGCGCTGATCAGCGATCCACCGTTCTGCAACAGGAACTGATCCAACCCGGAGTGGGTCGGGTCCACCGTCAGCCCGACCCGGCCGTCGGTGGTGAGCTTCTTGGCCACCGTCTCGAGCTGGTCCCAGGTCTTGGGCACGTCGGAGGCGGTCAGGCCGGCCTTGGCCCAGTCGTCGGTGTTGATCACCAGGCCGAGCGTCGACCAGTCCTTGGGTGCGCAGTAGAACTGCCCGTTGTAGGTGAAGGAAGCCTTCAGCGCCGGGAAGAAGTCATCCGGGTTGCTGACCTTGTCGCCATAGGGATAGAGCGCGCCGCTCTTGGCGTAGTTCTGGAAGGAGTTGGTGTCGAGGTAGAACACGTCCGGCGGGGTGTTGGCAGCCATTCCCTGGCTGACCTGCTGCACCAGGTTCTGCGCCGCGGTCACCGTCACCTTGATCCCCGATTGCTTGCTGAACGCGTCGGCGGCGGACTTCACGGCAGCCGTCTCGGCGGCTCCGGACGAGCCGATGAGCACGTTCAGCGGACCGCTGCCGGTGCTGCCGCCGCTGGGCTGGCTCTTGGCGTTGAAGCTGCTGCCACCGCCGCAGCCGGCGCTGAGCGCGAGCAACCCGGCAGCCAGCGCCGCGGTCGCGATACCGATCTTGCTGATTTTCATGGTGTTCCTTCCGATGGGATGGCCGGCGTCGACCCGGCCGGCTGGCTGCTGCCACGAACGATCAGGGTGGGTGGGACGACGAGCTTGAGCGGGATAGCGGTGTGGTCTGAGATCTGGCGCAAGAGCAGGTCCACGCACTTTTCGGCCACCGACTCCAGCGGCTGCCGCACGCTGGAAAGCCCCGGGGTGACCACGGTGGCCAACGGGCTGTCATCGAAGCCGACCACCGCCACATCCCGACCGACGGCCAATCCCCTTTGTTCCACGGCACGCATGGCACCGACGGCAACCGCGTCACTGACGCAGGCCAGCGCGGTCGGCGGGTGCCGGCGGGACAGCAATCGCTCGGCCAGCTCGCTGCCGACCGCGATTCCGTCGTGCCCGTGCGCGGTCAGCTGATGGGTGGGCAGCTTGGCCGCCTCGATGCCATCGAGCCAGCCCTGGTGGCGATCCCGGCCCACCTCGCTGTGCTCGGGCCAGCCCAGGAAGCCGATCCGGCGGTGGCCGGCGGCGACCAGATGCTCGACCACCAGGCGCAGGCCACGCCGGCCGTCCACGTCCACCCAGGAATGCGGTTTCGACAGCCGCTGCCAGGGCCTTCCGAACGAGACGAAGGGAACCTCATGTGCCGACAGCCAGGGCGGTCGCGGGTCGCCGTGATGGGTGTTCATCAGCACGAAGGCGTCGACCGCGCCACGGCTGAGCAGGTCCTCATACACCGCCAGCTCGTCGTCGTCGGCGTCCGCGGCGAACACCAGCACCCCGTAACCGCGGTCGCGGGCTGCCGAACACAGCGCGTGCAGGAACCGGTCCTCGATCGAGGCGATACCAGAACCTGCCGAGCGGGCAAAGCGAAACCCGATCAACCGCGTCGACTGGGTACGCAGGTTGCGGGCCGATTGGCTCGGGCGGTAGCCCAGGCTGCTGATCGAGTCGAGCACTCGCGCGAGGGTCTCGGGCTTGAGCCGCTCCGGCGCGTTCAGGGCGTTGGACACGGTCTGGCGAGACACCCCGGCATGCGAGGCAACCGACTCGATGGTCGGCCGGACCAAGTCCTCCGATCCTCGCAGCACTGTTCACTCCTCCGTTCGTCGGGTCGGGTTTGATCGTTCTAATTGGTCTACTCACTGTTTCATATGAACGTTCAAATGGGTAGGGTCAGGTCTGCCCGCATAGTTACCGGCACACTTTTGTAGCTAGATTTCACTCCGCGACGGGAGCACCATGACCCAGCAACCGGCCCGCCAGCCTTACCTGCACGACCTGCTGGCCTGCGTCCGGGCGCCCGCGCTTGCGCTGTCCGGACGGGACGGCCAGCTCGATCCCGACCGGGCCGGCGCCGGCCAGAGCGTCGAGGGAATCTACCTGGCAGACCGCCGGATCATTGCCACCGCGCTGCTGTCGGTGACCGGTGCCGAGCTGAACCCGGTGCTCGGTGAGTTCGCCGGCGCCAGCGGAACCCGGAGCCTGTCGATAGCCCGGGGGCTGGGCAATCCGGGGCCGGACCCGACCGTCTGGGTGCAGCGGTGGCGCGAGCTGGACGGCGCACAGGCCACCGAATCCATCGAGTTCAGCTCCGCCGCGCGCGGACCGGTCAGCACCCGGCTGACGCTCACCCTGGGCAGCGACCTGGCCGAGATGAGCACGGTCAAGGCCGGTCAGCCGACCGCTCCGCTGCAACCGGAGGCGATTGACGGCGGGCTGAGCTGGACCGGCCCGGACGGCGCCCGGGTGACGGCCACCGCGAAGCCCGCCCCGGATACCATCGAGGCAGGCCGGCTATCCTGGAATATCGAGTTGGCGCAAGGGGAATCGGTACTGATCGAGCTGAGCTACCGGTTGGACAACGATCCCCGGCCCCAGGTCGTCGCGCTGCCGGTCGGCGAGTCGTCGGTACGCGCGCCCCGGGTCAGCGCCGGCGACCTGCGCCTGCCGCAACTGCTCGACCGGTCACTGGCCGACCTTCGCGCGCTCGAACTGGCCGACCCGGTCGCGCCGACCGACCGTTTCATTGCCGCCGGAGTGCCCTGGTTCCTCACCCTGTTCGGGCGCGATTCGCTGCTCACCGCGCGGATGCTGCTGCCGCTGGGCACCGAACTCGCGGCCGGCACGCTGCGTACCCTGGCCCGTCGACAGGGTGGCCGGGTCGATCCGGAATCTGCCGAAGAACCCGGCAAGATCCTGCACGAGATCCGCCGGGTCGAGACCGACCACGGCGACGGTGGGCACGCCGATCAGCAGCTGCGACTGCCACCGACCTACTACGGAACCGTCGACGCGACCGCGCTGTGGATCTCACTGTTGCACGACGGCTGGCGCTGGGGAATGCCGATCGGCGAGGTCGCCGCGCTGCTGCCCAACCTCGAACGGGCGCTGGCCTGGATGCGCGATTACGGCATGGATGACAGCGGATTCCTGCGCTACGCAGACCGGTCCGGTCACGGCCTGGCCAACCAGGGCTGGAAGGACTCGCACGACTCGATCCAGTTCGCCGACGGCCGGCTCGCCGACGCCCCGGTCGCACTGTCGGAGGTGCAGGCCTATGCCTACGCCGCCGCACGGCACGGCGCGGACCTGCTCGATGCCTTCGGACGGCCCGGTGGCCAGGAATGGCGCGACTGGGCCGAGGAGCTGGCGGTCCGGTTCCGCCGGCACTTCTGGCTTACCGACCCGGCCGGCGACTACCCGGCGATGGCGCTGGATGCCGCTGGCCGGCCGGTGGACGCGCTCGCCTCGAACATGGGACACCTGCTGGGCACCGGGCTGCTCGACCAGGCCGAATCCGAACTGGTCGCCCGCCGGCTCGGCTCGCCGGAGCTGTCCTCGGGTTTCGGCCTGCGCACCATGGCGAGTTCCGCGGCCGGCTTCAACCCGCTGAGCTATCACGGCGGCTCGGTGTGGACGCACGACACCGCGATCGCGATCACCGGGCTGGCCACCGCGGCCACCAATGGAGTGCCGGCCGCGGCCGAGGCAGCCGCCGGGCTGATCACCGGGCTGCTGTCGGCGGCGCCCACCTTCGAATACCGGATGCCGGAACTACACGGCGGCGAGCGGATCTCGGCTGGCGGCCGAGCCACCCCGTACCCGGCGTCCTGCCGCCCGCAGGCCTGGGCGGCCGCCGCCTCGGTGGCAATCCTGAGCGCGGTACTCGGGCCGCGACCGGATGCGCCGGCCGGCCGGCTGGACTTCGCGCCGCTGCGGCCGTCCCCGGTCGGTGAACTCAGCGTCCGGGGCCTGCGCTTCGCCGGTCGGCCGATGGACGTCACGCTGTCGGTCGACGGCGCCGTCAGCGCGGGCTGATCACTCCTCGATCAACGACTTTCCGGCGTCCCGAAGGATCGAGATTGCCCTGCGTACATAGGGCATCGATGCGCCGGCCAGGCCGCAGGACGGGGTCAGCACCACCCGTTCGGCAAGCAGTTGCGGGGCAAAGCCGAGCTTGTTCCACAGCGAGCGGACCGGAGCTCGGGCGCCGGCGACCGAGATCTCGGCGTCGGTACCCGGGATCACCCCGAGCCACAGCCCGGCGCCATCGTCCACCAGCGCGCCGATCGCGTCCAGGTGCTGGTCGCGGATCAGGCTGGCGTCCACCGACACCGCACTAGCCCCGGCCGCCCCGATCAGCTCGTAGGGCACCTGCGCGCCGCAGCAGTGCACCACCCGCCAGCCCGGTTCGACCACAGCAAGCAGCCCGGCCAGCGCGGCCTCGGCGACCGGCCGTTCCATCGAGCGGACCGTGCCATAACCGGACGGGGTCGGCACCTGGCCGGCCAGCACCTGCGGCAGGCTGGGCTCGTCCACCTGCAGCACGAACCGGGTACCCGGCAACCGGCCGCTCAGGTCGGCCAGCTGGGCCCGGACGCCCTCGGTCAGGGACTCGGCCAGAGCCCGGAACGCGCCGGGATCGGTCAACACCTTGTGCAGATTGGGCAATTCGAGGTTGGCGGCCATCGTCATCGGGCCGGCCACCTGGATCTTGAGCAGGTCCACTCCCTGCGCCTGCTCGGTGAGCACGTCCAGATCGCGCAGCAGGTGATCACGGGCCCGGCCGAGATCGCGGCCCGGGTGGCTGGCCAGCGTCCAGCCGTGCGGCTGCCACTCCACCGGCAGGTCGAGCAGCAGCGCGCAGCCGTGCGCGATCAGGTCGGCGCCGAAGCCGCGACCGGGCAGCTCGGGCAGGTAGGGCAGCTCGCTGACCTCACCGAGCAGCAGCGCGATAGCCTCGGCGGCGTCGGTGCCAGGCAGCGAGCCAATGCCGGTAGTCGCCCCGGCCGGCCAGCCGAAGCTCATCGAGCCTCGGCCGGAACGCGCTCGGTCGCGGTGATGGTGGCCGAGCCGAGTACCTGGTCACCGTCATACATCACCAGCGCCTGACCGGCCGCCACCCCCCGCTGCGGCTCGCGCAGGGTCGCCACCAGCTCAGCGCCATCGCAACCCAGCTCGACCCGGGCAGCCGACACCATGCCGTGCGCGCGCAGCTGCACCAGGCACTCGAAGCCGTCGACCGGATCCGCGGGACCGATCCAGACCGGCGACGCGCACCGGATCAGATCCACCTCGAGATCAGTGGCGCTGCCGACCACCACGGTGTTGGACTTCGGCTGGATAGACAGCACGTAACGCGGCTGGCCGGACGGGGCCGGGGTGCTCAGGTGCAGCCCGCGACGCTGGCCGACGGTGAAACCGAAGGCGCCGGAGTGCGAGCCCAGTACGGTCCCCTCGGCATCGACGATGTCGCCGGGCCGCTCGCCGAGCCGCTCAGCCAGGAAGCCCTGGGTGTCGCCGTCGGCAATGAAGCAGATGTCATGCGAGTCCGGCTTGTCAGCCACCGACAGCGCGCGGGCGGCGGCTTCGGCCCGGACCTGGTCCTTGGTCGAGTCACCGAGCGGGAAGATGGCGTGCGCGAGCTGCTCGCGGGTGAGTACCGCGAGCACGTAGGACTGGTCCTTGGCCTGGTCCACCGACCGCGCCAACCGGCCGTCGACCAGCTTGGCGTGATGCCCGGTGGCCACCGCGTCGAAGCCGAGCGCCAGCGCCCGGTCCAGCAGCGCGGTGAACTTGATCTTCTCGTTGCAGCGCAGGCAGGGGTTCGGCGTGTGGCCGGCCGCGTACTCGGCCACGAAGTCCTCGATCACCTCGGCCTGGAACCGCTCGGCGAAGTCCCATACGTAGAAGGGGATTCCCAGGACGTCGGCCGCCCGCCGGGCATCGTGGGAGTCCTCCACCGAGCAGCAGCCGCGCGCTCCGGTACGCAGAGTGGCTGGCTGGCGGGACAGCGCCAGGTGCACGCCTGTGACATCCCAGCCAGCATCCACTGCGCGCGCCGCCGCGACCGCCGAATCGACCCCGCCGCTCATCGCGGCCAGTACCTTCATCAGGCTCCTACCCTCATCGAATCATCGCCGTACATCAGGTCAATCTCCATCAGACTTGCGCGACCCGAGCCGGCGCTGCGGAGGCCATGCCAGCGCGCCGAGCACGCTCCACCGCCGGCCCGATCGCCTCGATGACCGCCTGCACGTCGGCCTCGGTGGAGGTGTGCCCGAGCGAGAGCCGCAGCGAGCCACGTGCCCGGGCCTCGTCGGCTCCCATCGCGATCAGCACGTGCGAGGGCTGCGCGACGCCGGCCGAGCAGGCCGAGCCGGTCGAGCACTCGATGCCCTTGGCGTCCAACAGCATCAGCAACGAGTCGCCCTCGCAGCCGGGAAAGGACAGGTGCATGTTGCCCGGCAGTCGGTGCTCCGGGTCGCCGTTCACGATCGCGTCCGGGACGGCGGCGAGCACCCCGTCCAGCAGCATCGCGCGTAACCGGCGCAGCCTGGCCGCGGTCTCGTCCCGGCGGCTGACCGCGATCTCGGTGGCAGCCGCGAAGCCGACCACTCCGGGGGTGTCGATGGTTCCGGAGCGGACGTCGCGCTCCTGGCCGCCGCCGTGCAGGACTGGCGTGCAGCTCACGCCCCGGCCGAGCAGCAACGCTCCGGTGCCGTACGGGCCACCGAGCTTGTGCCCGGTCACCGACATCGCGTCCACCCCGGAATCGGCGAAGGACACCGGCAGCACGCCGGCTGCCTGCACCGCGTCGGTGTGGAACGGGATGCCATGCTCGTGCGCGATGGCCGCCAGCTCGGCGATCGGCTGGATCGTCCCGACCTCGTTGTTGGCCCACATGATGCTGACCACGGCGACCGCGTCCGGGTCGGCCTCGATCGCGGCAGCGAGCACCGCGGGCCGGACGGCGCCGAGCACGTCCACCGGCAGCAGCACCAGCTCGGCACCCTCGTGCTCGACCAGCCAGTCGGCCGAGTCCAGCACCGCGTGATGCTCGATGGCGCTGATCAGCACCTTGCGGCGCGCCGGGTTTTCCGCCCTGCGGGCAAGGAAGATCCCCTTGACCGCCAGGTTGTCGGCCTCGGTGCCGCCGCTGGTGAAGATGACTTCGGACGGCCGGCTACCCAGCGCCGAGGCCAGTCGCTCGCGGGATTCCTCGACGGCCCGGCGGGCGCGCCGGCCCGAGGTGTGCAGCGAGGACGGGTTGCCGATCTCGGCCATCGCCGTGGACATCACGGCGATGACCTCCCCGAGCATCGGGGTGGTCGCGGCATGGTCTAGGTAGGTCATCGGTTACGAGCTTACGGCGCTGTGTTAGTCACTTCGCTCCGCTCCTCACTCGTACCTCGCTGCGATGCTCACTCAGCTGTGCCAGCCACTTCGCTCCGCTGCGATGCTCACTCAGCTGTGCCAGCCACTTCGCTCCGCTCCTCACTCGTACCTCGCTACGATGCTCACTCAGCTGTGCCAGCCACTTCACTTCGCTCCGCTCCTCGCTCAGCTGTGCACTGGGACCTGGACATCCGATCCGGCCACCGGATCACCGAGCGCGGGCCGTAGCTGGCCGGCCCGGCTGAGCGCCAGCGCAGCGATCGTGGCCATCGAGAGAAAGGCGATCGACAGCCCGGTGCCGTAGCTGATCCGGCCGGTCGCCGCCAGTGCCACCAGCGCACCGGAAAACGCCGCCGACACCGCGCTCAGCGACGAGTCGGCCAGCTGCAACGAGGCCGAGTCCGAACCGCGGTCGGCGTCGTTGGTGTATTCCAGCATCACCACACTTGCGCTAGTCAGCGCGAAACCGGCCCCGAAGCCGGCTACGGGCCAGGTCAGGAACGCCGCCCAGCCCGGTACCAGCCGGCTGGCGACCAGCGCCATCCCGACCCCGGCAGCTGAGATCAGCACCAGGCCGATGCCCACCAGCCGGGCTCGGTTCGGGTTGTGCCACCGGCTCTGCAGCTGGGACGCCGCCGCCCAGGTCACCGCGGTCAACATCAGCGGCAGGCCGGACATGGTGGGCGAATAGTGCCGCTGCACGGTCAGGGTCAGCGGCACCAGCACCTCCATGCCGACGAACACCGAAGCCAGCACGCCGCGAAACGCGATGGCGGCCGGCACACCGGGCGCAAACCGTACGGTGCCCCGCGGCAGCAATCGGCGTAGGCCGAGCACCATCGCGACCACCCCGGCCAGGGCGAGCAGCACGCTCAGCGGGGTTTGCCGCTCCCCCACCTCGGCGATGCCGGCAATGCCCAGCGCGGTGAGCAGCGCGAACCAGATCCGGCCGGGATCCGCCGCCCGGTCAAGTGCGCTGGCAGACCGGAGCTGGCGCACCGAAGGCAGCAGCATCAGCCCACCCACCGCGGCGAACGGGGCCAGGCCGCCGAAGACCCAGCGCCAGGACAGCTGCTCGGTGATCCAGCCGGCCACCACCGGCCCGACCAGGCCGGGAATCACCCACGAGCTGGCCAGCGCAGCAAACATCCGCGGCCGGATCTCGTCGGAGTACACCTCGCCCATCACCACGTACATCGCGGTGATCAGCAGGCCGACCGCAAACCCCTGCACCACCCGGGCGGCGACCAGCACCCACATCTGGCCAGCCGCGCTGGCCAGCAGCAGGCCGGCGATGAACAGCACCAGGCCGATCAGCAACGGCAGCCGTGGGCCGCGCTGGTCCGAGCGCATGCCGGACAGCACCATGCCGAGCACGCTGGCGATCAGGAATCCGGTGAAGGCCCAGCCGTAGCCGGCCAGGCCGTGCAGGCTGCGGGCCGCGGTCGGCAACGCCGTCGCCACCGCCATCGCCTCGAAGGCGATGATGGTCATCAGGATCAGGATGCCGACGCTGGCGACCCGGTAACGCGGTCCGAAAATGGATAGCTTGACGCCGGGCGCGGTGTCGGCAGGGATCGCGGAGCTCACGTTTTCAGCAGTCTAGCCCTGCTATCGATCGAGTTCCGTCCCGTCTAGTTCACCGATCTTCATACTGTTCGACCGCTATGGCGGTTGAACAGTATGAAGATCGCGGACCTCAGCTGGTCGCTACTTCGCTCCGCGCCTCGCTCGTCCGACACTCAGTTCGCTCCGCGCCTCGCTCGTACCTCGCTCGATTCTCACTCACCAAGCTCGATGCTCACTCAGCCCTTGCGCTTGGTGACCTCTTCGGCCAGCTGCGGGGCGACCGCGAACAGGTCGCCGACCACGCCGAAGTCGGCAAGCTCGAAGATCGGTGCCTCGGCATCCTTGTTGACCGCGACGATGGTCTTCGAGGTCTGCATGCCGGCCCGGTGCTGGATCGCGCCGGAGATGCCGAGCGCGACGTAGAGCTGCGGCGCGACGGTGACCCCGGTCTGGCCGACCTGCATGGTGTGCGGCACCCAGCCGGCATCGGTCGCCGCCCGGGAGGCACCGACCGCGGCACCGAGCGAGTCGGCCACCTCTTCGACGACCTTGAAGTTGTCGGCCGAGCCGACCCCCCGGCCGCCGGAGACGATCACCGAGGCATCGGCCAGCGACGGCCGCGAGCCCTTGGCCTCTTCGACCCGGTCGATGATCTTGGCGGCCTTCGCCGCATCGGACAGGCTGACGGTCACCGCCACCTCCTCGGCCGCGGCCGGCGCGGTCGAGGCCGGTACCGAGTTCGCGCGCAGGCTGATTACCGGAATGCCCTTGGAGACCTTGGCCGACACGGTCACCGCACCACCGAAGATGGACTGGCTGACCTGGCCGTCCGGGCCGATCTCGATCGCATCGGCCAGAAAGCCGGAGTCGATCTTGAACGCGGTCCGGGCGGCGATCTCCTTGTTCTCCGGGGTCGAGGCGACCAGGATCGCGGCCGGGCTGGCCTGGCCGGCGATCTGGGCCAGTACCTCGGCCTTGGGTGCCACCAGGTAGTCGGCGATCTCGTCGCTCTCCGCGACGTAGACCTTGGCCGCGCCGTATTCGGCGAGCTGATCCTTCAGCGCGGCGGCGGTGCCGGGCGCGCCGATCACCACGGCCGACGGCTCGCCCAGCGCCCGGGCGGCGGTGAGCAGTTCGGTGGCGGACTTCTTCAGGGTGCCGTTCGCCGAATCGATGAGTACCAGAACTTCAGACATAGTCGTGAATTCCTAATCTTTCAAGAGAGCAGACGTCTGCTTCGAACGATCAGATGAGTTTCTTGCTGGCCAGGTATTCGGCGATTGCGGCGCCACCGTTGCCGTCGTCCTTCACCACGGTGCCGGCCGCGCGCGGCGGGGCAACCTCGAAGGAGTCGACGACCGTGGTCGCGGCAGCCAGCCCGACCTCGCCCTCGGCCAGCCCCAGGTCGGCCAGCGACAGCGTGGTGACCGGCTTGGACTTGGCGGCCATGATGCCCTTGAAGGACGGGTAGCGCGGGTCGTTGATCTTCTCGACCACGCTCAGCACTGCCGGCGTGTTCGCCTGCACCACGTCATAGCCGGTGTCGGTGACCCGCTCGATGGTGACCGTGGAGCCTTCCGCGGTGACCTTGCGGGCGCCGGACAGCTGCGGCAGCCCGGTGGCCTCGGCGACCAGCGCCGGGATCACCGACAGCCGCGAGTCGGTCGCTTCCAGGCCGCCGATCACCAGGTCGTATTCCAGGGTGCCCAGCGCCTTGGCCAGCACCTTGGCGGTGGTGATCGCGCAGGAGCCGTGCAGTGCCGGGTCCAGCACGTGCACGCCCTTGTCCGCGCCCATCGACAACGCCTTGCGGATGGATTCGGTGGCCCGGTCCGGCCCCATCGTCAGGATGGTCACCTCGCCGCCGTGCGCCTCTTTCAGGCGCAACCCCTCTTCGATCGCGTACTCGTCGATCTCGTTGATCACGGCATCGGAGGCGTCCCGGTCCAGGGTGTTGTCGGTAGCGCTCAGCTTGCGCTCGGCATAGGTGTCGGGCACCTGCTTCATGAGGACAACGATGTTCATCGGTGTGCTACGTCCTTTTCTGTCGTGAGTACCTGGCTGCGCACGAACTGGTCGCGGCTGTTCGCTGCCGCGCCGCATTGCTTCGACACCCCAATGTTACCCGCCAGTAGCTAACTGGCCTGCTGGGACCGTAGGGTGTTTCCGATCACCCGCGGCGAACTGAGCCCAGCCGCGGTACCTACCTGCATTCTCATACATGCCTACCGTGGAGTCGATATGACACCTCCCACCACCGCGATCGCTCCGGTGCGCTGGCGGCCGCCGAAGGCCACCGCCCGCGCGGCGTCCTCGGCCGGCCCCACCCCGTTCGAGCTGACCGTGTTCGGGTTGCCGACCGAGTCCAGCGAGGACGTCCTGGTCGATGCCGACGGCAGCGTGCTGACGGCGGTGAAGGACGGCCGGATCCTGCGGCTGTCGGCCGACGGCGACCGGATCACCACCATCGCGCACACCGGCGGTCGCGGCCTCGGCCTGGAATTCCATCCGGACGGCGGCCTGGTGATCTGCGACGTGCAGCGCGGCGTACTGCGGGTCTGGCCGGACGAGCAGCACCCCGAGAACGCCCGGGTGCAGGTGCTGGTCGGCGATATCGACGGCGTGCCGATGCGCTTCTGCAACAACAGCGCGGTGGCCGCGGACGGCAGCATCTATTTCACCGACAGCTCCCGGCATTTCGGCATCGATGACTACAAGGGCGACCTGCTCGAACATGCCGGCACCGGACGGCTGTTCCGCCGGGACCCGGCCGGCACCGTGACGCTGCTGCTGGACGGCCTGCACTTCCCGAACGGGGTCGCGCTGGCCGAGGACGAGTCGTTCCTGCTGTTCGCCCAGACCGGGGCGTACACGGTCGAGCGGCTCTGGCTGACCGGCTCGCGCCAGGGCGCTCGCGAGGTCTTCGTCGACAACCTGCCGGCCTTTCCCGACAACATGTCCCGCGGCAGCGACGGCCTGTTCTGGGTGGCGCTGCCGTCGGGGCGCAACCGGCTGCTGGATCTGGTCTCGCCCTGGCATCCGGCGCTGCGCCGGCTGACCTGGGCGCTGCCGGAGGCGTTGCAGCCGAAGGAGGGCCGGACGGTCTTCGCCCAGGCATTCGACGCCGACGGCCGGTTGGTGCACGACCTGCAGCAGCCGAACCGGGACTTCTACATGTGCAGCGGGATCCGCGAGCGCGACGGTGTGCTGTGGTTCGGCAGCCTGGTCTGCTCGGCGGTGGGGCGCACGACGCTGTGAGGATGCCCGCTGGCGGCGTTCTGGGCCTTAGCCAGGGTGTGCGCGATGTCTCACCGCTGGAGCTGACCGGCGAGCGGACGATGCCCGGCATCGCCGAGGAGAACTACTGGTTCCGCCGGCACGAGGCGGCCTACCTGCAACTGGCTCCCCTAGTGACTGGTGGCCCGCTGCTCGAGGTCGGCGCCGGTGAGGGTTACGGCACCGCGCTGCTGGCCGAGCGCGCCGACCTGGTGTGCGCGCTGGACTACGACGCCGCCGCGATCGGCCACCTGGCCAGCAGGTATCCGCAACTGGGCGCGCTGCGAGCGAACCTGGCCGCATTGCCGGTGGCCGCCCACTCGATCGAGTTTCTGGTTTCGTTGCAGGTGATCGAGCATGTCTGGGACCATCGGCAGTTCCTCGCCGAGTGCCGGCGGGTGCTGCGCCCAGCCGGCCTGTTGATGCTCAGCACGCCGAACCGGCTGACCTTCTCCGCCGAGGCGAGCCGTCCGCGCAATCCCTTCCACACCCACGAGTTCACCGCCGCCGAGCTGACCGGCCTGGTTCGCGCAAGCGGTTTCACGGTGTGCTCGCTGGTGGGCCTGCATGCCTCGGACCGGTTGCGCGAGCTGGACCGCAAGTACGGCGGTTTCGTTGCCACGCAACTGGATAGCCCGCCGCTGGACTGGCCGGCCGAGCTGCTGGCCGAGGTGCGCGCGGTGACCGCGGCGGACTTCCCGCTGGCCTCCTTCGATGCCGAGGACCCGGCCATCGACGCCAGCCTGGACCTGATCGTCCTTGCTCGGCCGGTATGAAGTCGATCGGCACCCTCAGCCTGGTGTTGCACACCCACCTGCCCTGGGTGGCGCACAACGGCACCTGGCCGGTCGGCGAGGAGTGGCTGCACCAAGCCTTCACCGGCTCCTGGCGGCGCGTGCTCCGGATGCTGGAAACCCTTGCCAAACATGGCTATTCCGACGTCCTGACGCTCGGCGTGACACCGGTCGTGGCGGCGATGCTGGACGATCCGTACTGCCTGACCGAGCTGCACTCCTGGGCCGGTCGCTGGCAATTGCGGGCCGAGGAGCTGAGTGCTCGGCCCGGCTTCAAGCAGCTCGCGGCCCACGAGCGCCGGCAGGCTGCCGACTGCCTGGCCGATCTGGAGGGCCGTTGGCTGACCGGTGGGCTGTCGGCGGTGCTGCGCCCGTTACTGGACGCCGGCACCGTCGAGCTGCTGTCCGGGCCGGCCACCCACCCGTTTCAGCCTTTGCTGACCGAACGATTCGCCGCCGCGCAGCTACGCACCGGGCTGGCCGACGCCCGGCTGCGGGTGGGGCGGTCGGTAACTGGCATCTGGGCGCCGGAATGCGGTTACGCACCGGGCATGGAGCAGTTCTACGCCGAGCACGGGGTCAGCCACTTTCTGGTCGATGCCCCGGCGGTGGCCGGCGAGACCGCCTTCGGGCATCCGGTCGGTGACACCGAGGTGGTGGCCTTCGCCCGCGACCTGGACCTGTCCAACCGGATCTGGTCGTCCCGGACCGGCTATCCGGGCGGCAGCAGCTACCGCGACTTTCACACCTTCGACCAGGCGTCAGGATTCCGGCCGGCCCGGGTGACCGGCCCCGGGCCGGACAAGCGCGACTGGCAGCCTGCGCTCGCCTCGGCCGCGGTACTGCGCGACGCCCAGGATTTCGTGGCCGCGGTGGTACGCCGGCTCACCGAGATCGCCGGCCGGCACGGCCGACCGGGCCTGGTGGTCGCCGCGTTCGACACCGAGCTGTTCGGGCACTGGTGGTACGAAGGGCCGGAGTTCCTCGAGGCGGTGCTGCGGATGCTGCCGCTGGCCGGCGTTCGGCTGAGCACCCTGAGCGGCGCCCGCGAGGCCGGCCTGGTGGCCAACCGGTTGGAGTTGCCGGCCTCGTCCTGGGGTGCCGGCAAGGACTGGCGGGTCTGGGACAACGAGCAGGTGGCCGAACTGAATGCCGAGCTCGCCACCGTCCAGAAACGGCTTTTCGACTTGCTGGACGAGCGATTCGCCTTCACCGGCGTGCGCGGTGGCCGCGACCTGGCCGCCGACCAGCTGGCGCGCG
Organism: Actinomycetota bacterium; assembly: GCA_030853265.1. Taxonomy (GTDB): domain Bacteria; phylum Actinomycetota; class Actinomycetes; order Mycobacteriales; family Jatrophihabitantaceae; genus Jatrophihabitans_A. The sequence continues at coordinate 37,107 of JALYVK010000032.1, forward strand.
AGGCGTTCCTGCTCAGCTCCAGCGACTGGGCGTTCATGGTCACCCGCGAGTCGGCCGCCGACTACGGCCGGCAGCGGGCCCGGACCCATGCCGAGCGGTTCTTCGCACTCGCCGACGCGATGGCACCCGGTGGCGATCCGGCCGCCCTGACCGCCGAGCTGCGGGCGGTGGACGGCCCGTTCGGACATCTGGACGCCCGCACCTGCTAGCCAGCCTCAGGTCGTCTGGATTCCTACGGTGGATATCGACCGTAGGCCACCCAGACCGGGTTAAGATTCCTCACCGCGACAACACAGGGGACGCACATATGCCGGCTCGCCGCACCATCCGCACCATTCGCATGACCGGCGCCGCACTGGCGCTCAGCCTGGGCTGCGGGTTACTCGTCGCCGCTGCACCGGTGGCCGAGGCGGCCGGCGCGCCCGGCTGCACCGCCAGCGCCCCGGTGGGCAGCCTGGTGCTGGCCGAACTGCGGGCGCTGAAGCCGACCGAGTCGCTGACCGCCACGGACGGCCACGGCCTGTGGGCCGGCGTCCGGTTCGACGGCGGCACGACGTTCCAGGTGATCAGCTGGAAGGCCGGCCGGACCACCGTGCTGGATTCCTTCAATTACGCCAACGTCAGCTACGACGACCTGCGGTCGGTCCGGGTGGTCGGGGTCAGCTCGGCCGGTGCGGTCGTCGCCTCGGTGCAGCGCACCGACGCCTGGGTCGAGGCGAACAGGCGGATCGGCGTGCGCTACCAGAACGGTCACCGCACGGTACTCAAGGCGCTGCCCGGCTGGCAGAGCGTGGATCCGACCGGGGTGAGTCCGGACGGCCGGATCTCCGGTGACATCCGGCGGCAGGCCGATGGTGGTGGCCAGGTCGAGCAGTGGTCGGCCACCGGCGCCGTCAGCACGGTCGCGGCCAACCACGCCGGCAGTTCGGCCATCGACGCGCTGGGCGATGTCGGCTACATCTACCAAAACAACTACGACGAGTTCAGTTTGGTCCGGCTGGCCAACGGCCGGACGCTGCACCTCGGGGGCGACGTCTCCGAAGACCCCAGCACCAGCCAGGTGGCCGGCGGCTCGGGACCCTACCTGTACGGCCGGGTCGAGAACGGCGCGGTGGTGCGCTGGGCGATGACCGGGGCCTCGGCGCTGCCGGCCGGCGCGACCGTACCCATGTCGTCGGCGCAGCCGCTCAACTGGTTCACCGGTGCCGGTCCGGACGGCACCCTGGTGGGTCAGAACCTCAGCGGACGCGACCTCACTGACCGGGGCGCCCGGCTGCTGCGTGACTCGGTCGGTGACTTTCATCCGATGCCGGCCGAGTTTCAGGCCAGCTACCAGGACCACCGCCCGGTCGGTATCGCGCCGGACGGCACGCTGGCCTACACCGGCACCGACGGGCTGGTCCGGTTCTACAAGTGCACGGTCAACCCGGCCGCGCACAACCCGCGGGGCGGGCTGGACACGGCGGTGAACATCGCCGGCACCGTCCGGATCACCGGCGCGGCCGCCGACCGGGACGACTACAACTCCCCGCTGTACATCGAGATCTACGACGTCACCTATGGCCGTCGGCTGGTCGCGAAGCTGATCACCGACCGGCCCAGCGCCGGCCTCGACAAGGCGCTACACATCAGCGGCGATCACGGCTTCGCGGCGGTCATCCGGACCACCCGTGGCACGCACCGGTACTGCGCGTACGCGGTGAACATCGGCCCGGGCAACGCCAACACCACGCTGGGTTGCCTGACCCTGGCCGATCACGGCGGGCCGGTGGGCTAGCCGGTCATGTCGGCGTCGGTACGTGGCATCCGCGAGGCGGTGGGCGAGGCGGTCTCGGCCGTGCTGGCCGCCGACCTCGATCGTTTCGAGCCGGCCGTCCAGCGGCTCGAGAGTCAGGACCAGGAGCGGCTGCGGATCGTCCAGGGCACGATCGTGCGGGAATTGCTGGAAGATCTGCATCCCAGCGGGCTGTCCGGCGCTGACGCGCAGGACGTCCTGCAGCGGTGTGTGCGGGCAGCGGCCAGCTGGTATCCGCCGGTCGAGCCAGCCGTGCTGGTCGCCGTCCTGATGGGAGCGCTGGGCGCCGCCGATCCCGAGGACAACCCGCCGGCCGTCCGCGGCGCGTTCGCCGTCCACGGCAGCCTGCTGATCGCGGACCTGCTGTCGGCGCAGGCGGAAACCGGCGCCTCGATCGAGCAGCGGCTGGACCACGCCTTCGCCGAGATCGAGCGGGCCGAAACCATGGAAATGCCTTAGCTCTCGTCCGGCTCTTGCTCGTCCGGCTCTTGCCCATCTGACTCACCGTCGTCTGACTCACCGTCGTCTGACTCACCGTCGTCTGACTCACCGTCGTCTGACTCACCGTCGTCTGACTCACCGTCGTCTGACTCATCGTCTTCTGAC